>QIKW01000110.1 GCA_003231975.1 Acidimicrobiia bacterium
AACACCTCACACGCAGGCTCAGCCAGCACGATTACTTCAACCACCGCGGTGGAAACGCCAGCATCGTTGTCTCGAAGCGTGTACGAGAAACTGTCTGCTACAAGGCCAAGGTTGGTGCGAGAAGCGGTGTACTCGGCGTCTGGAACGTAGCTGAAGGAACCGTCTTCGTTATCGGTGACCGTTCCGTTCTGCGGCTGGGTGAACTCTGCGAGGAATCCCCCGTCGATCAGCGAATCGTTGTTGTCCCAGTCGATGTTGACCGCGGTGTTTATCGGCGTGATCGCCCGGTCATCAACCGCTACCGGAGTGATTCCGTCGTCTACGCCAGAGGCTGCTGCAACGGTTACCGTGACCGTTGCAGTTGAGGTGTCTGGGGTTGGCTTGTCGTCCTGCAAGGTGTAGCTGAAGGTGTCGGGCCCCGAAAAGCCGGTGTCTGGGGTGTAGGTGAAGGTGTTGTCACCATTGTTTGTGACCGTGCCATTGGCCGGTTGGGTGAAGCTTTCAACAGAAACCGTTGCGTCTGTCACGTCGTTTGCCGCCCAGGCAACAACAACTGCGGTTTGGAAGTCGGCATCAAAGAAGTCGTCTACCGCGGTTGGGATACCGTCGGCGCCTGCCTCCAGAATAGTGATGGCAACCGTTGCGGTTGACTCCACGCCGTCAACGCTGACCAGGGTGTAGGTGAAGCTGTCGGTGTCGGCCGCGGCCGAGACGTTCGTGTGGGTGTAGCTGAACGACCCATCGCCATTGTTGACGACCGTTCCCTTCGACCCCTGAGTGAAGCTCTTCACCGTGGTGCCGCCGGGCAGGACGTCGTTCGGTCCCCAGTTGATGGAAACGACGCCGTTGTTCACAACTGTGCCCCGATCGTCAACCGCAACCGGCGTGGCTTGTCCGGCCTCTGGGCAGGACCCGTCCTGGAATCGGTTGAGGTACTCCTGAGCCTCTGAGAACACAACCATTACCCCGCCTCGGCTGAGGTCGTTACGACCAAGAACTCCGGTCCAGTGGTTGGGGCCTGCTGTTTCGGAAAGCGGGAGGGGTCGGCCGAGAACGTTCTTGTATATCAGCTCGACAAAGCCACGGTCTGACAGCGAACCGTAAGTGTTCTGGAACTCAGGGCTTGCAGCGAATTCTGATGCCAGCACCCCAAGATCAACGTTGTTGTCTCGGTACAGGCCAGTCCAGAACGCCAGCCCGCCGGTGTCTGGTGGACGCAAAAAGAACGCACAGTAGAGGCGGTCAAGCGGAGAGCGGTCGAACGTTTCATTGCGGAATTCGAGGCTCTCTGACAGTTCAACTATCAGGCCGCTTCTGGTGAGGGTGCCGTCGTTCAAGAGGCCTGCCCAGAAGTCAATGCCAGAGTCGACCCGACGGTCGAACACATTGTCGTACAACTCAACGACGAATTCCTGGTTGTCGAGGTTTCCGTACTTTGCAACGAACTCGGGGCTCTTGGAAAGCTCGTTGGCGATCGCCTCCAACGAGGTGCCAGAGTTGAACAGCCCAACCCAAAAGGCCAGCCCTCCTGCGTCGGGAGCCCGGCCCAGAACGGCCAGATAGAGGCGGCTGACCTTTTGGTCCGGATTGAAATCGCGCGAATCTGACGACGAGGCCGTTGCCCCTGGTCTGGTTTCGGGATCCTCAGCCGCGCCAGCCGCCATTGGCGACAACAGCGAAGCGAAGAGTATGAATACGAGCGTGAGGAGCGCGACCGTCCGCCGCGACTGTGTGAACTGCATTCGTGAATCCTAGGGGGTTGTTCGGGCCGCCTGAATGGGCCGCAAGCACTTGTAGCGTGAGACGATACTCCCCCGGGACGCTGCCTGCTGTAGTGCCAATGAGCAACGCCTACTGAGCAACGTGGTGCGACCCGCCAAGGGCTGCCCCAGATAGGTTGGTTGTTTGTCCGAACTCCCCACTTCTTTGGCTCGTCGCAGCACCGATCCGCGCTCGATGCTGCGACGCGGGCTTGTGCTCGTCAGAGCGATGGCGCGGCTTCATCCAGGGGTGCTATCGGTGGCGGTCTGCGGTGCGCTTGTCTTTGCCATTGGCACGGTCGGATCAGCAATTGTGCTCGGTCGAGTTACGGATCAGGTCGTGCTGCCGGCATTCGAGGGGTCTTCGGTCGGACCGGCAACAGTCCTTGGCGGCATCCTTGGGTTGCTGGCCATCACGGTGCTCCGGGTCGTTGGCACAGTTGGAAGGCGCTACTACGGATCGATGACCGGAGAGCGGATTCAACGCACCTATCGGGCCCATCTCAGCCGCAAGTATCTCCGGCTTCCACTGTCTTGGCATCAGCGCAACCCGACGGGGGAGCTTCTGGCGTATGTAGACAACGACGCCGAGATGGCAACCCAAGTAATGATGCCCCTGCCGTTCACGATGGGTGTGGTCTTCCTTACCGTGTTCTCCGCCGTCAGCCTGGTTGTGGTTGACCCGGTTTTGGCTCTCCTGGCCCTTGCTGTGTTCCCGGCGCTTGCCTTGCTGAACCGGATCTACAGCCGCCGGGTTGAGGCGCCAGCGGCCAGGGTGCAGGCCGACGTGGGGGTTGTGTCAACGGTTGCTCATGAGAGCTTCGACGGCGCAATGATCGTCAAGACACTCGGGCGGGAAGCAGCCGAGCAGGAACGGTTCGACGAGACCGTTGAAACCTTGCGCCGAGATCGAGTTGAGGTTGGTTTCCTCACAGCCGCGTTCGACACGGTGATGGACCTGATACCAACCCTTGGCATCATCGCCGTGATTCTGATTGGCACATACCGGATTCGATCTGGCGAGGTAACACCGGGCGAGCTGGTCCAGGTGGCCTCGCTCTTCACGATGCTCTCGTTTCCGATGCGAGTGTTCGGCTTCTTCCTAACCAGCCTGCCGCCGTCTGTTGTTGCCCATCAACGGTTGGACGTGGTGTTCACCGAAGGTATTGAGCCCGAAGCCAACCCTGTTCGGCAACTGCCATCCGGACCAATCGGCGTGAGCGCCGACGGGGTCACCTTCACCTATCCCACGCCGTCAGGCGACGGAGTCGAGGGTGGCCCAGTGCTAGTCGGGGTCGATCTTGAGATCCACGCTGGCGAAACGGTGGCCATCGTCGGATCTACCGGCTCCGGCAAGTCAACCCTCTGCTCGCTCATATGCGGGCTGGTGCCGCCAGCCGAGGGTGTTGTGCGCCTGGGAGGAGTACTAATCGACAAGCTCGACGCGAGCGATCGAACCGATGCCGTATCGCTCGTTTTTCAAGAATCGTTTCTCTTTGCCGACTCGATCGAGGCGAACATAGATGTGATAGGCAGCGCCGATCTTGACGCGGTGGTGGCCGCGGCTTCGATAGCCAGGGCCGACCAGTTCATTCGGGCAACCGAGGACGGTTACAGCACAGTGGTTGGCGAACGTGGCGTCACCCTTTCGGGTGGCCAACGGCAACGGATAGCCCTGGCCAGGGCGCTTGTGCGAGGGCCACGACTGTTGGTTCTTGACGACGCAACCAGCGCAGTAGACGCAGCAGTTGAGCAAGAGATCCTGGCCGGGCTGCGAGGCCAGGTTGAGGCAACAGTTGTGGTGGTGGCCCAGCGGGTATCAACCATCGAGTTGGCGGATCGGGTGATCTTCCTTTCGGGCGGCCGCATAGCAGCAACTGGCACCCACCTCGAGCTGCTTCAGCACCCGGCGTACCACTCGCTTGTGACCGCCTATGAAAAGGCCGCTTCGTGACCAGCGTTCACGCCGAAGACTTCGAAAGCGCCCCCCAGCAGTTCGTTACCTCAGAACAACACGACGAAGGCGCCGTCGCGGTGCTGCGTCGCGGGCTTCGGGCAACCCCTGCCGCCCGCCAGGGACTGTGGGCCACGTTCTTCATGGGAGTTTCGATTGCCATCGGCAAGCTGACGGTGCCAGTTCTCATGCAGCGGGCCCTCGACGATGGAGTTTTGGGCAATGAGGTTCGGCCCGATGTTGTTGCCGGTTATGTGGTGGTTGCTGCTTTGGTTGCGGTGGCGGCAGCCGTTGTGTCCTGGCTCACCCAACGCCGCCTTGTGTCCCGGGCTCAAACGGCCCTCGCCTCCCTCCGTAACCAGGCATTTGCGAAGGTCCATCGTCTCTCAATTGCGGACTACAACGAGACCCGCCGCGGTGTGCTTGTTGCCAGGGTTACTAGTGATGCCGAGACGCTTAGCCGCTTCGTTCAGTGGGGCTTGTACTCATGGACCGTCAACCCAACGGTGGTACTTGGGATCTTCGGTGTGTTGTTCTGGTACTCCTGGCAGATCGCCCTGATAGTGGTGTTTACGTCGCTGCCGGTAGTTCCACTATTGCGCTTTCTGCAAAAGCGTCAGCTAGCCGCCTACGACGCCTTTCGCACCCGGGTTGGCGAGATGATCACAACGTTCAGCGAGTCGGTAATGGGCGCCGCGGTGATCCGGGCGTATGGCATCGAGGGGCCAACCTCTGAGAAGCTGGATCACGCCATAGAGGGCCGGTATCGGGCCCGAATGAAAGCCAACTGGTATGCGTCGGTCACCTTCGTGGTTGGCGACCTCTTCGGAGCTGTCGCGCTTGGTGCTGTCCTAGGGTTCGGCCTGTGGCAGCGCGAAGCCTGGGGGTTGGGCCCTGGTGAACTGGTGGCTTGCCTCTTCTTGGTCACGTTGCTCCAGTCGCCAATTGCTGAGTTGTCAGAAACGCTTGACCAGACTCAAACTGCTGTCGCCGGGTGGCGCAAGATCCTCCAGCTGATCGATCAGCCGGTAGACGTTGTTGACCCAACCAGTGGCGTCTCAGTCCCCGCCGGGGCAATTGAAGTGGTCGTCGACCGCCTGGACTTCAGCTATCGCACCGGGCCACCCGTTCTGCGCAACGTGTCGGTAACCATCCCGGCCGGAACGGGAGTTGCCATCGTTGGCGAGACGGGCTCGGGGAAGACGACCTTCGCAAAGTTGCTTTGCCGCCTGGCCGATCCGACAAACGGTGAGATCAGACTCAACGGAATCCGGCTTCAGGATGTGTCAAGGGAATCCAGATTGTCTTCGGTCCGCATGGCCCCTCAGGACGGCTTCTTATTTGACACCACCATCGGCGAAAACATCCGGTTCGGAAGGCCAGGGGCAACAGACGACGAGGTAGCGGCCGCCTTTGAGCAGTTGGGCCTGACGTGGTGGATCCAGAAACTTCCCGGAGGTCTGAATGCCAGGGTTGGTGAACGGGGCGAGAACCTCTCTGTGGGAGAGCGCCAGCTAGTTGCCCTGGTCCGAGCTGGCCTGGCCGACCCTGGCCTGCTGATCCTCGACGAAGCAACCTCGGCGGTAGACCCCGAAACCGACCAGGCGCTAACCACCGCGCTGAGGCGGCTGGCGGAAGGTCGCACGCTCGTAAGCATTGCCCATCGTTTGGCAACAGCTGAGGCAGCAGACCTGATTCTGGTGTTCGATCAGGGCCAGCTGGTTGAGGCAGTGAGGCGGGGCGCCACGTTGACCTGGTGAGAGCCGGTGGCCGCTACTCAGAACTTCACAAAGCCTGGGTGGGCAACACCAGAGCTCAACAGCTAGCGGTGGAGGAGCCGGCGTTCGAGGCCGTCGACAAGAAGCTTCAGACCTAGCTGGAATTCCTCGTCCCGATCGTTGTTCTCGGCGAGAGCTTTGGCCACTATTGGCACTCTTTCAGTTGGTAGCTCAGCTCGGAACCGCTGAACCTGGGCAACGTCGTGCTCTCCCGGTCCGGTCTCGCCACCGATCTCAATTAGGGCGTGACCCATCACGTAGGAAAAGATCACAATCAGCAGACGGTTCGCCTCAGTTGCCCCGAACCCTTCGTTCGTCAGCTCTTCCAACGCTCGTTCGGCAACAGCAATGGATGCTTCGTTCACTATGGGCCTGGTGGCTACCAGGATGGCCGCGTTCGGGTGACGAAGCAGGGCGCGGCGCAGCGAAGACGCATACAGCTCTAGCCGGTGGGCCCACGGACAGTCAATTGGGGAGAGATCGACTTCGCTATAAAGCTGGTCACAGGCCAAGTCAAGAAGGTTTGATTCCTGGCGAACAATCTCGATAATTTCAGCCTCAGTGGCCTCAAGCTCTCGGGCCACGGTATCGATTGAGAGCGCCGTGGTACCCCAGTCGTCAAGTAGTTCGAGCGCGGTGCGGGCGATGTCCGACTGCGAAGGTGCAGTGGTTCTCACAGACACCATGGTGGCCCGCCTGCTCCCTTCTTGCTACTTGGCGGCCAGAATTCTCTGAGAACAGGCGGCCAGATACCATGCCCAGATCGCAACCAGAGCGCCAGGAATGGCCAGGGAAGAGGAGCAACACGTGGAAAAGGCACCCGTTCGAGTCACGGTCACCGGAGCAGCTGGCCAAATCGGCTACAGCCTCCTATTCCGCATCGCCTCGGGCGCCCTGCTTGGCCCCGACCAGCCAGTGATTCTCCAGATGTTGGAGATCACCCCGGCGTTGGGCGCCCTCGAGGGAGTAGCGATGGAGCTTGACGACTGCGCCTTCTCGCTGCTTGCAGGAACCGTCCGCACAGACGACGCCAACGCGGCATTCGGGGATGCCGATTACGCCCTGCTGGTAGGCGCCATGCCACGCAAGGCAGGCATGGAACGGGCAGATCTTCTTGAGGCGAACGGCGGAATCTTTGGCCCCCAAGGCAAAGCGATCAACGCCAGCGCCAGCAAAGAGATCAAGGTGCTGGTTGTCGGCAACCCGGCAAACACCAATGCCCTGATCACGTTGAGCAACGCACCAGATATCAACCCAACCCAGATACACGCAATGACACGGCTGGATCACAATCGGGCAATGAGCCAGCTGGCAGCAAAGGTTGGGGCCACCGTCAACGACATCAAACGGATGACTATTTGGGGCAACCACTCCTCAACCCAGTACCCCGACCTGTTCCATTGTGAGGTGAACGGGCAAAACGCAGCCGAAGCAATCAACGACCAGGGTTGGCTGGAGAACGACTTCATCCCAACCGTCGCCAAGCGAGGTGGGGCAATCATCGAAGCTCGTGGTGCTTCGTCTGCCGCATCGGCTGCCAACGCCGCAATCGATCATCTGCACGACTGGGCGCTTGGCACAGCTGAAGGCGACTGGGTGTCTATGTCCATAATCTCAGACGGCTCATACGGAGCCCCCGACGGCATCGTCACCTCCGTGCCCGCCACCTGCGGCAACGGCGAATTCGCCATTGTTGACGGGCTGGAGATCAACGAGTTCAGCCAAGGCCGAATGGAGGCCACCTGGGCCGAGCTAAGCGAAGAAAGGGACACGGTCTCAGCCCTAGGGCTGCTCTGATATTGGGTCGGCTATCGCCTCCCGGCCTTCGGCCATCCAACTAAGCTGCTCGCTGCGTGCCGACGCCGTCGGCAACGCAAAACACGACCACATTGGGGTCCGCTGCTGCGGACCCGCCTTCGGCCATGCGTAACAGGCCGCGCGAATTTTGGAGGCCTGTACCCCTAGAAAAGCTCGGTACAGGCCTCCAGAATCTGCCAAAAAGGGGAACTGGAATGGATTAGGCGAGTTTTCTGCACTATTCCATGCCAGTTCGCCTGAGGGCGCAGCAATCAGGCCGAATGTGAGAGCCCTATTTCAGGAACTTACTGGTGGTGTTGTCGGCCAGGATTTTGCCGCCGGTCTGGTGCGTTGGGCAGTAGTAAACCGTGTAGCGCCGGTACTCCACCGAGCGCACCGAGTCTTCACAGGGTTCGCGCTCGGTCCCAAGGCAAGGCTCACCCGCCCGGTTGTGGACCTTCGAGGGACGGTCTGCGCTCTTTCCAATGTGGTCAAGCGTTCGTTCATGAGCTGTGGCTGCGGCAACCACTGTTTGCAGCGCTTCGTGCAACCTCTCTACTTGGGTGCTGTCTAGCTTCGAAGCATTGGCAAACGGCGAGAGCCCAGCCTCAAAGATAATCTCGTTTGCCAGCATGCGACCAAGCCCCGCAATCACTTTCTGACTTCTCAGCACGCCATGCACGCGCCGAGACTGGCCACTGAGGACAGCGGCCAGTTCCTCCGCTGTCAGCCCATCGGCCTCTGGCCCCAACCCAGCCAGCGGTTCTTGGTCATCAGGATCGCCCCGCACCGCCCAAACTCCCGCCTTGCGTTCGGTCCCGGCCTCAGTCAGGAGCCAGGCCTCCTCGGCGTCGGGCGGGACGTCGGAAAAGACCCACCGGGCTATGCCCCCGCGTGGCTTCCTGGACTGTTTCGCATCCGGTTTCAGTCTGCCGCCCTGCATCAAATGCACTACATGGCGGAGGTCGTCTTCGAATCGGAAGATCAGGTATTTGGCCCTGCGTTCAACGGCGACCAGTTTGTTCCCAACTGCTGCATCGGCGGGAGGGTCAAACGTCTTCAGGCCGGCAAAGTTCAGCAGCTGAAATTTTGCAAGTGTGGACCCGGCCAATGCCTTGGTCATTCGTTCTGCGTGGGCCTGCACTTCGGGCATCTCTGGCACAACCGAAACCCTACTGGTACCGATTCGGCCCCGCCGGGTAGCTGTCTGGCTACTTAGAATTCTGTTCTTGCCCTCAGCGGCGCTAGGCAATCCTCAACCAGACCCAGCGCTTCGGCCTCTCCCAGCAGCACGCGTACGTCGCCATCAATCAGAATCTGACCGTCAAGCACGGCGCGCTGCGCACTTGCGGTTCCCTTGGCAATTTTGGTTGCCAGCGACCAATGCAGCTGCAAAGTGACAGCTGGTTCGTACTTGGTCTCTTCGTTCGGCAAGGGGCCCGCTCTCGGCCCGATGGTCACAGCCCCTGGACCAAGCCGCATGGTGTAGGCCCGCTCCCCATCGGGGCCTCCAACCACCACGAAACGAACGGTCACGTTTCCTTTTGTTGGGGTGAGGTTCGCCACAGCTGTGTTGGCGGCGTCCAGCCACTCGTCGCTGAGGTACCGAAGGGTCTTTCCCTCTTTCACAGGATCGTTCTTGGTCACAGGGCCCGAGCGGTGTCTGCCACGAATCGAGGATCGGCCCCGGCTTCCCGAAGCAGGTTTAAAAGCCGGTCCCGGCCTGCCAGTTCGGCCTTCACAGGCTCAACGATCAGTTCTTCGGCAACGGCTCGCACGTTGGCGGCAGCAGCCTTTCTGGCGCTTCTGGCCGCTCGTTTTGCGCTAATGGTTGCCAGCTTCCTGCCAATGAAAGAGAGCACCAGACCCAGCGCAACTCCGCCCAACATCGCAAGGGTTGGCACTGCTATGCCGAACAGCTGGGGCGTTGGAGGGTCTGGCACCCTGAACCAATCCAAGGCAAACAACACTGCCAGCCACACAAACCCGGCCACCACGGCCAGAGCCAGCAGCCATTGGAGTGCGCCAATCCCGGCCCACCACTTGGGTTTGGCTTGATTGTGCGTGCGAACGGCGTTTGCCACGGCGGTGTCAAGCCTGTCTCGCAGCACGTCCCGATCGGGCGTCCCGGCCTGGCGCACCACGGCGGGCCACGGGGCGTCCAACCCGTCAACCAACTGGTCGGTGAAGGAGCGCACCGCCCCCTCGGCTCGGACCAGTTGCGAACCAGATGGAGACGGCAAGCTGGTTCGACCGGCGCTGCCCCTGTCCAGGTGAAGCCGGCGAAGCGGGTGAGGACGCAACTTGGCGGCCCACCGTGTGAACGGCCATCCCATCGCTGCCGCCGCATCTCTTCTGGTGCCACCAGCAACGGCGTCGGTAACGGCATCAATTCCGGTGGCTCCGACTAAACCATCGGCCAGAGTGTCGATGTCGCGATTGCGAATCTTTGCCTCCTTCGACCTTCCAGCATCCGCGGCCAGTTCGCTGGCCGCCACTGAAACGTCGGCCCTCAGCCGGTCCACAACCGCCCGCTGAGCCTGAACGGCTTCGCCCAAGTCAGCAACCAGTCGGTCAACGCCGTCGCCGGTAAGCGCAGACAGAGCGATCACCTCAGCAGACTTCAGCCCGTCGTTGGCCAAGAGCCGGGTGAGGTCTGCCTTGCACGCGGCCAAGTCCTGGGGTGAGAGTTGGTCTGCCTTGTTTAGAACGACCAGGGTGACTGCTTCGTGACCGGCGAGAAACCGCAGGTATCGATGCAGGGCAGCGTCGGCGTACTTCTCGGGATCGGTTACCCAGATGAAGAGGTCTGCGTGCTCGGCTATCCGCTCCATTTCGAGGCGGTGGCTCACAACAACCGAATCGTGATCCGGCACGTCAAGCAGAACCAGGCCGTTCAGCAACGGGTCTGACCCAACGAAGTGGCGGCTGGCCACCTCAAGCCAATCCAACAGCGGGGTGCCAGCCTCGAAGTCTTCGTCGTTGCCCCACACACAAGCCAGTGTGCTGGAGGTTGTTGGCCTGCGCACGCCCGTGGTGGCCACGGTAGAACCAACCAAGGCGTTCGTGAGAGTGGACTTCCCAGAGCCTGTGGCCCCCAGCATGGCTGCCAGGGTGTGGCTGGTGCCATGGCGCAGACGATCGTCGGCCTTGGCAACTACGTGGCGACCGAATGCAACGTGGCTCTCGTCCAACCTGCCTTCTGCAATCTCTATGGCCTCACGCAGCGCCTCCAGTTGGCTTGGCAGCTCAAGGCGGGGTTCTTTCCCGAAGCTGATCACCTCGAATCTTTCAGCTCTAAGAGCGACTGGGATAGCGCGGCGGTTGCCTCGGGTGGTGAGACGGTTGACCAGAGCGCGGTCCGGAAGCGGTTGGCATCCAGGTCAAGCAGGGTGTTGATCCGAACCAGCAGTTGCTTGCGAGCCTCGTCAGCCAACTCTCGAACCGCCTGTTCGCCGAAGATGGCGTTCAGAAGCGTCTGAGAAACGGTTGCTGTTCCAGAGGCAACGGCAACCTCGCCGCCGGTTATTCCGCCGGTCTGGGCGAAGAGGACGATCATCAGCGCAACGCCAACCCCGTTCACCCCGAACGCCATTGCCCTAGCCATGTTTCGCTTACTTGACCCTCGGTCTCGAACCAGATCAAGAATGTCGTCTTGCCAGGCCCGAACTTCCTGACCAACGTTGCGTCTCAGATCTTCAGATGACCGCTCGAGCGAGCGGTCATCGCCAACAACATCTGCCCCGCCGGGTAGTTGTTGCCATGTGGTGACCACTTTCAGAGATGCGGCGTCGGCGTGGTCGATCAGAAGTTGCTCGAGCGCGGATGTGATCTCGCCCTGCACTGATGATGTTGCGGACGCCTGGCCCCGGATGAACCCCGAGATGCGATCTCGAACCGATGTGATTCGGCTTTGGATGGCCCGCATCATCTCATTGGTGCCGATCAGTTCCTGCCAGCGGTCAAGCACCTCGCCCCGAAGCATTGAACCCCCTGAAAGGTCGGCTTCGAGGAGATTCTTGGCCTCATTGAAGATGCGCTCCATCGTGGCTCGGAGTTCCTCGGTTGCGCCATCTTGGGCCGAGGAGGCGGCGGCGACGGCCGCGCCGCGCTCGGGGATGCTCTCCAAAGCTCCGTTGATCGTGCGGCGCACAACTTCGGCTCGCTGTTCGGCGTTTGCGGCCAGCCCCTGAAGCATCCCCTGAAGCTCAGCAACCGACTGATCGGGCAGCCTTCCATCCACCAAATCGGTCTGGTGGATCGCAAACAGCCTGACATCTGGCAGGCCGCCCTCGGTCAGCATGGCCTGGAGGTGCGGCACGATTTCTGTTTCAGCGCCAACGGGCACGCGGTTGATGACGACGGCCAGGGATGTGCCGCGGCTTCGGGCTCGGCCCAGGAACTCCCACGGAACAGCGTCGGCGTATCTAACCGCGGTGGTTACAAACACCCACAGGTCGGCCGCGGCCAGCAGCTGTGTTGCCAGCTCTCGGTTGGCCTCCTCGACCGAGTCGATGTCGGGAGCATCGATTATGGCCAACCCGGGAGTGAGCGTTTCGACGGGCTGGATCTTCAGTGTTATCCCTGTGGCGGTGCCGTCTCCGGTGACTCTTGGAAGGTCGGGTAGGAGGTCTTCTGCTGAAAACCAAGACACGTCGTCGGGGTGACAGATCAGTACCGGGGCCCTTGTTGTTGGCCGCAGAACACCCGAGGGCGAAACGTCGGCCCCGGCGATCGAGTTCGTAATTGTCGATTTACCGGACCCGGTGGATCCGCCCATTACTGCCAACAGCGGGGCGTCAAGTCTCTGGAGGCGAGGCACCAGATAGTCGTCGATCTGATTGGCCAGTTCGTCACGAACCCCGCGGGCCTCGCTGACCTCGGGAAGGTTGAAGGTGAGACCGATGCCTCGCAGTTGCCGGGCTACCGACTGGAGTTGGGCCACCGTCGTGGCGTCGTTTGACATTGGCCATCAGGGTAGGGCCTACAGAACTTGGCGGCGATGACCGGTAGCCTGGTTGTGTGTCTGTAACGCGTCGGCGACCAGCGGTGAGCGGTTGACTGGGTTGGCCGGAGGCGGGTCTGCGGTTGTGGACCCCAATACGTTGGTCCTGGCCAGTGATGAACGGGAACGTGAACCCGGCGATGGCGAGGATTGGCAGGAGGCGCACCGCCTTGACGCCTTTTTCCCCTCAATTCGGGCATCGGTGTCGCTGATGATTGCGAAACACCCCGCTCGGAACTGCGCCTCGTTCGTTGCGGCCTTCCTCCGGTTCTCCGAGCTGCCGATTGTTCTGGTTGAGATGGAGGTGCCCCTTCCGGCCAAGCGCTGGGAGATTAGGAGTTCGGGCCTCTGGGCTGACCATGTTTGTGAATCCGCACTTGAGCACTGGAGCTACGGTTTGGAAGCGTTCGCTCTGGAAATTGATCATCCGGCGGAAATGCTTCGAGAAGCCAAGGGCATTCGGGTGCCACTGGGGTGGGAGCTTGAGTTTGAGAGCTCCGAACCGGCCAGTTGGCTGGGGCCAATGTGTTATGTGCAGGTAGGGGAGACCCACGGAATTGTGCTGACCGAGGACGGCGAGACACCAGTTGAGGGCACCTCGTTGCGCAGTCACTGGTGGGGCTTGGGTGGGCCGGTGGAGCTACACGTTGGCCAAGGTCATCGGCCCGTGCAAAGCAGGGTGCGGTTGCCTGCCATGAACGCGCTCTGGCAGCTCGACGCTGGCCATCGCGGTCTGCGCATCAGAACAATGTGAGCCGCCGGAGCTCAGTCAATGCGGTCCTTTTGGCTCTGGCCCCCAGCTTGTGAGAAGTGAACCAGTACCAGGGTGGCAACCGCAGCAACTGAAGCCAAAGCCAGGCCACCTGCCAGCTGGCTTCCTGATGGCCATAGGAGATCTGTTCCTTTCACTCCCTCGGCCGCGTCGTCGCTGATCACGCCAACCCCGTTTGGCCATGGCCAGAGCACTCGGATGGATCCAATCATCAACCCAAGCAGCGCGGCCATCACGGTTTGCTCGAAGCTGTCAAGCAACCAGTTCAGAACGGACGAGAAGAGGGCCAGACCAATTATCGCCCCAACGCCGAATACAGCTAATTGCAGGACTTCGCCGCCAAGAACCGCTCCGTACATTCCAAACATCAGCAGGATGAACGAGCCGCTGATCCCGGGAAGAATCATGGCGCAAATGGCAACGCTGCCAACCAAGAAGAACACGATCAACCCTGGTGCCTCCAGGGCGCCGCTCTGATAACCAAGGAGCCAGAACGCAAGCACGGCTACGCCCGCCATTACTGCCAGACGGGTTGCGTCTCGTTCAGAAATGGCCCGCCAAACCAGAACGCAACTGGCAATAACGAACCCCGTGAATACCGCAGCGATGCCCTCAGGGCGGTCTTCCAATAAGCCCTTCATCGGCCCGCGAAGGGCCGCCAACGCGGTAATGACCCCAACCCCCAACGGAAGAATGAACCACCAGTCGATGGCCTTGAATGCCTCGAGCGCGCCTTTGATGTCTCCGGTAACGGCCAGCTTCAGTACGCCCGCCCCATCACGGATGGTGTTGATCAGGGTTCGGTAAATACCGAGTATCAGCGCCACCGTTCCACCCGAGACGCCGGGAACGATGTCTGCACTACCCATGAAGAAGCCCCGAACGAACTGCTTCGACGCCTGTGGAATCATTCGGCGGAGGCTAGCTGTGGCGCTGACCAAATCTCGAAGAGATCAGCCAAACATGACAGGGCGGGAACTATTCGAGGGCGGTTCAGGTTTCACACCCTCAACCATGAACCACCAGCCAGACCAACCACGCCAGGCCCGTTTGCGGCCGAACCGACCCGCGGTTGATCTGGCGGTGGTTCGGCTTGGCTTCTTGGTTGTGATGCTGGTTTTGTTCGGTATTGCCCTACTGATCGTTGGCCCTGACGGAATCCGTGATCGGTTAAGCGATGCCGCTGCCAGCCGCTGGGGTGTGTTTGCCTTTGTTGGGGTTTACGCCGTTGCCGTGGTGTTGCTGATGCCGGGGACAGTTGGCACGGTCTCTGCCGGTGCCTTGTTTGGCTTTCGCACCGCCTTCTTGGCCGCGCTGTCGGGAGCCCTGATTGGCGCGACGGTTGCCTTCTTGGTTGCCAGGTGGCTGGGCCGGGACGGAGCCGAACGGTTGCTGGGAAAGCGCCTCACAACGATTGATTCGTGGTTGGGAAGGAACGGGTTCGTTTCGATTCTGATCGTGAGGCTGCTACCAATTTTTCCCTTCAACGCTCTCAACTACGCCGCTGGCCTGTCATCGGTGCGGCTGAAACACTATGTGGCAGGAACCGCAATTGGGATCCTGCCGGGAACGGCCCTAACCACAAACGTTGGGGCTCAGGCTGGCGACCCGACAAGCCCCGCCTTCCTGGTTTCTGTTGGGCTGGTGCTGGCAACAATCGTTGGCAGCGGCCTGATAGCCAAACGCTTGAAAACCCGAACTGGAATGGATATGGGCGCTTAGCGCTGGCTGGCCAGCTTGCGGTTGACCAGTTTGGACTTTACGTAATCTCGGTTCATGTACGCAATGAAGTCCAAGCTGATTTCCTTGGGGCAGGCCTCGTAGCATTCGCCATGGTTGGTGCAGCTGCCGAAGAACTGCTCCATCGTGTCAACCATGGCCTCAGACCTCCTGTAGCGCTCTGGTTGACCCTGCGGCAGCGAGTTGAGATGCCACAGTTTGGCAGCTGTGAAAAGCTGGGCTGCGCTGTTCGGGCAGGCGGCCACGCAGGCCCCGCAGCCAATGCAGGAAGCAGCGTCCATTGCCGACTCGGCAACGTCTTTAGGAATCGGTATTTCGTTGGCATCGGGCGCATTCCCGGTTGGGACCGAGACGAACCCCCCGGCCGCCACGATGTCATCCAGAGCGGACCTGTCAACAACAAGATCCCTCAGCACCGGAAACGCGGTTGCCCGCCATGGCTCGATGATGATGGTGTCTCCGTCGTTGAACTTACGCATGTGCAGCTGACAAACTGCTGTGCCCTTTTCCTGGCCATGAGCCCGTCCGTTCACCATCACACCGCAGGTGCCGCAGATGCCCTCGCGGCAGTCGTGAGGAAACTCGATAGGCACAGAGCCCCCGTCAATCAGAGTTTCGTTCAGCGTGTCCAGCATCTCCAGAAACGAAGCGTCGTCTGGGACGTCTCTTACGGTGTAGCTCTGGAACGAACCTGGGGCGTCTGTGGCTTCTTGGCGCCAGATCTGAAGGGTCAGATTCAGGGTGTTGCTCACGTTTGCCGTCTCTCTTGTTCTGATGCCCGGAGGCGGATCATTTGTAGGACCGTTGGCTCAAGGGGACCTCTTCGAAGGCCAGCTCTTCGGCGTGTTTCACCTGAATTGTGTCTTCGCCCTGCCACTCCCACGCCGAGACGTGCGAAAAATCCTCATCGTCGCGAAGGGCTTCGCCGTCTTCGGTTTGGGATTCGACTCTGAAGTGGCCGCCGCAACTCTCGGCCCTGTCCAGAGCGTCTCTGGCCATCAGTTCGGCCAACTCGAAGAAGTCAGCCACTCGGCCAGCATTTTCAATTGAGCTGTTGATGGTGTCGGTGTCGCCAAGCACCCGCAGGTCTCGCCAGAACTCTTCGTTGAGGGCCTGAATCTCGGTGATTGCTTTTTCCAGCCCGGCCTCGGTGCGCTCCATCCCGATGTAGTTCCAGACCAGCTTGCCGAGTTCTCTGTGGAAGTAGTCGGGCGACTTGGTGCCGCCAATGCTCATCAGCCTCGAGATCCGGTCTCGAACGCCCTGCTCAGAAGACTGGAAGACCGGGTCTGAGGTTGGCACTGGTTCGGTTCCCAGTTTGGGGGCCAAGCTGTCCCCAATGGTGTATGGCAGAACGAAATAGCCGTCGGCCAAGCCCTGCATCAAGGCCGAGGCGCCCAAACGGTTGGCCCCGTGATCAGAGAAGTTCGCCTCGCCGCAGGCATACAGGCCGGGCACGGTGGTCATCAGGTTGTAGTCAACCCACAAGCCGCCCATCGTGTAGTGGGTGGCGGGGTAGATGCGCATAGGCCTCGCATACGGATCTTCCCCGGTGATGCGCTCATACATTTGGAAAAGGTTTCCGTACTTGGCCTCGATGGTTGCCTTGCCGTCTCGTTTGATGGCGTCGGCGAAGTCCAGATACACGCCGTTCTTCAACGGGCCAACACCCAGGCCTTTGTCGACAACGGTTTTGGCGTTTCGACTGGCAACGTCTCGCGGTACGAGGTTGCCGAAAGACGGGTACTTCTCTTCCAGGTAGTAATAGCGGTCTCGTTCACTAATGTCGGCTGCGGCGCGGGTTTCGTCTGGGTTGCGAGGCACCCAAATGCGGCCGTCGTTGCGGAGACTCTCAGACATCAGCGTGAGCTTTGACTGGAACTCATCCGACGCGGGAATGCAGGTTGGGTGAATCTGGGTGTAGCAGGGGTTGGCGAAGAACGCCCCCTTGCGATGGGCCCGCCAAGCAGCCGTGACGTTGCAGGCCATTGCGTTGGTGCTTAGGTAAAAGACGTTGCCGTAACCCCCGGTGGCTAGCACAACTGCGTGGCCGGAATGACTTGTTACCTCGCCGGTGACGAGGTTGCGGCAAACAATTCCGCAGGCCTCGCCGTCTTTGGTCACGAGGTCAAGCATCTCCATACGGGTGTGGAGCTTCACCTTGCCAAGGCCAACCTGGCGCATCATCTGTTGGTAGGCGCCAAGCAGGAGCTGCTGGCCGGTCTGGCCCCTTGCGTAGAAGGTGCGGCTTACCTGCGCTCCGCCGAAGGAGCGGTTGGCCAGAAGGCCGCCGTACTCCCGGGCGAACGGCACTCCCTGGGCGGTCATCTGGTCGATGATGTCAACCGAAACCTGGGCGAGCCGATGCACGTTTGCCTCCCGAGACCGGAAGTCTCCCCCCTTCACCGTGTCATAAAAGAGGCGGTGGACGCTGTCTCCGTCGTTCGGGTAGTTCTTGGCCGCGTTGATCCCGCCCTGGGCCGCTATGGAATGGGCCCGACGGGGGGTGTCGTGAAAGGTAAACGCCTCAACCTCATACCCAAGCTCTGCCAATGAGGCGGCCGCCGATGCTCCGGCCAGGCCGGTGCCAACAATCAGCACCTTGAACTTCCGTTTGTTCGACGGATTCACCAGCTTGATGTTGAACTTGTGATTCTCCCACTTGTCGGCCATTGGGCCATCTGGAACTTGGCTGTTGAGAGAACTGCCATTGAGAGAACTGCCCCTGAGGGCGCTTGCGTCTTCGGTGGTTTCTTGCATTGGGGATTCTCCTCAGACCCAGTCGGCCAGAATGGCGATGGGGAAGCTCACGTTGCCAACGAAGATCAAGATGGCGAAGCCGCCTGCGAAGTAGCGCCTGGCGGCGTTGTAGCGCGGGTTGTTGATCCCGAGGCTCTGAAACATGCTCCACGCCCCGTGAAAGATGTGGAGGGCCAATGCTGCATTGGCCACGATGTAGATGAGGGCAACCAGTGGGTTGCTGAGGCTGCCGGTGAGGTTGTTGTAAACCTCGCCCCGCTCCCACTGGTACCAGGAGAGGGAATCTGGAACCCATGCCCAGTTGACGCCGCCCCAGGTGAGGTCGAACAGGTGGAAAACCAGGTAGAGCAACACGATGATGCCGCTGTAGCGCATTGTGCGGCTGGCGAAGTTGGAAGCCAGCCAGTCTGGTTTGGTCTGGTAGCGCACGTTGCTCTGTCGGTTCAGAACAGTGAGGGAGTACGCAGAATGGATGTGCAGGGCGAAGGCCCCCATCAGGCCGAACCGGAGCAACCACAGGAAGTAGGTTCGGGGGAACAGCGGGGTCAGCATCTCGCGAAGGAACTCGCCATAGATGTCGATGTCTTGGACCATCTCACCGTCGTGCAACACCTCGCCCAGGTAGAGCTTCAGGTTGCCGAGCATGTGGAAGAGCACAAAACCCAGCAGCATCAGCCCGGTAAGGGCCATAACCCACTTCTTGCCAACAGCAGTTTGGTAGATGCTTGCGGGGAAGGGCAGCTGCTTGGGTTTGGCTCGGCGAGGTGGCCCTGCCGACTTGTGAGTGGTTGTCGATGTGGCCACCGTGTGCCTCTCAGTCGGGACGCGAGGGGGGCGTCGGTCAGAAATCGCTGATTACCGTAGCCCGATTGATCCACACTGCCCCGGTCTGATGAATGACCGCCAACCAAGCGTGCTATCGGCCTGCTCGGGTGTTTGTGTTTGCCTCTGCCCTCGGAATCACGACCGTTTGAAATCGGTTGGTGACGACCTGGCTTCCGGCATCCAGCTCAACGTCTATGACTAGAACTCCTGTGTGGGGCGGCACCACAAATTGGAGCGTCCCGATGCGCTGACAGGAATCGGCAGGCAAGTCGCCTTCCCACCTCTGCTCGTGGGCCCAATCGCCGGAGGTGGCACGAGCCACGGCTCTTACGTTTTCAAGCCGCTGCCTCAGATCGCTTACCGCATGCACGTCGAGAGAAACGCGCTCGTTCGGGGTGATCACCGAAGGCAGGCTGTCGGCAATGATCACTACTGGCCTGCACGAATCAACCAGCGCGTCGTATGCCGGTTTTGGTCTGCGGTCATTGCTCAACACGCCAAAGCCGCCTGCTCGTTCGGCGTCAAACAGCGACACCAGGCAGAAGCCTCCGGCCGGTCGGTACTTGAGCCGCCGCATAGTGTTGATCTGCGACCTTATGAGGTCGGCCTGGTAGGCCTGTGAGGCGGCCGCCCAGGTGGCACCGTTGGGGTAGGCCTGGCGATGCAGGTAGCGCTGGAAGGGGCCAACTTCGGCGGTGGCCCAGGTCGGTTCGTCCTCGTCCCAGTCCTGGATCGATACAGACTGGGCCCCGAAGCCTCCCAGAAAGGCCGCCAGCCGGGGCCAGCTCCGAACCACGTCGGCCAGGTCGGTGTGTCTGCCGGTGTGCCAACCAAGCCAGAGGTGGGAGTCTGAGGTTGACTGTTCGCTGACAAAGGGAAGGCTGCCGGATCTTCTGATGATGGGGCGCGTGGGGTCGTTGGCGCTCAGCTCCCGACGAACGGTTGGGTCAAGGACGGACCGATTCCAGCTTGGGAGCACATGACGCACGAGTCTCCGGCCGACGGTTTGGTGAGTGCCGTTGTGTCGGCCGGGCTGTGGCAGGGGAGGCCCGTTTGGCTCCTCGTGGGCGCACCACACCGCAATTGATGGGTGGTGGCCCAGCAGATCCACCGCTTCCCTTGCCACAATTCTGGCATCCCGACGGGCCGCCATTGCGTAGCCGCCAACAAGCGGGAGATCCTGCCAGACCAGCAGCCCAAGGCGGTCTGCCTCGGCATACATTTCCTGGCGGGTCACGTGCCCGTGGAAGCGAACCAGGTCGAGGCCCGCATCGCGGGCCGCCTTCAGATCCTGAACCAGATTCTCGGTTGGGGCCGTTCCGAGGAAGCGGTCTTGGGGGCCGATGCTGATGCCTTTGACAAAGAGACGCTCGCTGTTAATTTCCCAGATGAGATTGCTAACGCTGACCTGACGCAGGCCGGTCCGCCAGGCTCGGCGATCAGTTACAACGCCGTCGGAATTGCGAATCGAAACTGAAACTTCATATAGCGGCTGATCGCCAAGTGCGGCGGGCCACCAAAGAGAAGGAAGCTCAATCGGAACGGTCCACTCGATACGGTTCTCGCCCCCGGCAAGAGTGTGCTGCTCGGTCCCTCCGGCAACGGCAACTCCGTCTGGGCCGGTTACGTTCGTGTCGACGCGAATCTCACCAGGCGAAGTGGTGTCGAGAACGAGGCGCAGGCCCAACTCTGCCTGTTCGGCCGTGGCCTTCGTGCAGAGCAGGCGGCAATGGCGAATGGCCACCGCGCCGGTGGTTTCGATGCGAACTGGCCGCCAAATCCCGCCAGGTTGACCCGGCGGGGCAAGGGGGCCGGACTGGAGGGAACCAGTTAATGATCGTTTCGGCTGGCCATGGGTGGGCGGGCTGCACGAGACCTCAACGGCCAGTTGATGCTCCTCACGAGCTGTCAGCAGTTCGGTGACCTCGAACCTGTGGGGAACGAAGTAGCCCGAGGTGTCGCCAACGAAGCTGCCGTCTAGCCATACGTCGGAGCGGGCCATCACCCCTTCGAGAACCAGCCACCGCCTCAAGTCAGACTGTTCCATATTGGTTGGGGCTGAAAACGTGCGACGGTAAAGGAGCGGGCCGTCCATGTTGGCGAACGCCTCAGACTGAGCCCAGTGCCCGGGCACGTTCAGCTGCTCCCAGTCTTTATCTGCCAGATCCGGGTCGGCTCCGAACCTTCGAAGCGAACGGTCCAGGGGCGCGGCCCGCCACGAACCAGATAGATCAATTGTGGGAGGTCCACCGGGGATCTGCACTGCCCGTTTACCCTATCGCCGCCGTTCCTCGGCCTTACGGCCTCGTCGGTTCCCGAGTGTGTGGCTTCGGGCCAAAACTCGCCAGAGCCAGTCACGCGTGGTCGCCGTCGGCGACGAGCGAGAGCTTGGTCACTCAGATGGCCGGAGGCCGTGAGGCGGCAGCCGAGCCAATACAATCGCGGCGGTGACTGAGAACTCCACTGAAGCGCGGCCAGACACGATTGGTGGCTTGCGGGCCTCGGGGTGGAAATCTCGTCCGATCAAGCAGGAGATCAGGGAGAACGCTATTCCCAGGATCCGGGCAGGCGAGACGCTGTTTCCTGGTGTGCACGGCTATGAAAATACGGTTCTGCCTCAGCTGGAACACGCTGTTCTAGCGGGTCACGACATGGTTCTGCTTGGCGAGCGGGGGCAGGCCAAGTCCCGGATCATCCGCCTCTTAACCGGCCTTCTGGATGAGTTCATGCCAATTGTTGCCGGTTCTGAGATCAACGATGATCCGTACAACCCGGTTTCTCGCCATGCCATTGATCTGGTTGCCGAGCAGGGAGATGACACCCCAGTCAGCTGGATGCATCGGGTTGATCGGTTTGGTGAGAAGTTGGCAACGCCCGACACTTCAATCGCCGACCTCATCGGCGAGGTCGACCCAATCAAGGTTGCCGAGGGCCGCTACCTGTCTGACGAGTTGACCCTGCACTACGGCCTTGTCCCAAGAACCAACCGCGGCGTTTTTGCCATAAACGAACTGCCCGATCTGGCCGAGCGGATTCAGGTTGGCTTGCTTAACGTTCTGGAAGAACGAGACGTGCAGATCCGCGGCTACAAGGTGCGCCTGCCTCTTGACGTGCTGCTGGTTGCGTCGGCCAATCCCGAGGACTACACGAACCGGGGCCGGATGATCACCCCGCTGAAAGACCGGTTCGGTGCCCAGATTCGCACTCACTACCCCAACGAGATCAGCACCGAGATCGACATCGCCCGCCAGGAGTCCTCCATTCCTACCGAGCCGCCGGTCTACATCCCGGACTTCATGGAACAGCTGATTGCAACATTCACCCATCTGGCCCGAGACAGCTCGCATGTAAACCAGCGGTCTGGGGTTTCTGTACGCCTCACTGTGTCGAACCTCGAGACACTTGCCGCGGCGGCAACCAGGCGGGCCCTCACTCTTGGCGAGGAAGAGATCGTGCCACGGGTGTGCGATCTAGACGCTCTGATGGCTTCAACGGCAGGCAAGATTGAAGTCGAGTCACTCGACGAGGGCCGAGATGGTGAGGTAATCCTGCATCTGCTTCGCTCGGCCTTGCTGGTTGTCTACAAGGATCGTGTGGCGGGCGAGGGAGTGCGCCAGGTGGTTGACAGTTTTGAAGGCGAGGTTGTTGCCAGCGCAGGCGACGACATGCCAATTGCCGACTACCAGGCGCTCCTCAAAGTAGTTCCCGCCCTCGCTGGGCCGGTGGCCGCACTATGCGGAGATCAGGATTCCCCAGGGGTGCAAGCCTCTGCCATCGAACTGATCCTGGAAGGGCTTCATCTCTCGAAGCGCCTGAACAAAGATGCAATGGGCGCTCGGGCCAGCTACCGAGGCCGAGACTGACCAGTCGGTTCTTCGTCCGACGCCTCGCCACTGCCCTTCGCTCCGGCGGCTCCCAGTGACCTGAGCGTGCCGGCGGCTTCGCGCTCGTTCCGATCCCGGTCAACTACACCTGGCGTGGCCCCGAAGCCGCCGAGCCAGTGCCAGCCGTCGATGGGGCTGGTCTGCCACCATCCGGTTGCCCCAAGGGAACGCACGCCCAAGGCCAGCGCGTCGATGTGATCAGGTTGGTGTTGCCCGTCATCTGGCACACCCGCCAAGTCTCCGGCCGCCACGAGGCTGCGGTCTCCAACGATGTCGGCCAGTCGGGCGAACGCTTCCAGTTGAGGCTCAGGCGCGTTTCCGCGGGCGCCGACCGACCAGGCACCCTGGCCGTCTACCTCGATGGCAGGCCTCAACTGAAGGATCACGCGGTCGAACGCCTGGCGCCCGTCGCCCTCGCTGATCTGGTGCATCCAGAGGTCTGTCAACGTTTCGTCAAGCCATTCCGAATGGGGCCTGGCCTTCACGTTGTCGGCTTCGGGATACACCGCTCGGGCGGTGTGATAGGTGGCAACCGGTGCCGACCCTTTAAGCAGGTTCCAGGCAATCAGGTCCGCCTCCAGCATCGCCATCGTTGCCTTGAGCGCATCTCTGGGCCGTTGCCTTCCCGGCGGGGTAACTCCCAGAAGGTTGCCCCAAATTGCCCACTGGGTTGGCTCCCGCAGGGGCACCCAACCGCCAACCAGGTCGCCAAACGTTTCGCCGATCCAGTCAACGTGGCGGGGCCAGAGAAGGCGACGGCTGCGCTCGTCGTTGAAGCCTCGTTCGTCGTCTGCAAACCAGCCGGGAAGCGACCCGTCAACTAGGCACACCCATGGGGTCATGCCCAACGCAGCTACCTCAAGAAGAAGGTCTCGGCGAAACTCGATTTCTTTGTGGCTCGGCTCGGCTTGAGTTGGCCAGAGGCGGGCCCATTCCATAGTGATCATCAGTTCTGAGATTCCAAGGCCTGCCAGCTGAGCCAAATCTTCTTTCCAGGTTGACGTGAAGCCAGAGCCGTCACTGGAATCTGTGGCCTTGCCTCGCTGGATCCAGTGGCTCCAGTCTGCTGTTGGCCCAACGCCTTCCATCTCCGAAGCCGTCAAGGCGGCTCCGGTGAACCACTCACCCATCGCCGAGCAGGTCTTTCAGTTCCTTGATGGCGCAGGCTGCGTCGTTTTCAACCAGAATTGTTGCCATCCCGTGCTCAGCCGCTGAGTCGAGATTGCGCTTGTTGTCGTCAAGCAGGACGACTTCGGTGGGGTCAGCCATCGCCGCTTCAAGCGTGATGTCCCAGAACTTCTGTTCTGGTTTGCGTGCCCCGATCAGCGCCGAGTTGATCACGGCGCTAACCAGGCCAGGGTCGAGGTATCGGGAGGCGAGCATTTCCTGTGCCGACGCGAAGTTGTTCGTCGCCATTATCACGGTCACGTCCTTGTCTTGAAGCCACCACAACAGATCGAGCATCTCGGGACGATCCGGAGCGTTGATGAACGAGGGCTCGTTGGGGTCGAACAGTCTTTGCGAACCGGGTGACTGGCTTTCCAGCCAGGCCAGAAGTTCGCTGTCTGGCACCTCGCCCCGCTCGGCTTTGTGAATCATGGAGTCGGTCGTTGTGAAATAGCCAGCCAGGGCAGTTAACGCCTGGGCCAACTGTTGGTTTGAAAAGCCAAGATGCTCAGCCGCCAAGCGCATCATCTCTGGCATTGGAACCGTGATGGTTCCAGCCCAGTCCATCAGTACCACGCTGATTGGGCTGCCGCCCAGATCGTGTTGTTCAACGCCAGTCATCGTCCAGGCACGCTATTGCCTGTCGTCGCCTTTACTCTGGCCGGAGGCCGGGAGGCGGTAGCCGGCCCAGTGTGAGCGTGTTGTGCGTGGTCGCCATCGGCGAGCAGCGGGTAGCGGTTGAGTTGGATCGGCCGGCGGCCGGGAGGCGGTAGCCGGCCCAGTGTGAGCGTT
>QIKW01000206.1 GCA_003231975.1 Acidimicrobiia bacterium
TGGCCAGCAGGTCGGCCCTGGTGAGGATGAGGGTTGTGTCCTCAAGGATCGATTGGGCCGGGATCGCAACGCTGGGCGGGTCGTTTTGAGGAGAGAGCGTTATCGAACCAGTTGCGGTTGTGCAGTCGCTTGGCCTGGCAACGGCGCACACCTGGTAGGTGAACGAAGCAGTTCCGTAGATGTTCGAGATGGGAGTAAACGTTGCGGCCAAAGTGGCAAGTGAGTTGATGCTGGGAGCCGAGTTGGCCTGGAGGCTGATCGTTCCAAGAGCGGGCTGAGTCAGGATCTGGAAAGACACAGGCTCTTCGGTTTTCGACTCAAGCAGAATTGTGGCCGATGAGTCTTCGATCCCAACCAGGCTGACGCTGAGGGCAACCGGAGCCGGAATCGTTGTTGTGGTTATTGGGGCCACCGTTGTTGGGGGAGTAGTTGTCGGCGCTGCCGTAGTTGTTGGGCCACCCAGCGGAATGAGTGCAGCTGTCGTGGTTGTGCTTGGCTCGGTCGTGGTTGTGCTTGGCTCGGTGGTGGTTGTGCTTGGCTCGGTGGTGGTTGACGCTGACGTTGTTGTGGCGACAGGCTCCAAGATCGGGGCTGGTGGCAGGGTCACAACCGGCTCGTCGGTCATGGCGATCACGGCGGGAGGCGGGGCAGGGTCTGGGGTCAAGGTGCCGCCGAAACCGCCGGTGACAACTGCTGCAATTGCAGTAAAGGCTGCTGTTGCCCCCGTGGCGATTGGGGTGGCAATTGGGCCAACAGGGGCCTGCCCGGCGGCTGGAATGTTCGCAGCCCAGGAAAGAGGCCCGATGGCCAGCCTCAACTTGCCGAGGCCGATGTTCAGGAACGCTCTGGCCACCCGGGCGTCGAACTGGGTTCCCGAGCAGCGGGCGATCTCGGCCCTGGCGTCGGCCGCCGAGACGGGCTTCTTGTACGAGCGGGACGAGGTCATCACGTCAAAGGCGTCGGCAACGGCAACGATTCGGGCGCCGATATGGATGTCGTTTCCGGCCAGACCCGCCGGGTAGCCGGCTCCGTCCCATCGCTCGTGGTGAGAGCCAACAACGGCGGCCCACTCGCCAAGCCAGGGCTTCAGCGGCTCGATCAGTTTGTCACCCTGCCAGGTGTGAGACTTCAGGATCTTCCATTCCGACTCGGTCGGCTTTCCATCCTTGCCAAGGATCTCGGCTGGAACAAACAGCTTTCCGACATCGTGAAGAAGGGCGGCCCAGCGAAGCTTGCCTGCATCTTCCTCGCCGATTCCCATTTCCTCAACAATCATGTCGGTGTAGGCCCGCACCCGCTCACAGTGGCCTCGGGTCAAACGGTCATGAACGCTGAGGGCGGCCACCATCTCCAACATGGTTTCGGCATGCTTGGTTTCGTCGCTCTCCATGCCAGTCGCCTTGAGCTCTTCGATCCGGCGCTGGAGTTGCCTGGTGGTTGCTGTTCGCATGGCAACGCCAAAGCGAGAAGGGGCGGCGTCTGGGAAGACCAGTGAAAGACGGAACAAAGCGGCCAACGGAAGAAGGCGTCTGGCGGCGCGATCAACGGCCAAAAGGGTGACAACGCCAACCACGAAGATCCCAACCCACCAGAGCCAAACCGGCATCCCCGTCCTTTGAGGAGGGAAGTTCTGCGTGAGGGTAAGGGTCACCAGGAACGACACAACCGTTGGCGAAAGAAGCGCAACTAGACGCACCGCGCGCGCCAGCCAAGGCTTGCTAGCCCACGTAGTTCTCGCCTCGGTGGTGGCCCGTGTCGGCCCCTGAACACTCACACTTGTGGTTTCGGCTTGAAAGCGACCCCTATTGAGGGGCCGAATGACTTATCTGGGTCGGTGTGGGGTCTCGTACCTCGTAGCTCAACGAAACGCAACCGGTAGTTGATCTGGTCGGTTCTCAAGCGGCACCTTGGAGATCATCATGCGGCTCGGACCGGGCGGCGCGGACGCGCCCGCAGGCGCGTTCGTGGGTGGAGTGATGGGGCTTGCGGGTTAGCCAGCTAGCGCTTGGGCCGGCGCGGTCAAGTTCCAACCGTCGTGCTCCGGTCTTGCGGGTTCCTCTCGGAGCAGTCGGACTTGCCGGGAACGGGGGTGTCCGCACTGGACGGCGGGGGAATTGTGAAGTGGCCGGTCACTGTCGAACTAGTTCGACAGTAGCAGCGGTCTATGACAGTTCCAGAAAGACTCTGACCGCTGGGATCCTGCGGATGCTGGGATCCCAGCGGGTTCCCAGCACATCACCTGCCTGGCGTGCCTGCCCTTGGCCTGGTTGTTGTGGCGCCGGTCTTTGGCTTTAGGTGGTTGGTTTGTGTTGGTGGCACGGGGCGCGGGAACCCTTCGGGTTCCTTGGAGTTTCGGCAAGCCGAAACGTCCCCGCGAAGTTCGAGTTCGTCGGTGGTGGTGTGTCTGGTTTGGTGGTGTGGGGGCACGTGATCGTATTCCAGTAGATCTTGGCGTCCGCAGTCTCGACATACCCGGTCTCGTTCTTTCACAAACCGTTTCTGAGCAGTGTTTGGATGACGCCGACGGCGAGAAACATTCACCGGTTGCCGCTCAGCATCATGTATCAGAGCCCTGATAAACGCGGTTGGGGCTATCTCTCTAGCGACGCTGTCTGTGATCGGTGTGCCATCATCAAGAGTGGCCCCGTCACCCCGCACATGAACAATGACTTCTGTGACTACCTGACCTGGGCCGCCGTCAAGCAGGGCTTGTAGGGCGTCAGCGTGTTGTTGAGCCACCGAAGGCCAAACCGGCGCCCGCCCAGCAGACCCAGCCTTGGCGGGTTCTGGCCGGGGCCTGGTTTTCATTACCCAACTGGTGAGGAACGCTATGAGGAGCCCGGCCAGGAACGGGGGTAGGCGTAGGTTGAAGGTGACCATTCCGTCTGGTTCGTTCCGCCATTTCACTGACCGTTGCCGCTGATGATAAACATCAAGGTCCTCAGGACTTGTGTTTCTGTTAAACCACGCCGCTAACGCTCGGGAAAGGTTCCCGGCTGGGGTGTCGAATGCTTCTGCGATGGCTGACAGGTCTGCGAGTTGGCGTCCGACACGGATCCATTCCCGGGCCGTGCAAGCCTCAACATCAGCCACAGCGGCTAGCCAGTGGGCTGGGGTTGGTGACCCGTCCAGGATCCATTCACCCGACTCAGCGAACAACGCCGCGGTAACAACAAGGTCGTGTTGAGTTTCAGACCAACGCTCAACAGCATCAACCAGACAAACAGCAACAGAACCAACCCCACCACCAGCCTCAGCTACCCCGCCACCAGAAACTCGGGCGGCCCTATTGGTGGTTGAAACGCCGACAGGTTTTTGAGTCCCGCCGGATCTTTTCCCGGCCGGTCTGGCGGTTGGTCTGGTGGCTGGTTCCTTGGTTGTCATGTGGGTCGCCTTTTAGGTTTGTTTCGCCTGGTGTGCTCGGCCCGGTCAAGTGTTCTTTCCCCATCCGCATGGGGGATTGTGGCTGGTCGAGTCTTCGCTCGACTAAGCGTAACGACGGCCTATGACAGCCTCAGAACAGACCAAGACGGCCGCTCAACGCGGCTGACCGGTCACTCACAGTCCCCAGGACGCGCCCGCAGACACGTCCTGGCCACTTAACGCAGCTCGCCGGTCACCCAGAGCGGTATCACTCAATTTACCGGGCGGTTGGTTCAGGGCCTGCTCAATAGGCCCCGCCCGCTACCGAACTCGCCCCAATTAACTGCGGCACTATCAGCCCCTAAACCAAGGCGGCGGCAAAGCTCAGGTTTGTTCACAACTGGCGAATGTGACGTCGTTGGGGCGGCCGAAACCACCCATCCCCACACCCAGAACGACACCACCACCCACCGTCCACCAAACCGGCGAAACTGGGTGCGCCCTGCCTTCTTGGGTGCCATCGCCCGAAACTCGCTCTTCTGCTGTGCCCCAAGCCGGTATTGTGCCCGGTCATGATCCGGCTATATGACACGGCCCAACAAAGCCTGGTTCCGCTCAAACTGCGAGACCCAGGGAAGGTGTCGCTATACGTCTGTGGCCCAACCGTGTACGGGCCGCCACATATCGGGCACGGCCGCATGGTCCTGGTTTTCGACGTGATCCGCCGCTACTTGGCGTGGTCTGGCCTTGAGGTCACCTTCGTCTCGAACGTCACAGACATAGACGACGCCATCATCGAGCGCGCCCTGAAAGAGGGCAGGGAGCCAGCCGAGATCGCAGTTAAGTGCGAGACGGTTTGGTGGCAGGCAATGGAGCGGCTGAACGTTGCCAGGCCAGATCACATCCCCCATGCAACCGACTACGTCGACATGATGGTTGACCTGATCGGGCGGTTGGTAGACGGCGGCAAGGCCTACACCACCTCAGATGGCGTCTATCTGTCTGTGGAAACGGTGCCGGGTTATGGGTTGCTGGCCAACCAGTCCCTTGACCAACTGATCGAGGGGGGCGGGGATCGCGAAATTGTTGGTACCGAGAAACGTCATCCGGGAGACTTCGCCCTGTGGAAGTTGGCGAAGGAGGGCGAGCCGTTTTGGCCTTCGCCGTGGGGTGACGGCAGGCCGGGGTGGCACACCGAATGTGTGGTGATGAGCCTTGACCTGCTGCACGAGGGGTTTGACATTCACGGCGGTGGGCTGGATCTCACCTTCCCTCACCACGAGAACGAACGGGCCCAGGCAATCGCAGACGGCAAAACCTTCGTGACCCATTGGATGCACAACGGCTTTGTCGAGCTTGAAGGCGAAAAGATGGGCAAGTCGTTGGGAAACACAACGAACCTGCTTGACCTCACCGAAAAGTTCGATCCCCGGGCCTACCGGCTGCTTGTTTTGCAAAGCCACTACCGCTCACCAATCGAGGTGACCGACCCCACAATGGCCGAGCGGGTGGTAGCAATCGGCAGGCTTGACACCTTCGCCCGGCGCACCGCTTCGCTGGTCCCAGGCATTTCAGCCGACCCTGAGATAGTTGATCAATTCAGGGCTCTGATGGACGACGACTTCAACACCCCGGGCGCCACAGATCTGCTCTTCCGGCAGGTTCGAGAGGGCAACACCCAACTTGACGAAGGCAACACCGAAGCCGCCGCTGTGGTTGGGGCGAACGTCCGTGAAATTGCGGGCGCGCTTGGCCTCGAATTGGACGAGAGCGCCGGAGCTGAAGCTCCTGCCGAGATATTGGCATTGGTGGAGCAGCGCAGCGCCGCCAAGCAGTCGAAGGATTTTGACGAGGCCGACCGGATCCGAGATCAGCTTGGCGCTCTTGGCTGGGTAATCGAAGACTCGGCGGCAGGGGCCACGGTGCGCAAAGCCTGAGCCCGAAGCCTGGGTGGCTATGATTGCTAGCACAAACAAACGCCGGGGAGCTCGAGGATTCGGGCTGAGAGGGCGGGAGGACCAGCCAAAGGTCACCTCCGCCGACCCGAGAACCTGATCTGGGTAATTCCAGCGCAAGGAAGGCAAACATGCAGCTCTCACTACCAGCCACGGCCCGGCGTCGGCCCGCCGCAACAGTTCGCGCCATTGGGTTGGGTTTGGCTATGGCCCTTATCACTGCCGCTTGCACCGGCACCGTTATTGACGCCGACGCAGAGGTAGACGTTGAGGCAGTAACCCTCACCCTCATCACCCACGAGTCGTTCGTGGTGAGTGATGGAGTGTTCGAGCTGTTCACTGAGCAGACCGGAATCAAGGTTGACGTGCTAGCCGCGGGAGATGCAGGCGAGGTTGTTTCCCGAGCGGTTCTAAGCTCTGGCGATCCGGAGGGCGACGTGCTGTTTGGGATAGACAACACTTTCCTCCAGCGGGGCCTCGACGCAAACCTGTTCCTTCCGCATTACTCCGCCGGTCTTGAGTCGGTCCCCGACGAGTTGAAGCTGGACCCTCAGAACAGGGTTACCCCAATGGGTGTAAGCGACGTTTGCGTGAACTACTGGATAGATGCTCTGGGGCCCACCCCGCCGCCAACCTCGCTGGAAGATCTTGCCTCGCCTGCGTTTGCCGGGGCGTTCGTCACCCAGAACCCAGAATCGTCGTCTCCTGGTTTCGCCTTCCTGCTTGCCACTGTTTCTCATTTCGGTGAAGACGGCTGGGAAGACTATTGGCGCCAATTGGTGGCCAACGACGTTGCGGTAACCGCGGGTTGGACAGACGCGTATTACGGAGAGTTTGTTGCGGGAGGAGGCAGCCGCCCGCTGGTCACTTCCTATGCATCTTCCCCTCCCGCCGAGGTGATCTTCGCCGACCCTCCAGTTGATGAGCCGCCAACCGGGGTACTCCTCGAAAGCTGTTTCCGCCAGATCGAATTCGCCGGAATCCTGAAAGGGACGGCCTACCCGAACGAGGCGGGCCAACTGATCGACTTCATGCTTGGCGAAACGTTCCAGCAGGATGTGCCGCTGAATATGTTCGTCTACCCGGCGAACGAGACTGTCTCGTTGCCAATCGAATTCACCAAGTTCGGGCCGCTTTCTGCTGATCCGATCACGATGTCGCCTGCCCAGATTGAAGCTGGCCGCCTGGATTGGACCCAGCGTTGGACCGACATCGTGTTGGGCTGACCGAGCTTCTGGTGGCAGGATGATGCAATGACCCAACCAGCTTCTGTTGGGGCCGCTGGTGGCACTCGTTACCCAACCGTGGCGGCCGTGTTGGTAACCGTCACCTTCTTTGGCTTGCTGGTGGTGTGGCCGCTGGCATCAGTTTTTCAGCGCAGCCTGGCCGACGTCGGGCCAGATCGCTTGGTCGACATCCTGGGCCGAGGGTCGGTTCGCAAGGCGCTGTTCTTCACTGTCTGGCAGTCCTTCGCGTCAGCTGCCCTCACGCTGGCCATTGGCCTGCCAATTGCGCACGCAATTGCCCGCTACCAGTTCTGGGGCAGGAAACTGATTCGGGTGGTTGCGGTAGTGCCGTTCGTTCTGCCAACCGTTGTGGTTGGGGCCGCAATCGAGGCCGCCTTCAGCCGTGTTGGTCTTAGCCTCGGCCGCTCGGTGCTTGCCATTCTTGCCGCCCATGTTTTTTTCAACGTTGCCATCGTGATCCGAGTTGTCGGCGGCTTCTGGGCCGGCCTCGACCAAAGCCCCGTGGCGGCGGCCAGAGTTCTTGGAGCGTCGCCGTTCGCCGCCTTCCGCTGGGTAACGCTGCCGCGGTTGATGCCGTCGATCGTAGGGGCCGGGGTGTTGGTGTTCTTGTTCTCGTTCACCAGCTTCGGCGTGATTCTGATCCTTGGCCGCGGCGGCCGGGCCACACTGGAGACCGAGATTTATCGCAACGCGATCTTCCGTCAAGAGTTTGACGTTGCCGCGGTTCTGGCGCTTGTTCAGTTGCTCGTTGTGGCTGTTCTTTCGCTTTTTGCTGCCCGCTTCCAGCGTCGCCATGCAACGGCCCAGCGGGGACGCGACAGGCGGGGAGCTTTACCGCTGCGCACCGCGGGCCAGCGACTCCACGTGTTTGGGATCATTCTGCTGGTTGTTGGGGTGATCGGGATCCCGGTGCTGGCCCTGGTGGATGCTTCGCTTCAGGTTGGGGGCGGCTACGGGTTTGGCAACTACCGCAACCTTCTGGACAAGGTCTCGCTGCTTCCGGTTTCACCGGCTCGTTCCATGTTCACCTCGCTCTGGTTTGCGCTCATCGCTGCGTTGATCGCCGCCGTGGTTGGCCTCTTGGCCGCATTCGCCGTCGTCAGAGCGGGCCGGGTTGGCAGTTGGCTGGAAACACTTGCCCTGATTCCCTTGGGAGTCTCGGCGGTAACCCTTGGTTTTGGATACCTGCTTGCATTCACGGTGTTCGACCTCCGCCGCTCGCCATGGCTGATCCCGCTGGCCCACGCTGTGGTTGGCGTGCCGTTCGTGCTCGCCTCCGTGGTCCCTGCCCTTCGCGGCATTGACGACCGGTTCAGGCAGGCCGCAGCCGCTCTTGGCGCCCCACCCGGCCGTGTGCTTCTGTTGATCGACTGGCCACTGATTCGGCGGGCTGCGTTCACCGGCGCCGGGTTCGCCTTTGCTGTAAGTCTTGGCGAATTCGGGGCAACAACGTTTCTGTCTCGCGGTGAAGAGTCCTTCACCGCCCCCCTTGCCATCTTCAGGCTGCTCTCTCAGCCGGGCGACCTGCTTCGGGGCCAGGCGCTAGCGCTAAGCGTGCTGATCGGGCTGATGGTTGCCGGGATTGCGGCGATACTTGAACGCGGTCGAGGGGAAGAGGTTGGTTTGCTGTGAGCGAACTATCAGATTGGTCGGGGCGTCTATCGGCGCCACTCCTCAGCCTGCGAAACGTAACTCTTAGTTACGGAGACACAGTTGCGCTGTCTGCTGTCAACCTCGATGTTGGCGCCGGCAAGGTGGTAGCGGTAATTGGCCCAAGTGGTTGCGGCAAGAGTTCCCTGCTTCGCGCCGTTGCCGGGCTGGAGCCCCTCACCAATGGCCGCATAGAGCTGGACGGCCAATCCCTCGAGGGTGTTGCCACCCACGAACGAGGCCTGGGCTTGATGTTCCAGGACCATGCGCTCTTTCCCCACCTCAGCGTTGGCGACAACGTGGCGTTCGGCTTGCGAATGCAGCACCAGCCAACCGAACAGCGCCAACAGCGCGTTGGCGAGTTGCTTGATCTGGTTGGCCTCGCCGGGCTTCAGAGCAGAGCCGTTCACTCGCTGTCTGGAGGCGAGGCCCAGCGAGTGGCGCTGGCCAGAGCCCTTGCGCCATCTCCCAGACTGCTGATGCTTGATGAGCCCCTAGGTTCACTCGACCGAGTCCTGCGAGAGCAACTGGCAAGCGAGCTTCGGCGCCTGTTCACTGAACTGGGGGTTACCGCCCTGCACGTAACTCATGACCAGGCAGAGGCATTCACCATGGCAGACCACATCGTGGTGCTCCGCAACGGCCAAATCGAACAGCAGGGCGCCCCGGCCGAACTGTGGCACAGCCCAACCTCGGTTTTTGTGGCCCAGTTCCTGGGTCATCCCAACATCTGGAAAGACACAAGCGGGCACGTACTGGCTCCGATTACTGCTGTGCGGGTAGACCCAAATGGGCCAATAGAAGCCCAAGTCGAACAGGTGGAATTCCGCGAAGGACGGTTTCGGGTTACGGCCAGAGAACTGGTGGTGGTTGAAGCCAGGCGTCTGGTGTTCGACCACAATTCGGCCCTAGCAGTGGGCGACGTGGTGAGGCTTTTTGTGGACAAGGCTCAGCTCGCAGCCCTGGCGGACTGATGGCACTGGGGCGTGTGCCTCCGCCGATCCCCTCACAGCAGGAGTGGGCTGAGCTCGGCTTCACCGACCCAGTGGAGCTGACAGGAGGGAAGCAGTCGATCGTGTTCTCAGCTCAGTCAGATGGCGGCGTCGTGGCGGTGAAGCTGACCGACGCATCTCTTGCGAGCTGGGACCTGATGGAACGACGAGCGGCGTTTGTCTCCGAGCTCGCACATGAGGAAGCTTCTGTGGTTCCACCGGTCAAGATCTCTGGCCAGCTGGTTCACCGCTTCGGTAACTGGTTTGCCACAGCCACCAGTTTCGTCGACGGCAAGATACTTGACATCACCGTCGCCGCCGACGCTGAGGCCATGGGGGCCTCTCTGGCTGGGCTGCACGACTCGATGCGTCTGGTCTCGGGAGCTTTGCTGCCTGCGGTCAGTGCTCTCCGGTTCGGGCAGAGCGGCCCGCCGCCTGGTCTCGGTCAATATCAGCCCCTCCACGGCGACTTCAGCAATCAGAACCTTCGGCTAACGCGTTCTGGCATACGGATCTTCGATTTCGACGAATGTGGCAACGGCCCAGTCGAGTTCGATGTGGCGAATTCTCTGTACATGGTGCTCTTCGATTCGATAGTGAACGGCGGGTCCAAAGCCAAGTACGACGACTTCAGAACGCCATTCCTCGCCGGGTACTGGGCACGGTCCGGTTCGCGGGCGTCCGACGCAGTCCTCGACTCTCTGATTGATCTGCGTGTCAGGGCTTTGGACTATTGGATCAGTAACCCAGCGGAGGCCCCGATCGGAATCAGAACGTCGAGCCTTAAGTGGATTGACCAACTCCGCCAATTCGTCAAGACCTGGTCACGATCGACCGACTGCTAGCTCACCGGTGAGGTTGGCGATCGTGTAGCGTGGTACACCCATTTTCAGACTGACGCTCACGGCATCGCCTGACCAGACCGCACTTGCAATTCATTGGTTGCATATAGTGGTGGGATGACTCGACCGTTTCGATTCGGACTCCAAGCCAGCTTTAGCGAGACCGGCGACGAGGTCCGAGAGCAAGCGAAGCGGGCCGAAGCTTCTGGCTACGACATTTTGACCATTGCCGACCACCTCGGGTTCATCGATCCGTTCGTCGGTTGCGCGGTCGCGGCCGAATCGACAACGACTCTCAAGGTCGGGACTCAGGTCCTCAATGTGGACTTCCATCCCGCTGCGTTGTTGGCTCGGTCGGCTGCCACGATCGACTTGGTGAGCGATGGCCGCTTCGAACTCGGGATTGGCGCGGGTCATATGAAGTCGGAGTATTTGGAGGCGGCGTTGCCGTTCGATCGGGCTGGGCTGCGAGTGCAACGAATGTCAGACACGATCGATATTGTTCGCGGCCTGTTCGCGGGTCATGAGGTCAGCTTCGATGGCGCCGATCGCTCTGTTCACGGCCACACGCTCGCGCCGCTTCCGACACAGGGCGCTGATCTGCCAATACTTGTTGGCGGCAACGGAGACCGGGTGCTCGAAATCGGGGCGACCAAGGCAGACATAGTCGGGTTCACCGGTTTCTTCTACGACGCCGAGCAGGAGCGACCCGTGCTGTCGCACATGTCATCGGCTGGCCTGCAAGATCGCGTCGACCATGTCGAGTCCTTCGGCGGCGATGCCGAACGTCAGATGTTGATTCAACGTGCAGTTGTCGACATCGACGACGCCAGAGCTGCAGCAGTGATCGCTAGCGACATTCGGGCTTTCAACGACAACCCTGCCGCGGTTCAGGACTCGCCCTTCACGTTGGCCGGATCGGTCGATGCGATCTGCGACGAACTGGTGGCGTGTCGTGAACGTTTCGGCGTGAGTTACTTCACCTTCTTCACCAATCGAGCCAGCCCCGAGATAGACGAGGTAGTCGCACGGCTGGCCAGCACCTAACCCAGACCCAGCTATTCGCGTGGCCGATGAGAGCAGCGCGATGGGCGGTGTCGCTCAAAATTTCGATGTGACATGCAAACTCGGCTCGGATGGCCGACAATACCGGTGATGTCTAACCGGGCCCCAAGCAGGCAAGGCTCAGCAACGGCAGCGGCAAGTCTTTCCGACGAGGCTGTTCTGTTAGTTGAGCAGTGGATCGACCAGGCCAAAGCGGTTGAAACAAGGGCAGACCGTCGGGGTACTGACCGCCTGCGAAGAGTTGTTGGCGAACCAAAAGACGTCGCTTTTGCGATGCGCTTTGTCGACCGGGTGATCAGGCCCGAGAGCAACCGGGTTGCCGCCGAGCAATTCCGGTCGCTGGTTGCCGCCGAAGGCGCGCCCAGTTTTCTTGGCCCGATAGACCGCTTGCTTCTGAAAGTAGGAGCGCGGCTGGCCCGGGTGCTGTCCCCGGTTGTGATGCCCCTGGCAACCAGTCGGATGCGCCAACTTGTTGGCCACCTGGTCGTTGATGCCCGCCCGTCGGCTCTTGCCAAACATCTGGCCGCCAGGCGCTCTGAGGGTTTTGGCTTGAACGTGAACCTTCTGGGTGAGGCCGTGCTTGGCAATGACGAGGCCGAGCGGCGCCGGGCCTCATCCACCGAACTGCTTGGCGAATCGAACGTTGACTACGTTTCGGTGAAGGTCTCCGCCGTGGTTTCCCAGTTGAACGAGTGGGCCTTTGACGACTCGCTCGACCGAGTTGTCGAGACGCTTCGACCCATGTTCAGACGGGCGGCAGCCACTTCGCCCCCAACCTTTGTGAACCTCGACATGGAGGAGTACCACGACCTCGAGATGACGCTGGCCGCTTTCACCAGATTGCTTGACGAGCCCGAGTTTCACTCTCTGAACGCCGGGATCGTGCTTCAGGCCTACCTGCCAGATTCGTTCCCGGCGCTGAAGAACCTGGTGCAATGGGCCACAACTCGCCACCGCAGGGTTGTTGACGACCAGCCCGGTGGCACCATCAAGATCCGCCTGGTTAAAGGGGCCAACCTGGCGATGGAGAAAGTGGAGGCCGCGGTTCGAGGCTGGGAGCAGGCGCCCTACCGCACAAAGGCAGAAACCGATGCCAACTACAAGCGCTGTCTGGACTGGGTGCTGACCGAGGAACGGACCGAGGCTGTTCGGATTGGCCTTGCCAGCCACAATCTTTTCGATGTGGCGTGGGGCCATCTGCTGAGCGTTCAGCGCGGCGTGGCCAGCCAACTGGAATTCGAGATGCTTCAGGGGATGGCGCCCGCTCAGGCTCGCATCGCCCGAGACGCGGGCGATGGCCTGCTGCTTTACACCCCGGTGGTTGCCCCAACTGATTTCGACGTTGCCATCAGCTACCTGTTCCGTCGGCTGGAAGAGAACTCGTCCGACGAGAACTTCATGCGACATCTCTTTGATCTTGTGGCAGGAGAGGCCGCGTTCGAGGCCGAGGCAAGCAAATTCCGGGCCGCAGTGGCCGAAATGCATCAAGTTGGAGAAGGTCCTCAGCGAAACCAGAATCGAGGTGCTGCTCTGGTCGGCGCCGGACACTTGAGCAACTCGTTTGAAAACGAGCCAGACACCGACCCTGCGTTGGCGGCCAACCGGGCCTGGGCTTCGGAGGTTCTTCAGCGCGAAGTTGAGGGCCCGACCGCGCCCCTGGTTGATGACCCGCTGGTTGTTAACGCAGCTGTTGCGGCGGCGGCAGGCGCCCAGGCAGAGTGGGCAGCAAGGCCACTGTCTGAGAGGCGGGAGGTGCTGCACGCGGTGGCAGATGAGTTGACCCGTCGGCGGGGAGACCTAATAGCGGCCATGGTTCGCGAGGGCGGCAAGACGTTCGGCGAGGCCGACCCCGAGGTCTCCGAAGCCATCGACTTCGCCAGGTGGTACGGAGACCGCTGCCTTGAGCTTGGAAGCTCTGAGGCCGCGGTATTCGAGCCGTTGGGCGTGGTTCTGGTTGTTCCCCCGTGGAACTTCCCCGTTGCCATTGCGGCCGGAGGAGCCCTGGCTGGGTTGGCGGCCGGGAACGGTGTGGTGCTGAAACCGGCGCCCGAAACGCCTCGCTGTGCTGAGATTGTTGCCGAGTGCTGCTGGTCGGCGGGTGTACCTGGCTCATTGCTCCAGTTCTTGCGAACGCCAGACAACAGCACTGGCAAACATTTGATCACCCACTCAGCGGTTGACGCGGTCGTGCTGACCGGCGGTTTTGAGACCGCTGAGTTGTTCCGGTCGTGGAAGCCCGACCTTCGGATCCTGGCCGAGACATCTGGCAAGAACGCGCTGATAGTCACCCCGAACGCCGACTTGGATCTGGCTGTGGCCGACCTGGTTCAGTCTGCCTTTGGCCACAGCGGACAGAAATGCTCGGCCGCCAGCTTGGCCATTTTGGTTGGCGACGTCTACCACTCGAAGCGTTTCCGCCGTCAGCTGGCCGATGCTGTTCGCAGTCTCGAAGTGGGGGCCGCCCAGAATCTTTCAACAACGATGGGCCCCACGATTACCGAACCGGAAGGCAAGCTGCTTCGTGGGCTGACCCAGCTTGACAAAGGCGAAGAATGGTTGGTTGAGCCCCGCCGGATCGGGCCGAAAACCTGGTCACCTGGTGTGCGGCTCGGGGTAGACCAGGGGTCCTGGTTTCATCAGACCGAGTGTTTCGGCCCAGTTCTGGGGCTGATGCAGTCGCCAAACTTGGGCCACGCCATCGATCTTCAGAACTCCAACTCGTTCGGCCTGACCGGAGGCATTCACAGCCTCGACCCCGCCGAGGTAGAGCACTGGCTGGAACGGGTTGAGGTTGGCAACGCATACGTGAACCGGCCGATCACCGGCGCCATTGTGCAGCGTCAACCATTCGGCGGGTGGAAACGGTCTTCGGTCGGGCCGGGAGCGAAGGCAGGCGGCCCCAACTACCTCACTCAGCTTGGAGTGTGGCGAGCCACCGATCAGACCGTTGACGACCACGATTGGCTGGACTGGGCCGAGGCCAGCGACAGAATGTGGTTTGCGTCCGAGTTCAAGGTTGAACACGACCCCTCTGCGCTGTTCTGTGAGGCAAACATCTTTCGCTACCGGCCCCTTGAGGCTGTGGCTGTTCGGTTGGAGGCTGATGGCAAGCAGCGAGATCTTGACCGGATCCGGTTGGCCGCCGTGCGCTGCGGGGTTGACCTGAAGGTTTCGCGTTTCGATAAGGAGTCGGCCCCCGAGTTCGCCGGTCGACTGGCTTCGCTTGGCGTGCAGCGGCTTCGGATTCTCGGGCCGGTTGCGGCGGAGATACGGGCGGCGGCCAACGAGGCCGAGGTGCATCTCAGCGACTCACCGGTCACCTCAGACGGCAGGATCGAGTTGCTCAACTACTTCAGGGAACAGTCGATTAGCCGCACGCTTCACCGACACGGCAATTTGGTCTGACCTGCACTGTTGGTCTTGACCTGCACTGTTGGTCTATCTGCACTGCTGCGGTCGGGCGTTTCTGGTCGGGCCAATCTTGTTCAATTGGACTGTGGAAAACGCTGCCGACGGTGCAAGCATGGTTCGTTGGGCGCCAGAAAGGATCGAATTCAAGATGAATCTTGGGGCACTTGCACTGTTCGCCTTTGTCAGCTCGATCACGCCCGGCCCGAACAACGTGATGCTTTGGGCATCTGGAATCAACTACGGCTTTCGTCGCACGTTTCCCCACATGTTCGGCATAGCCATTGGTTTTCTAACGCTGCTGGTTTCGGTTGCGTTGGGGCTGGGATCCCTCTTCCAGCAGGTCAGCTGGTTGTCGCCTCTGCTCAGAGTCCTCGGTTCTGCCTATCTCCTCTACCTGGCCTATCGCATCTTCACCGCTGGTCGGGCCCAGCAACTGTCGTCTGCCAGGCCAATGTCGTTTCTTGAGGCCGCGGCCTTTCAGTTCGTCAACCCGAAGGCCTGGGTGATGGGAATCACAGCGGTTGGATCTTTCGTTGATCCGGATCGGAATCTCTTTGTCTCGGCCGCTCTTTTGGGCGTGGTCTTTGCCACGATCAACCTGCCGTGCATCGCAACGTGGACTGCGGCAGGCTCTGCGATCGGGCGTCTTCTCACAGATGACAGACGGCGCCGCTTTGTCAACGCGTTTCTGGCTCTTCTGCTGGTTGGCACCGTTTATCTGATCAACACGTGAGTCAAGGGATTTTGGGGGCTGTGGCCCCGTGTTCGGTGCCGTAGGATCCTGGCGTGCTTCCAATTGAGCAACACAACTGGTTCATCCGCAGCAGCAGTTTTCTAACCGCGGTTGGGCGCCTCGGTGCCCAGTTTCAGCTCCCAGACTCGATTCCGATTCCGTCGAACCGGCCCGTTCTGATGGCTGGCAACCACAGAAGCTTTCTAGACCTGATTGCCTCGCAGGCCGCCCTGGTTAGATTCGGTCTGTCCAGCCATATTCTGGTGCGGGAAGACCTGGTGATCAAGGGCCTTGCCGGCAGATACTTCAGGAGTATTGGTTGCATTGCCGCTTCGGCGAAGCGCGCGGCCAAGGCCGAAGCCGAGGCGGTTGCCGCCCTGAAGGCCGGGCATCTGGTTGCCATCATGCCCGAGGGTCGACTGGTGGCTCCCGATGATTGGGTTGACGGAGTCGGGCGAGGGCGGCCCGGAGTTTCCCGCATTGCAGTTGCTGCTGATGCGGTTGTGCTACCCATTGGGATCAGCGGAACGAACAACGTGTGGCCCCGCGGCAGGGCGCCCCGTCTGCAACTCCCAAGGCCGAAGGTAACCGTCCGAGTTGGCGCGTTGATGGAGATGGAAAGTACCGATCACCAAGAAAACACCGATCGGGTGATGAAGGCCATCTCAGACCTGCTGGTTGCTTGACGGACCGCCCCGAGCCAAGCCGCAGAGTTGCTCTTGCAAGCACTGGGTAACATTTGCTAGCATTGTTACTGGCGGGTAACTTTCCGCTCGGAGGGCTCAGCTTGTGAAGCGGCCAGCCGAACACTCAGTAAGCCAACTCCCACGCCCCAACGACGAGGCGCAACGCAAGGAGCCACGATGAGCGAATTCTCTCTCGCCCTCACCGAAGATCAGGTCACCCTCCAGAAGTGGATCCACGACTTCGCCGAGACTGTGATGAGGCCCCAGGCTCATGAGTGGGACGAGCGCGAAGAGGTTCCTTATGAGTTTATTCAAGAGGCAGCCAAGATAGGCCTCTATGGCTGGGAGTTCATGGCCGAGATGATGCTGAACGACCCGTCTGGCCAATCAATGATGGTGGCTCAGGAAGAGCTGTTTTGGGGCGACGCCGGGCTGGGAATGGCCATCATGGGCACTGGCCTGGCCGTTGCAGGCATAGCAGCCAGCGGCACTTCGGATCAGGTGGCCGAGTGGGTGCCTCAGTGTTATGGCACGCCAGACGATGTCGCCTTCGGCGCCTTTTGCGCCAGCGAACCAGATGCAGGCTCAGATGTTGCCGCCTACCGGCTGCGGGCCAAGTACGACGAGGCGAAAGACGAGTGGGTGCTGAACGGCACAAAGGCGTGGATCACCAACGGCGGTATTGCCGACATTCATGTGGTTGTTGCCGTTGTTGAGCCGGAGCTTCGCTCTAAGGGGCATGCCAGTTTCATTGTTCCGCCGAACACTCCGGGGCTAAGTCAGGGCCAGAAGTACAAAAAACACGGCCTTCGGGCCTCACACACTGCTGAGGTTGTGCTTGAGGATGTGCGGGTGCCAGGCAGCTGCTTGCTTGGCGGCAAAGAGAAGCTTGATGCCAGGCTGGCCAGGGTTCGTGAGGGTAAACGAGGCAACTCTCAAGCCGCAATGCAAACCTTCGAAGCCACCCGGCCCGCGGTTGGATCACAGGCCGTTGGCGTTGCCCGCGCCGCCTTTGAGTTCTCGCTTGACTACGCCAAGGAGCGCAAGGCATTTGGTCGGGCAATCATCGAGAACCAGTCGATCGCTTTCATCCTGGCCGACATGGCAACCGAGATTGATGCTGCCAGGCTTCTGGTGCGCCGGGCCGCCTGGCTTGGCAAGCAGAAGAAGTTCAAGTACGCCGAAGGCTCAATGGCCAAGCTGAAGGCAGGCCGGGTTGCCGTGCACAGCACCGAGCGGGCCATCCAGATCCTTGGCGGCTACGGCTACACCCGCGAGTACCCCGTCGAGCGCTGGCACCGAGACTCAAAGATCTTCGACATCTTCGAAGGCACCGAGCAAATCCAGCAGCTCGTCATCGCCCGAGCCATCTCGGGCATCCGTATCAAGTAATCCTGGCCAGAGATCTTCTCTGCCACCTCGGTTGAGCCACGCGCTCTCATGTGCGACTAGCGCACGGAGTATGCGCAAAGTATGCACGTCTGGCCTGGTTCTCCCCCCAAAGCCGAACTGGAATGGATTAGATGCGTTTTCGCCACTATTCCATGCCAGTTCCCCCGTCGAGGCGGGTCAGTTCTTCCACAACCGATCGATCGGGACAACTTGGATCCTGTCCTCCAACCGAAACGACAGTTCACCGGTCGAAAGTACTATGCCGGCATTGAACCGGTCACCTAGAGAATCACGCAGAGCACGCAGGCCCCTCCCATCTCTCTTCGTGACTCTGGCCGATGCCTTCACCTCAAACGCAGTAACCGACCCATCGCTATGTTCCACTACCAGATCGACCTCCTGGCCATCGTGGGTGCGCCAATGACCAAGCCCCGACACCCGATCAGACCAAGAGATCTGCTTGGTAATCTCACCAACAACAAACGACTCCAAGAGATGGCCAAACTCGGTCAAACCCGCCGGGTCAAGCGAACCGAGACGTTCAGGGGACAACCTCAAGAGCCGTGCCGCTAGCCCACTATCAACAACATGAATTTTGGGGGCCGACGTTGCCCTAGCCCTAAGCGTTCGACCCCAGGCGGGAAGCCGCGTCACCAAGAACAGGTCCTCCAAGAGCTTCGTGTAGCTCTCAGCAGTGCGAGCCTCCAAACCAGCAGACCGACCAGCCGCCGCCATGTTGAGCACCTGAGCGGTCTGTCCAGCCAGCCTCTGGAGCAGTACAGGCATCAACTCTGGCTGTCGGATTCGTGACAGATTGAGCACGTCACGTTCAAGCGAAACTCGGACGTAGTCATCGAACCATCGATCCCGGGAAGACTGGGTTCGAGATACCGCCAGGGGCATGCCGCCCCGACAAGCCCGCTCAACGTATTCCTCTCGATAGGTGTTCGACTGGTAACCCAGTAGCTCAGCCGGGCTCGTTAGTGCCACGTCGAGGAAGTCCTCGGGGCTTCCATCGATCTCACCCTGGCTGAACGGCAACAAGCTAAGCAGATGCAGTCGACCAGTAAGGGCTTGGGCGGCTCGGGGAAGAGCATCAAAGCGAGTGGAACCAGTGATCACGAAACGGCCAGCCGAGGTACGCCTATTCAGTTCAGCTTTGATGGCGTCCAGTACTACGGGGGCTTTCTGGTACTCGTCGATACATACAGGGGCTGGTCCTCCGACGAAGGACCCTGGATCTAGATCGACGGCGTCACGGACCGCTGGGTTGTCTAGATCCAAGACCTGTACGTCGTGACGGTCGGCTAGTGCGACCAGCAGGGTTGACTTGCCAACTGAGCGTGGCCCTTGTATTGCTATAACCGGTTCCTCTCTCAGTCTGGATGTCAGTACTGCTTCAATCCGGCGATCGACATGTTCCAGCATGTCTACAAGGTACTTGAAGTTTCGTAATTGGAGGGCTGTTCGTTTCGTAATTGGAGGGCTGTTCGTTTCGTAATTGGAGGTGGTGGGGCCGCTGCCACAGAAATGATCTCGGTGTTAGGCAAGGACGTGCTGCTTTGT
>QIKW01000213.1 GCA_003231975.1 Acidimicrobiia bacterium
GGATGGGCGAAGCCCGTGAGGCGGTAGCCGAACCAATGTGAGAGCGCGTGGGTCGCCGTCGGCGACCAGCTTTGAGTTGTTTATACGGATGGGCGGAGCCCGTGAGGCGGTAGCCGAACCAATGTGAGAGCTGTTTTGGCGTGGGTCGCCGTCGGCGACCAGCGGTGTGGTGGTTAGCTGGATGGGCGAAGCCCGTGAGGCGGTAGCCGAACCAATCTAAATCGTGAATGGGCTGATCACCTTGAATCCGAGGTCGGCGGCGGCTGGGATTTGCTGGCGCTCGAATGTGACGAAGCTCACCGGCGACGGCAGCCGGTCAGCCGCGGCCAGGTGAATGGCGTCGGTGACCCCGACCCCGTAGCGGGCGCCGATCTCTCCCGCTCGTGCCAGGCATCGCCCGTCAACCGGGACTTCCCAGAAGGCCTCCCAGTCGTCCCGCACCAATGCCCAGAGTTTGGCCTGTGCAGAAGCGCTGGGGGCGGCCAGGTGAAGGGCCAGCTGAAGCTCGGTTCGGGCCAAGCTGCTTGCGGCCCACGCGGTTGCGCCTGCCATTGCGTCAAGCACCAGCGGACGCTGGGAGTCTGCCAGATAGCGCCGCAGCAACGCCGAGGTGTCAAGCATTAGCGACCCGCTTGGTCGGTCAAGGTCAGTCATCTCCCGCGGACCTGGCCCAGCAGGCGGTCGATTCGAAAATCGGCGGCCACCGGCAGCGGCCGGGGCGCGGGCGGGCGATCATGCCTTCTCGGCGGCTCAGCCAGGCCGGCGCCCGCAAGGTCCCACAGCGAGAAGCCTTGCGCATCCGGGTTGAGAGGCCCAATCTGGGCCACTGGCTTGCCGGCAACGGTTACTACGATCCGTTCACCGTCACCGGCCCGCCGCACCACTGCGGCCACCTGGTTACGCAGCTCCCGGATTCCGACCAAGTCCATCACCCAAACCTAGCAGTGGCGTAGCACACGCGTACACCACCTGATTTGTGTCATCAGAACGAGTCCCGTATCGTGCCCTGCTATGAACTTCGCCTTCACTGAGGAACAAGAGCAGCTCCGAGAATTCGTCCGGGCCTTCATGGAAGACAAGTCGGACGAAAGCGCAGTCCGAGAACAAATGGGAACCGAGCAGGGCTACGACCAGGCCGTGTGGAGCCAAATGGCTGACCAAATGGGCCTTCAGAGCCTGATCATTCCCGAGGAGTTCGGCGGTCAGGGCTTCACTTTCGTTGAGCTGGGCGTGGTGCTGGAAGAGATGGGCCGAGCGCTGCTTTGCGCCCCCTTCTTTTCGGGAATGCTGGCCTCGCTTGCCCTGCTCCACTCTGGAGACGACGATGCAAAGAAGGCCCACCTTCCTGGCATCGCCTCTGGGGAAACCATCGCCGCGCTGGCCTTTACCGAAGAAAACGGCAAGTGGGATCAATCAGGCATCGAGGCCACCGCTGATTCCTCGGGGAAGATCACAGGAACCAAAAGCTTCGTGATCGACGGCCACGTCGCAGGCCTTCTGATTGTGGCCGCAAAAAGCGAGGCGGGTGTCAGCCTCTACTCGGTTGACGCCGCCGACCCGGGGGTAACCGCTACCGCTCTGGTAACCATGGACCAAACCCGCAAGCAGGCCAAGGTTGAGCTCAACGGAGCCCAGGGAACGCTTGTTGGAACCGACGGCAAAGGATGGGACGTTCTTGGCACCGTGCTGGATCTGGCCGCGGTTGCTTTGGCCGCAGAGCAGGTTGGGGGCGCTCAGTATGTTCTGGAAATGGCAGTTCAGTACGCTAAAGACCGGGTCCAGTTCGGCAGGCCAATTGGCTCGTTTCAGGCCATCAAGCACAAGTGCGCCGACATGCTGCTGGAGGTCGAGTCGGCGAAATCGGCTGCGTATTACGGGCTGTGGTGTGCGGCCGAGATGAACGACGAGCTTGCCTCAACCGCCAGCCTGGCCAAGGCCTACTGCTCCGACGCCTACTTTCACGCGGCGGCTGAGAACATTCAGATCCATGGCGGCATCGGCTTCACCTGGGAGCATCCAGCCCATCTCTACTTCAAGCGGGCCAAGAGCTCCGAGCTGATGTTCGGCGACCCGGCGTATCACCGAGAGCTGCTGGCCCAGCGAATTGGTCTTTAGCCTCGATCCACCGAAAGGAGAACCCCGCAGGTGGCAGGCGGCGCCGCCGAAGGCCCGTTGGGTTGTTAGCGTTAGGCCGTGGAGATCGTGATTCTGATTGGCGCCGCCGTGCTTGTGGTCGTGGTTGGCCTGGTGTTTGTTGGAGACGCGGTTGGCAAAACCTCCGCGATGCCAGACCACATTGTTGTCGACAGCCATGAGGCAATTGAGTTCTGCGCCGAGGCACTGCCGGTTGAGATTACGGCCACGTTGTCCTATGACGAGTTGCGGCGCGTCATCCGCCTGCATCTGGAGTGGGTGCAGGCCTACCACTGGTCTCCTGAGGGTCAGGCCGACGGCCCGGTGATCTTCGAAGAGTTCGACCCTCTGGATTATGTGATGGAACGGATCGACCTCACCCGCATTGATGCTTCCCGGGAGCAGGCCGCAGCCGTAATTCAAGCCCATTCTGCCTACCTGCAAGTGGTTGGCGCTATCCATCTGGACGATCCGGTGCAGGTTGAGGCCGATCTGGCCCAGCTTCCGTTGAGCGACGACATCCTTCAAATCGAGCTGATGGAAGGCGACAGGTCTGACCAAGACCCACCGGATCCAGATGGCAGAGAGTCCACTGCCGATTAGGAAATTGATCAGACATCGGCGGTGATATGTGCCACACTCTGCGATACCAAGAGGAAGGAGGTGGTTCACGACATGAATGACAGTTCTTACGGGACCTTGGAGGTGGCTGACCGCTGAGCGGTGAGCTGGACTGCCGGCGAATCTTCGTCAGTCCACCCCTGAATGCTTGTGCGGGGCAAGTCCCGCCTCGACGATGATTGGCGTCGCAAGGGCGTCAACTGAAAGCGAGTATTCGGGTCCCAGCTAAAACTAGGAATGGGAGCACCCTCCGGGGTGCTCCCATTCTGCATGTGGGGGGCACCGGCATCGCCCGCCAGGGTGGTCCCGTTCTGCATTACACTCTGGCGCAAATGGAACGACCGAAGCAGTTCGAAAATCATCGCTTTGTTGGCGACAAACGAAGCCAGGTTGTTTACGACGTCGACAACCTCGAAGATCCCTCACTGGTCGATGAGCTGATGGAAGCTGGAACGTTCCTCTGTTTCGGCCCCGACACCCTGGCCGAGGCCCGCAACCGCGGCTTCCGCCTCTACTTGGGCGAGGCCCACGCTGGCTGAGCAGGCTGTTGTCGAATCCACCGGTGGCGTGGAGCTTGAGGCATACCTGGCCCGATCCCAGACAAGCGGATCGTCTCCGGGGGTGCTGCTGCTCCATGGGTTCCCGTCGGGGTCGGTAGACGCCGAGCACGTTGGCAAAGACCTTCAGGAGCTGGCTGACCGGGTAGCCACCGAGATGGACTGGACCGCACTTGCTGTTCGCTTCCGCGGGTGTGGCAGCTCCACCGGCCACTTCGATCTGACACGCTGGCTTGACGATGCGACCGCTTCGCTGGAGCATCTTCGCACGGTGGCCAAACCAGACCGCGTGTGGATTGTGGGGTTTGGTACCGGCGGCGCCGTCGGGCTGACTATTGCCGCCCTTGAACCAGAAGTCCGTGGTGTGGCTGTCGTTGCCACACCGGCCGACTTCGATGACTGGGCCCAAGCCCCCGATCGACTGCTGGCCCACGCCAGGGAGGTTGGCGCCATCAAGTCCGACACCTTCCCCGAAAACATTCGCAAGTGGAAAGCGGGCCTGTCCGAGGTGCGGGCCAGCGCCGCGGCCGAGGCATTCGCACCCCGCCCCTTGCTGGTCCTGCACGGGTCTGATGATCTTGCTGTTCCCCAACTCGACGCCCGAATGGTTGCCGACGCTCACGGAACGGCCGAGCTTCGCATCATCTCGGGTGCCGGTCACCTCCTCCGGCACGACCCAAGGGCAATTGCTGTGCTGCTTGGCTGGCTGGAGCGGGCCCGCAACTCCTAACTCCAGAAGACGACTAGCAGCCCGATTCAGTTTCAGCCGGGGCATCGTGTTTGTCGAGCCCGGCATCTTTCTGGGCTTTCTTCCAAGCTTTAACCCTGGCGAAGCCTTCCGGGCTGCCGACGTCGGCAACCGAGCGAGGCTGATCGTCGCTGAACGGGGCTGCCACCTCTTCCCAGCCGGACAACCGCAGGTCGAAACGTTTCACCAGGACGGCGATGGTGATCTTGACTTTCTCCGGACCGAATCCCGGTAGATCAGCCAGCCGACCTTGCACTGCCTCGGCTTTCCTGGCCCGCCTCCAGAGCGAGCCTGCGTCGGCGTTGTGGTGGTCGACCAAGAATTGGCACAACAACTGGATACGGCCCGCCATCGCCTTCGGATACCGATGAATTGCCGGCTTCGCCTTGGCCAGCGCCACAAATTCGTGGGGATCCATGGCGGCAATCTGGGCTGCGTCGAGGGGCTGGCCCAGCCGCTCAACCAGGCGGTTCGGGCCGTTGAACGCCCAAGTAAGGGGGATCTGTTGGTCAAGCAGCATCGCGATCAAAAACGCTAACGGCTGGGTGTTGACGAGGCGATCTTGGGCTGGGTCTTCGCTGAACTGGATCGGCACCTGACAGCGCCTTCAGACAGGCTGTTCTTCGGCCAGGGTTTCGGTGTAGTCCTGTTCGAGGAAGTCCCGCATTTCGGCAACGTCTTGATTGGATCCGGATTGCTCGTTGAACAGGACACACATGTCTGCAACGTCCCGGTTCCAGCTGGTGGGCTCCCACAACCCGCTGCGGCGGAACGCCTTTGCGCAGTGAGAGAAGATGGCGGTTACCTCAACCTTTATCGCAAGTTTTGGCTTTCGGAGCAACCCATCCCAGAGGTCCAACACAGCGGGGTCGGTCGTTAGCTCGGCAGGGCCGTCTATGCGGACGGTTTCATCTGATCCCGGGTTCAGAACCAGCAGCCCAACCTGGGGATTGGCGATGATGTTGGTTAGCGAGTCCAGCAGGTTGTTGCCGCCAAGATCTGGCAGCGCAATTGCGCTTTCGTCGATCATCTGGATCATGCCGGGCGGCCCACCCCGAGGCGACACATCGCAACGCCCGGATTCGTCTGAGGTGGCAAGCAACGCAAACGGCGCCGCGGCCAACCAAGCCGCCGTTTGAGGACCAATCGTTGCTGCCTTCTTTCCTTGCACCCTGACCGACGGTTCGCGGTAGAGCGTGCGAAGTTGGCCAACTGTGCTGATCCTGTGTTCGCTCATTCGGCGATTGTACTGTGGCCTGCTGCGGCCAGCCGAGGGGTTTAGCCGTCTTCGGCCAAGGCGAAGTCTGCGTATTCCTCGTCGGTTGACTGCATGTGTTCGAACTCGATCACATTGATCTCTTCGAACTTGGTGCGCAGCCAACCTTCGCCTGCGTCTATTAGGCCAAGCTTCTTGAGATTCGGGACGATCTTGCTGAACAGCAAGCGCTGGAATTCCAAAGACTCCGGCGGAGCATCAAGTTGGGCCCTAATTATTGGGCGAATGTCGTCGACGCCCATCCGATGCCACACCTCTTGGCGCAGGAACCGATCTCGCATTCGCACAGCAGCTTCGAAGGCGAACTCTTGACGCTCCCTGATTTCGGCCAGGCTTAGCTCTTGGTAATACTCCTGGAGGCTGAGAACACCGAACGCCACATGGCGGGCTTCGTCGCTCATCACATACCTAAGCAGCTTCTTCAAAAGCGGCTCTTCGGTCAGCATGTGAAGGAAGCCAAACGCAGCGAGTGCCAGGCCTTCGATCATGATCTGCATGCCAAGGTAGGTCATGTCCCAGCGGCTGTCGCCGATCACGTCATCGAGCAGATCCCGAAGGTGAGGGTTGATTGGATAGTGGCCTTCAAGCTTTGTGTCTAGGTACTTTGCAAACACCTCAACGTGGCGAGCTTCGTCCATCACCTGGGTTGAGGCGTAGTACTTGGCGTCTATCCACGGCACCGTCTCAACAATCTTGGCTGTTGCGATCAGTGCACCCTGCTCGCCGTGCATGAACTGGCTGAGCTGCCAAACTAAAGACTCGCGGCCAAGCTCATGCCACTCCTTGTCGCCGAAATTGGCAAGCGGGCTGCCAGGCACTTCGGCCAGCTCATACATTGGCTTGTTCTGTACCTCGCCAACAATTGCCATCTGCTCAACCATCAGATCGAGATCAACGTCGGTTGACCAGTCCAGATCCTTCTCGCCGTCCCACATAGCCCCCTTCGCCTTTTCGTAAAGCTTGTTGAGGCGGGGCCGTGCTCCCTTTTCGTAATCCCAGGTGAAGATTGTGTCTGCGTTGTTCTGCACAGTGGCGATTGTTTCGTTCACCTCTGTGTTGGTGAGAAGCAGGATGGAGTCGACGTCGTTAGCGTCGGCTCGGCCCAAAATGTCGGCGTCGCTTGACCCATTCGTGATGGCCATGTGGTTGAACTCCTCGGTTGAGTCGCCTCAGCACTGAGAACTGGCTCGCATTACACTGTAAGGCGTGATCTCAACGCACAGTAGCACGACCTGGCATTGTTGTGAAGCGCTAGGTGCCGAAGTGCGGCGGTTAAACCATCCAAGGCGCGGCTGAGTCGGTGTTCAGCCCGTACTGGGCAATTGCATCGGCAACCACTTGCCGATCGAGCTCTCCGTTGGACGCCAGCTGTTCGAGTACGGCTACCACGATGTTTGGTGTGTCGATCTCGAAGAAGGAGCGCAGAGCCTCACGGGTGTCTGACCGGCCCATCCCATCGGTGCCGAGCACGTTGAACGAGCGGGGCGAGAACCGCGCCACTTGTTCTGGCACTGCCCTCATGTAGTCAGAGACAGCAACGATTGGGCCGGTGGAGCCTGCCAGCTGTTCGGTAACAAAAGCCTGGCGGGGCTCTTCGGTTGGGTTCAAGCGGTTCCAACGCTCCACTTCAAGAGCCTCTTCACGCAGCAGTTTGTAGTTGGTGGCACTCCAGAGTTCCACCCCGATGCCCCAGCGCTCGGCCAGTTCCTGCTGCGCCTGCCTGGCGCCGCCCTGGGCGGTGCCGCTGAACAGCACCGTGGCTTGAGTATCAAGGCCGTCCCAACCGGGCGACCACCGGTAGAGCCCTCGCAGAATGCCTTCCGTTGCTCCGTCGGGAATGGCGGGCTGTTCGTAGTTCTCGTTGTAAAGCGTGATGTAGTAGAAGATGTCTTCGTTGTCGACATACATCCGCTTGAGGCCGTCCTGGATGATCACTGCCACCTCGTAGGCGAAGGCCGGGTCATAGGCCTGGCAGGCTGGAATGGTTGAGGCAACCAGCAGGCTGTGGCCGTCTTGATGCTGGAGCCCCTCGCCCATCAGGGTTGTGCGGCCTGCGGTTGCGCCCAGCAGAAACCCTCGAGCGCGTGAGTCGGCCGCCGACCAGAGAAGGTCGCCAACGCGTTGGAAGCCGAACATTGAATAGAAGGTGTAGAAGGGAACCATTGGAATTCCCTGGTGGGCGTGGCTGGTTCCGGCCGCAATCCAACTGGCGGTTGATCCTGCCTCGGTGATTCCTTCCTCCAGGATCTGCCCGTCGGTGTCTTCGGTGTATGACAGCAGCAGTTCGTGATCGACTGGGCGGTACTTCTGGCCAAACGGGGCGTAGATCTCGAACTCCCGGAACATCGAGTCCATTCCAAAGGTTCGGGCCTCGTCTGGGATGATTGGCACAACCCGTTCACCGAATCCGTCTTCGCGCATCAGCTCACGAAGCATTGATGTGAACACCTGCGTTGTGCTGACCGCTCTGCCTCCTGATCCTTCCAAAAACGTTTTGAAAGGAGCGTCACTTGGCAGCGGTAGCTCCCGGCGAACGACCGAGGTGCGGCGAGGCAGGGAACCGTCAAGGGCTCGCCTGCGGTCCATCATGTACTGGTACTCAGCCGAGTCTTCCAGGGGCCGGAAGTAGGGAGGTATCCCGTCGGCCAATGACTCTTCGCTTATCTCGTCGTGGAGACGGAGGCGGTCTCGCAGCTCCAACATCTGAGCCTTTGTCATGTTCTTGATCTGATGAGTTGAGTTGCGCCCCTCGAACCCGGGCCCGAGGGTCCAACCCTTCACTGTTTTGGCCAGGATTACGGTTGGTTGGTCGCGGTGCTCGGTTGCTGCCTTGTATGCGGCGAAGACCTTTTGGTAGTCGTGACCGCCGCGAGGCAGTGCCCGCAGGTCATCGTCTGAGAGGTGCTCGGCCAGTTTGCGAAGGCGGGGGTCTGGGCCAAAGAAGTTTTCCCTGATGTACGCACCTGACTCAACCGCGTAGTTCTGGAACTCGCCGTCGACGGTGTTGTTCATCTTGTCCAACAGAACCCCGTCGACGTCGCTCTGTAGCAGTTCGTCCCAGCGAGACCCCCAGACCACCTTGATCACGTTCCAGCCAGCGCCACGGAACACACCTTCCAGCTCTTGGATGATCTTGCCGTTGCCGCGCACCGGGCCGTCGAGGCGTTGGAGATTGCAGTTGATCACCCACGTGAGATTGTCGAGCTTGTGCCTGCCCGCCAATGAAACCGCACCAAGTGTTTCGGGCTCGTCGCACTCACCGTCTCCGATGAAGGCCCACACCCGCGTTGGGCTGGTGTCTTCGATGTGTCGGTTCTGGAGGTATCTGAGGAACCTTGCGTGGTAGATCGAGTTGATCGGGCCCAGGCCCATCGACACGGTTGGGTATTCCCAGAACTCGGGCATCAGGCGGGGGTGGGGATAGCTGGAAAGCCCGTTGCCGCCTACCTCGGTGCGGAAGTTGTCGAGTTGTTCTGTGTCTAGCCGACCCTCCATGAATGCCCTGGCGTAGATCCCGGGAGCGGCGTGGCCTTGGAAGTAGACGGCGTCGCCTGGGAGGCCGTCGTCTTTGCCTCGGAAGAAGTGGTTGAAACCAACTTCGTATAGGGCCGCGGATGAGGCAAAGGTTGACAGATGGCCGCCGATGCCGTCGGCCTTCTTGTTGGCCCGGAGCACCATGGCCGCGGCATTCCATCGAATAAAGGCCCTGATCCTGCGCTCAAGATTTTCATCGCCCGGAAAGAAAGGTTGCTGCTCTGTTGGGATCGTGTTGACGTAGTCGGTTGAAACAACCTCAGAGTTGCCAAGGTGCAGCTGGCGGGCCCGCTCGTTGATCCGAGCCAGTAGGTAACCGGCACGCGTTCTCCCTTGAGCCGCGTTCACTGCATCAAGGGACTGAATCCACTCGGCGGTTTCGTCTGGATCAATATCGGGCAGCTGACTCAGGAAGCCATCGGTGGTCATATTCACCATTGTGCACATTCCCGGACGGGTTCCGGCCCCTACTGACGGGTAGGTTGCACGGGTGGTAAAAAACCAAGGGGCGACCGCGGTCTACACAGACGGCGCGTGTAAGGGAAATCCAGGGCCGGGTGGCTGGGGCTGGGTGATTGTTGCCGCCGACGGAGAGGCCGAGAGATCGGGCAGCGGGGGAGCGGGCCAAACGACTAACCAGCGGATGGAGTTGCAGGCTGTCATCGAAGTTCTGCACACAATCGCGGGCCCGGTTCACATCTACTCAGACTCCACCTACGTGGTCAATTGTTTCAACGACAAGTGGTATGAGGGTTGGATCAAGAAAGGGTGGAAGAACAGTCAAAGGAAACCAGTTGCGAATCGTGATCTGTGGGAGCCGTTGATCCAGGCGTACCTGGAACGCGAAACAGAGATCCAGTTCAGTTGGGTGAAGGGCCACGCAGGCAACGCCATGAACGACCGAGCAGACGAGCTGGCGGTTGCCGCCGCTGAGCTGGAAGCCGAGTTGACCGAGCGAGTAGACGAGACTGATTCCGCAGAGCCAGCTTGGACCGCCGAGCATGCCATCTGGGTGGTTGGGGTTACCGATCCAGACAAGGACCAGGTGACCGAGTTGTTCAGGGCGATCGACGGAATTGACCCTGTAACCGATCTGTTGGTATCCGGGCTTCGTCGTGGCACCGAACTGCTGGCGGCCGAACGAGCGCTGCAGCGAGACGTGAAGGTGGCGGTGGTGTTGCCGTTTGAGGATCCGGCGGCCCGCTGGGCGGAGGAGGACCGCAGACGGTTCGAGACGGTGCGGGACCATGCCGGGTCTGAGGTGATCCTTTCAGCCGATCCAGCAAGCCCATCGAAGGCAATCACGCGCCGAAATCAGTGGATTGTCAAAACTGTTGTTGGGGCAATTGTGGTTGGAGACGAAGGATTGGCGACAGAAATTGAAGCCGCTGGAGGGTCCGCGATCAGCGTCCCTTGACCAGGCGAAACGATGCGTAAGCGGCATTCACCTGGCGTCGGATCTTGCGTTTCAGCAACGCTGCCTCAGGATCCTGCTCAACCTCAGGGTCGTGCTCGGTCAGGAAACGCAGCCGTGCCTCGCTGACCTCAACGAGCGAAGCACCAGGCTCCAGATCCAACAACTCGAGCAACCCAACGTCATCTATTTCGACGTTGCCTGCCGTGGCCTTTTGAACCTCAAGATTGTGCTGCCGCCTTTCGAAGTCGCGGGCTCTCTCGAAACGGCGATCTGGAGGGGGTGGGCTCTGTGGCTGGGTGGGCTGGGCTTGGTCGGGCTGGGCGTCTGGCGCCCCCAACAGGATGGCCTGAACGCCGTGGCGTGGTTGTCCGTCGTCGGCTCGACGCTGCGGATTGTCTGCCTCGATCAAAGATTCATACACAGGTAGGTCGGCCACGCTGATACCCATCTCTTCCAAGCGTTCAGCCGGGGAGGCCGCGGCATCACCCGCGGCAGCGTCGTTTGGCAGGCCTGGGGGCACCGGTGGCAGTTCTGGCAGGGTCGGGACCGCGTCGACCGAGCGCCGCCTCTGAGCCGAGTCGAACAGAGAACCGGTTTCGGTTTGGCCGATCGGCTCGACCGAGGGCATTGCCCAGAGGTCGGCCTGGGCGTCTGAAGGGGGCGCGGCTGAAGGGTCGGTTGTGCCTGCCGTTGCTGCGACGTCGAGCAACGAGACCGGTGGTTGTGTCTTCGGTTTTCGGAAAGACTGGAAAAGGCCCATTGCGCCCTTCGAGGACTGAACGTTGGTTCCTATCGGATCGACCGGGTCCGATGTGAGCGCTATAGCTGGCCGACACTGGCGTTCTGGTGCATCTGGGCCGTCTCAAAGTGGGTATCCGGTGTTGTATCAGTTCCATGCATTACATTGTCGAGATGGTTGTTTTGGCGGATTCGCCCGAATCAATATGTGTCATGGTGGTCGATGACCATCACCTGGTTCTCGATGCCCTTTGTGCAGCACTTGACCTTCAGCCCACCATCGAGGTGGTTGGCAAGGCCGACACGTTGGAAGAGGCAAAGGAGCTGCTGGCCGAAGCCCGGCCTGCGGTTGTGGTGATCGACGCCAAGCTCGTTTCTGGAGACGCAGGCGGCATCGTGGCCGCCATCGAGTCGGTTGGGTTGCCTGCGCGTGTGTTAGCGCTAAGCGAATCGGGATCGGTGCAAACCCTGCGTTCGGTTCTGCGAAGCGGCTGCGGGGGAATCATTCAGACCTCGGCCCCGCTTGAAGATCTGGTTGCCGCCATCCATCAGCTCCACGCCGGCGAGGCCATCTTCCCGGTCGATGCCCTTCGTGCGGTGTCACTTTCGGCCAAGAGCGAGGCAGCTCCTGTTGGTTCCAACCTCACCGATCGTGAAATCGAAATTCTCGAACATCTCACCGAGGCCCATACCACGGCCATGATTGCTGAAGAGCTTTTTCTTTCAGCCCACACGGTTCGCAACCACCTCCAGAGCATTTTCAACAAGTTGTCGGTTAGCTCCCAGTTGGAAGCCGTTGTGAAAGCAGTGGGTTACGGCATCGTCGAGATAGACATCCGAGAGCCAGTAATCGAACTCGTCGACCAAGACGAAGAATTCGACGGGGATAGCGAAACCACAGCCCTAGACCAAGACGAAGACTTGGTTGAGGCAACCACCTGAGGCAAGCCAAACTCAGTCTTGATCGGGCACTGTCTGACCGGGCACTTCCGGGTTAAGGCCGCCTAGACAATGCCGCGGCTAGGCAGCTCTCAAGGGTGGGGTGAACAAAATCATAGCCGCACGCTTCCAGCGTCTCAGGCATCACCCGTTGGCTTTCGAAGAGCAGGGCATCGGCCATTTCGCGGCCAAGTATCAAACGCGGAGCGAAAGCCGGAACGGTCATAAAGCTTGGTCGCCCTAGCACCTTGGCCAGAGTCTTCGCGAACTCAGCTGAAGTTGCGGGATTGGGTGCCGTCAGGTTGACCGGCCCTTCAACCTCGGTCTGCAAAAGGTGAATTATTGCCCCGACCTCGTCATCCATCGAGATCCAGGATTGGTACTGCGTGCCGGCACCGAAACGGCCGCCAAGGCCGATCTTGAACAGCGGCAGCTGCTTTGCCAGGGCACCGCCCGCGGCGGTCTGGACAATCCCGGTGCGAAGCAGCGCGGTTCTGATCCCGGCGTCGGTAGCGGGGGCCACAGCGGCTTCCCACTGAACACAGAGATCGGCTAGGAACGAATCTCCGGCACCAGACTTCTCGGTCAGCCGCTGATCTCCTCTGCTACCATAGAAACCAACCGCTGATCCGGACAAGAACACTCGCGGTGGGTTTATGAGGTTCGCAATTGTTGTCGCCAACAACGAGGTGCCGATCGTTCGACTGGCGACCAGTTCTTGTTTGTACGTATCGGTCCACCGCTTCGCACCGATGCCTGCTCCTGCCAGGTGGACTACGGCGTCCACTCCCTCAAGTGAGGCGGCATCGATTGTGCGGCTTGGCGGGTCCCAGGTGATCTCGTCGGCGCCCGAAGCTGGCCTTCTTACCAGTCGCAGAACGCGGTGGCCGCTGTCACCAAGTTGTTGGCGAAGAACGGTGCCAATCAGGCCGCTTGCCCCTGAAACAGCGATCTCCATAAGCTAATCCTGTCACAACTGACGGCTCAGAACGGGGCGAGGCCTGGCAGCTGGACCCCGCGGGTTGGCCGGGCGGTAGCCTGGGCGTCGTGAGCACCCGCCTCCTCCTTGTTCTCTCGCTCATCACCGGCGTGCTCATTCTTGGCGCCTTCGCCGTCCAGTTGGTTCTGCTTGCTTAACCGAACCAAGGAGCGATGACCGACCAGGGGCGGCTGTAGGCTCCGTTCGGTTCGCTCCAATCCATCACCCCGGAGGTGGCGTCACGTGTCAACCGAACACTTCGATGTTGTTGTAATCGGTGGCGGTCCTGGGGGATACGCGGCCGCTCTCTACGGAGCCTCGGCCGGCCTCAAAATTGCGATCGTCGAGAAGTCGAAACTGGGCGGAACTTGTTTGAACGTTGGCTGCATCCCGGCCAAGGAACTGCTTGAAACCGCGACGGTGAAACGAACGATCGACCACGCCTCGATGTTTGGCATCCAAGCCGAAATCACGGGGCTTGACTGGGCTACCACGCTGAACCGCAAACAGAGTGTTGTTGACCAGTTGGTTGGCGGGTTGGGCGGCCTGTTGAAAAAGCGCAAGGTAACTGTGTTCGACGGCCTGGGAACCCTTGGCCCAGACCACAAAACCGTCAGCATTTCCGGCGGCGCCTCGGGCGACACCACCGTCTCCGGCGGAGCGGTGATTCTGGCCGCGGGGTCGGTGCCGCGCTCGATTCCCGGATTCCCGATTGATTCCAGCCGAATAGTTACCTCAGATGAATTGCTTTCCATTCCGTCCCTGCCTGCTTCGGCGGTGGTGATCGGGGGTGGCGTTATTGGCTGTGAGTTCGCATCGATGATGTCTGATCTCGGCACCGAGGTCACGATTCTGGAAGCGGAACCTTCCATCTTGCTCAACTGCGACACAGATTGTGTGAAGGTTGTGAAGCGCTCCTTTAAGAAGCGAGGCATCACCGTCCGAGAAGGCGTGATGGTTACCGGTCAGACCACCGAACAGAACCAGGTAACTGTCAATTTCGGTGATGGGGAACAGGTGACAGCAGAAACGGTCGTGATGTCGGTGGGGCGTCGGCCGGCGTCAGACACCCTTGGCCTGGAGGCCACCCAGGTTGATGTAGACCCTCGGGGGTTCATCGTGGTAGACCCCCAATGCCGCACAACGGCGGTTGATGTTTGGGCCGTCGGTGACGTGATAGACACTGCGCAGCTGGCTCACATCGCCTTCGCCGAGGGCATGCTGGCGATCAAGGACCTTATGGGCGAGGCCGCAGTGCCTATCGACTATGTGAACGTGCCGTGGTGCATCTACTCCCACCCCGAGGTTGCCTTTGCCGGTCTTACCGAGGACCAAGCGAAAGAGGCGGGAATCGACTACGTGGTTTCCAAGCACCGATTTACTGGCAACGGCCGCGCCATCATCGTTGGCGAGACCGACGGGTTGGTGAAGATCATCGCCCAGAAAAAGGCGGACGGAACAGGCGGGAAGATTTTAGGCGTTCACCTGGCCGGGCCCTGGGTTACCGAACAGTTGGGCCAGGGCTACTTGGCGGTCAATTGGGAGGCCACGGTTGACGAGGTCGCCCACTTTATCCAGCCCCATCCCACGATGAGCGAACTTTTTGGTGAGAGTGTTTTGGCCCTCACAGGTAGATCTCTCCACGGCTGACACAAGCGAAGAATTTTGGCCTGGCCCATCCCAGCTTGATAGTTCTGGCCGAGAATGAATCAGAAACTGAAACTGAATGAACCACCTAGGAGTCTGAGCCATCGTGGCTGACATCGAAATGCCCCAACTGGGCGAGACCGTAACCGAAGGCACCATCACCCGCTGGTTCAAGGCCGTTGGCGAACCCATCGCCCTTGACGAAGTGCTGTTTGAGGTGTCAACGGACAAAGTCGACACCGAGGTTCCCTCTCCGGTAGCAGGAACAATCACCGAAATTCGCGTGCCTGAGGGAGACACCGTAGACGTGGGAACCGTTCTGGCCGTGGTCGGCGATCCGGCCACCGCGCCTGCTCCGGCGGCCGCAGCCCCAGCGCCAACTGCCGCCCCGCCAGAAGCTCCGGCCCCTGCGGTCGATGTGCCCGTCCCGGCGGGGGTTCCAGCCAGGGGCCAGACCGACCCGCCCGCCGCAGCTGCTGAATCGGCACCTCCACCGCCGCCACCGCCGCCACCCCCTCCACCGCCTCCCCCTGAAGCTCCTCCCGCCCCTAGCGGAGCGCCTCCAGAGGCGGCGGCCGATCAGGCTGGGAAAGTCCTTTCCCCAGTGGTTCGTCGCCTGGTTGCCGAGTATGGGATAGACGTCAACCAGATTCAGGGAACCGGCTTGGGGGGTCGGATCAGTCGAGACGATGTGCAGCGCTACATCGAAGCCAACCAGTTGAGGGCAGCCACCCAACCAGCTCCGGGGGCTCCACCCCCTCCGCCACCGCCACCGCCACCGCCCGATCCCGCCGCGGTTCCTGCCGCGCCGGCTCCCGCGCCTGTGCCGCAGCCTTCGCCAGCCCCGCCGCCGCCCCCAGCCCCGGTGCCAGCCCCTTCAGCCCCTTCAGCGGCGCCCATGGTGCCGGCGGGCGCCAGAGACACCGTGGTTCCCTTGTCGAACATTCGGCTTCGAACCGGCGAGCACATGGTGATGTCGAAAGCGGTAGCACCCCACACCCTCACCGCCATCGAGGTTGATTATGAAGCCGTTGAGCAAATCCGCAAGGCCCACGGAGCCGACTTCAAGGCAACCGAGGGATTCAGCCTCACCTACCTCCCTTTCATCACCCGGGCCGTGGTTGATGCTCTTCGTGAGTATCCCCACCTCAACGCCTCTATCGGAGACGGCGAACTGGTGGTTCACAACTACGTCAATTTGGCCATTGCGGTAGATCTCGATTTCCAGGGTTTGCTGGCTCCCGTTGTTAAAGACACCGACGGCAAGAGAATGCGCCAAATTGCCAGAGACATTGCCGACGTTGCCCGTAGGGCTCGGTCCAAGCAGTTGTCTCCAGACGAGTTGGCTGGCGGCACCTTCACCCTCACCAACGCTGGCAGCTATGGCACCATGATGCAGTTCCCCATTATCAACCAGCCTCAGGTCGCCATTCTTTCCACCGACGCGGTAAAGCGGAAGCCGGTTGTGGTTGATGATTCGTTTGGCAACGAGAGCATCGTTGTGCATTCGGTCGGCGTGCTGGCGATGGCCTGGGATCATCGAGCCATCGATGGCGCATACGCCGCTGCGTTCCTGGCCAGGGTTCGGGAAATCATCGAGACCCGTGAGTGGTCTGCTGAGCTGGCCTGAGGCAGCCTGATCGTGCCGACGTCCAACGATGCATTCCATGTGCGGTGGTTAGGTCGAGTTTCATACGACGAGGCGTGGGCGCTTCAGCAGCGCCTCTTTTCCGGCTCGGCTGATCACCTTCTTCTGCTAGAGCATCCCCCCACCTACACCCTTGGCCGCAGCGCCGATCAGCGGAATGTTTTGGTGGATCCGGCAACAGTTGGGGCCCAGCTTCGTCGGGTCAACCGGGGCGGAGACGTAACGTTTCACGGACCAGGCCAGCTGGTTGGCTACCCGGTGATGAGCGTGCCCGGTCATCGTGGCGGGGGCATGGCAGACACCAGGGCCTACGTGTGTTCTGTAGAGCAGCTACTAATCGACAGCCTTGCCGAATTCGGTCTGCTGGCTGAACGTCTCACGGGCCAACCTGGGGTGTGGCTGGATGCCGAAGGCCCCGAGCCCCGTAAGATTGCTGCCATTGGGGTCAGGATCAGTCGGGGCCGATCCATGCACGGATTCGCCCTGAACGTTGCTGTAGACCTTGGGTGGTTTGACCACATTGTGCCCTGCGGGATAGCCGACAAAGGTGTCACATCGCTGGCCGCCGAAGGACTACAGGTGTCGATGCAAGAGGTGGCCGATGTTGTTGCTCACCATGCATCAAAGCAGCTGGCGCCTGCCCGCCAGATCGACCGCTCAGATGTGGTGTGGAAACACTTAGAAACCGACCTCTCAGCGTTCTCGCGCCGCGAGGGCCCCGGTGAAACCGTGAAGCCCGAGCGGGCAGGCGTGTCGGTACAGCTGGGTCGAAGGCTGGACCAGGCCGGAGTAGGCGAAGGGCTCGACGTTCGGTCTCGTAAACCGCCATGGATGAGGGTGAAGCTGCGCACCGAGCCGGAGTACCTCAGGCTCAAGAAGGTTTCCCGTTCGCTGGATCTGGTAACTGTGTGCGAAGAGGCGGGCTGCCCCAACATCTTCGAATGCTGGAACGAGGGAACAGCGACCTTCATGTTGCTTGGAGACCGCTGCACGCGTGCGTGCGGATTCTGCCTGGTCAACACCAGTAAACCCGAGGCACCGGATCCGAGCGAGCCCGAGCGGGTTGCTCTGGCTGTTGAGAGCTTGGGGCTTCAGTTCGTTGTGCTCACAATGGTTGCCCGAGACGATCTCGCCGATGGCGGCGCCGCCGTAGTTGCCAAAACCGTGGAAGCCATCCGGGCCAGGAACCCCGGCGTTGGAGTGGAAGTTCTGATCTCAGACCTTGGCGGTTCGACTGATTCCCTGTCGACGGTTACCGACGCCCGGCCCGATGTGTTGAATCACAACATCGAAACTGTGGCCCGGTTGCAGAGGGCGGTCCGCCCCTCCGCCGGTTACGCCCGAAGCCTGACGGTCCTGGCCCGAGCCAAAGAGGCTGGCTTGACAACAAAGTCGGGGCTGATGGTTGGAATTGGCGAATCGTTCGACGAGATTGTTTCAACCATGGCCGACCTGGCGGCAGTGGGTGTAGACATCGTCACCATTGGTCAGTATCTCCGGCCAACCACTCACCATCTCCCAATCCATCGGTGGTGGACTCCAGATGAGTTCCAGCAGTTGAAGCAACTGGGTGAGGCTGAATTCGGGATCGCTCATGTGGAATCCAGCCCGCTGACGCGGTCCAGCCACCGGGCCGGGTCGGCTGCTTCTGCTGTTTCAGCGGCGGGAGCCCGTTAGAAACCAAAGTCGCGCGCCGATCATCCAGACAGCGTGTACGGCCACCAGCACTAGCGACCCTCTCACCAGCCAACCAACAGCGCCAATCAAGACGCCAAGTTGGTGACCGGCCAAGGCGAGCCGGTGTTGCCTGCCAACCACAGCGCTCATGCGAAAGGCGACGGGAAGCGCCAAGCCGTAGCCGATCAGAAACAAAACGGTGCTGAGAGGATGCACCAAACCAGAATATCGTTCGAAATGGAAACCCTTTCGAACGAGGTCTTTGTGCGCGTCGTTCCTCGGCCTGAGGGCCTCGTCTCTTCGCAACTTTTTCGCTTCGCTCAAAACTCGCCCTCATCTTGTGACGCGTTGCCGACGGCGTCGGCACGCAGCGAGCACGTGACCCGGATGGGCGGAGCCCGGGAGGCGGGAGCCACCGCCGTTCCTCGGCCTGGCGGTCTCGTCTCTTCGCAACTTTTTCGCTTCGCTCAAAACTCGCCCTCATCTTGTGACGCGTTGCCG
>QIKW01000179.1 GCA_003231975.1 Acidimicrobiia bacterium
ATGGCTCGGGCGCAAACACGACATCTCGGCATCGGCGGGCCTTGGTCCTTCATTGTGGAAGCAGCGACACAAGCTTCGTTCGATCTCGTTTCCACGAGGGAACCGGACCGATCTACACGAAGTACGCCCACCCAACGAACGACGAGATGGACGAGAAGCATTTCCCGATCTTGTGGACCGCCGACGGCTATCGGACTCCAGGCATCTGACCGGAATCTGCAGTGCACCGGGACGGGCCACCCCTTCGGTCATCAGGCCGGTCGCGGCTGCCAAGCCCGTGTCTAAACCTTAGGCTTAGAGCGTGAATCAAGAACCAGGCAACAGTGGTGGCCCCGCGATAGAGCGCTTTTGCATCCGAACCGTGATGGCGCCGCTCAGCCAGCCCCACAAAACGGCGTCCGGAACCATCGAGGCTGCCCCACTGGTTCTGCTGGATATCGAGACTGACGCAGGTGTTACCGGCTCTACCTATGTGTTCGTGTACACGCCAATGGCCCTGAAGCCAGTGGCGTCGCTGCTTGGCGACCTTGAGAGCCTGCTCGTTGGAAGCGCCGTCGAACCTTCCGTTGTTAGCGAGATGCTGCAAGCCAAGTTCCGACTGCTTGGCAACCAAGGGCTCACTGGTATCGCGGTTGCGGCAGTTGACATGGCGCTGTGGGACGCCCTGGCCAGAATTGCCAATTTGCCGCTTGCCCGCCTCCTCGGCGCCGCACCGAAACCCTTGGCCGTGTACGACAGCCTCGGGCAGATGAGCCCCGACAGCACCGCCGCCGAGGTCTCGACTTCCCTAAGGCGCGGCTTCCAAGCGTTCAAGGTGAAGGCGGGGCACCCCAATCCGGTCACCGACGTTGAGGTAGTTCGCGCCATCCGCAAAGAGGCGGGCGACCAGGCCTGGGTTGCCGCCGATTTCAATCAGGCGTTCACCGCAACCGAGTCTGTTTCTCGGATGCGGCTGCTGGATCACGAGGGGTTGGCATGGATCGAGGAACCGGTACGAGCTGAGGACCACGCGGGCCACGCCAATGTTCGCGCCGCGATTGCCACCCCGGTTCAGACCGGAGAAAACTGGTGGGGAATTCCCGACATGGCGAAGTCCACAGCGGCTGGAGCATCAGACTTCGTAATGCCGGACGCCATGAAGATCGGCGGGGTTACTGGCTGGCTAAAGGCGGCGTCACTGGCCGAGGCGAACGATCTGCCGGTGTCAAGCCATCTGTTCTCAGAGGTTTCCGCCCATCTATTGGCGGCGACACCAGGGGCCCACATGCTGGAGTGGCTTGACGTTGCCGGAGCTGTCAACCAGACACCACTGACTGTGTCTAAAGGAACCGTCACAGCCGCTGACACACCGGGGTCAGGCTTGACCTGGGACGAGAAGGCAGTGGCCAAATACCAGGCCTGATGCCTGGGCTTCAACCGGTTGGGCGGGCCCGGAGCAGTCCCCAGCCGCTGGCCAATGCAGCGGCGCACGCAACGAACACAGCCGTGCGATCAAGCGCAGCCACCATGGCCGAACCGATGGTGGCACCAAGCATGAACGACAGATTCAAGGTGGACATGGCGGTACTTCGGTGAGCCGAGCCGACCTGGCGGTGAATGATGGTTGCCAGCAGGGGGATTAGAGGCCCGCCAACCGTGTTCAACCCTATGTAGGCACCAGCCGGGCCAACCCAGGAAGCTAATGCCGCGGGAATGGTGAGGGCAACAAGCAGGAGGGTGCCAATTCCGGTGGCCCGAGCTGGCGAACCGGCCAAACTCGCGATCTTTGGAGCTTGGGTTGCGGTGAAAGCAGAGAGAAGCCAGGCCACAGCCACCAGTGCACCAAACCACAGAGCGGCGCTGTCCTTACCCAACTGGGCCGACAGACCAAGCGGGGTCAGCAACTCAACCGTTGCGTTTAAGGCTCCGTATGTGATCAGAACCGCAGCCACCCACCGAGATACCTTCGCATCCAGGGTTACCTTGACCCCAACGAAGGTGGTGCGCCACACTCCTCCCACTGAACCAGCCGGGGTTGACACTGTTTCCTTCATCTGGCGCATCGTGATGACGGCATCGGCAACGAGGGCCAGCCCGGCCAAGGCGAACACCGGCCCAAACACGTTCGAGCCTGTTGTCGAACCCGTCAACAGCCAGGGCACGAGCCCACCAACGACGGCCCCAAGGGCAGTGCCAACGTTGTGAGCGGCCTCCGCGGCCGAGATTCCGGCGAGAACCGTTGGGTGGTGAGGATCGCCGATCTCATCAACAAACCACGATTCCATCGGCCCAGATGCCAGCGCTCTGCCGATGGCCAGCAGAACGAGGGCCAACGCTGCGGTGCCGATGCTGTTCGCCAAGCCGAAAGCTGTGAACGCCAGAATCAGAACCGCCAGGGAAATCAGTTTGGTGCGCCGCCTACCCCAAACATCGGCCACCGCGCCCGAGGGAATCTCGACAACCCCTACCAGCACCGAGTAGCCGGCCATCAAGGAGCCGATGGCCACAGCCGTTACCCCAACGGATTCGAGTTGAAGGATCCGAACGGTGGCAACACTGCCAAAGGCAAAGGAGCCGAGAAACCGCATCCCCTGGAGGGAGCGGATCATTCCCTGATGGTGCGGATCACGGGCAATCATGGCTTTTTCACTGGAATCGAGCGGCTCCCACAGCAGTTCTCAAGACTACTGGACCTCTGATCTACGTCATGCACAAAGCGGTATCTACGCCAACTACGTCATCGCGTAGGTACCCAATACGTCATTTGACCGATCCGCCAAGCCTTCCGATCGGTCAAAGTGGTGTTCAGAACAACAAACGCCGCAGGCAAACGCCAAGGCAACACCAAACAAGGGGTCATAAAATGAGCGAATCAACCACCAACAAAGCCGGAGTCGCCTGGGGAGTCGCCTGGGGCGTCTGCTGGGGAGTGTGCTGGTAACTCGGTCCGCTTAGCGGGCTCTGGCCGCTCGGCCAAACCACTCAGACTCCCGCCACAAGCGGGGGTCTGAGTGGTTTTGGCCCCTCTTGGGCTCTTCTCCCCTTCACTGAGGCCTCCTGATAGGCCAGAATGGCCTGATGCAGCCTGATGGTTCCTCACTTGCCGGGGAATCGACCGTTCGCCTTGTTGGCCGCACCGACGAGTTGGCGCGGCTTGCCGATCTGGCCGACGCCGCGGTTGAGCGTGGGGCGCAGATGGTGCTGTTGGCTGGCGACGCCGGAATCGGCAAGAGCAGCCTTGTAAGTATCTTTCTCGACCAGCTTGGCAAGTCAGGCTGGGGCCGCCACGTTGGCCACTGCATCGAGTTTGCCGATCGACCGTTGCCGTTTGGGCCGATCGTTGCGATTCTGCGATCGATTCTTCTTGACAATGTTGAGGCAATGGACCAGATCATTGGTGAATACCGGGCCGATCTGGTTGGTCTGATCCCGGAACTGCGAGACGACGAGCAGCAGGTAACGCAGCTTGGCGGAGATGTAGACAGGCTCTTCGACGGCATCGCCAAAACGTTGATTCGGGCTTCTTATCGTCGCCCGATTGCGGTGTTGGTTGAAGACATTCACTGGGCCGACGGGGCAACGCGAGACCTCCTTTCTGCCCTGGTTCATGGCCTTGGCTCGGCCCGAGTGCTCATTCTGGTGACCGAGCGCACCGCCGCTCTTGAGATGGGACACCCACTGCGCACCTGGTTGGCCGAGCAGCGCCGTTTCCCAAACGTTGCGAGCATTGAGCTTGAGGGCTTGTCCTCAGATGAACTGACCGAGCAGGCAGCTGCCATTCTGGAGGCAGCACCCGATCCGGAGTTCATCGCAGATTTGTTAGACCGCACAGGCGGCAACGCCTATTTTGCCAGCGAAATTCTGATGGCCAGAAGAGACGGCAACAGCGAAATCCCTGTTTCCCTGGTTGAGTTTCTCACCAGCCGACTTGAAACGCTTAGCCCCGAAGAGCGAGAAACTCTAAGAGCTGTTGCGGTGGCGGGTGGCACCGTCAGCCACCGGGTACTTGACCGCATGGTGCCATCGATTGCGCTTGAGTCGATTGTTCGACCGCTCTTTGAAAAGGCCGTTCTGGTGGTTGACGGCACGGGCTACACGTTCCGCCATGCGTTGCTGCGCGAAGCGATTCTGAGAGACGTGCTGCCGTTCGAAGCCGAAGAGCTTCATCGCCTTGCGGCCGAGGCAATCCTGGCCGACCCTCAGCTGGGGGCCACACCCAGCGATCTCGCAGGCCTAGCCGTCCACTGGGCCAACGCCAACGAACCGGCGCGCAGTTTGCCTGCCGCGGTGGCCGCTGGCGAAGCCTCAGCGGGGGTTGCCGCCTATGGCACCGCCGCCGAAATGTCGGTCCAGGCGCTTGAGGCTTGGACGCTTGTGAGCAACCCAGAAGAACTCAGTGGGCTCAGCCGCTTCCAACTACTGCTGAAGAGCTGCGAATGGTTGGCCGCCGGCATCAGGGGTGCAGACGCGGTTGAGGCAATCAGCACTGCACTTGACGACTGGGCCGGGCGTTTGGCCAGCGATCAGCGCGCCCTCCTGATGGCCGTACTGGCCCACAACCAGTACTATCTCGGGAATCCGATCGAAGCTTCGGCAGCAATTGCTCGGGCTCAAGACCTCGTTGGTTCGGCTGCAACCCCCGAAGCGGCGCAAGTGCACTTTCTGATTGCCCGAGACGCCTTGAGCGACGGCCGAGTCGGCCGTGCGTTGGAGGCTGCTGACCGTGCGGTTGAGATTGCCAGTGCCGAGGGACCGGTAGTAACCCTGATTGAGGCAATGATGGTAAAGGGCTTGGCCGCGGCTGTAACCGACGGCCTCAGCGAAGGGCTCTCGCTCATTGAGGAGGCCAGAGCTTTGGCCCTCGACAAGGCAATGGTCTCCCAGGTGGCGTCAACGTATCGATTCGAGACGCACGCCAGAAGCTACTGCGAGGGCCGAACCGACACCAGCATTGACCGCTTGGTGGAAGGCCTCGACTTTGTCGAACGACGCTGCGGACCGAGGTGGAGACAGGACCTGCTGTTTGACCTGGCGCTTGGCTATGTGGAAGCAGGCAGGATGATCGAGGCCAAGCCGTTGCTCGATCAACTGCTTAAGAGCCCGCTCCCAGATTTTCGCCGTTTGAACGTGCTTCACGCGGCTGGCCTTCACGCTCTTGGCATCAACGCCACCAAAGAGGCGGAAGACTTTCTGATCTCAGCCAGCGAGCTGGCCGAGCGCTATCAGTCGGCCCAGGAAACCGGTTTCCAAAATCGCATCCTGGCCGAACTGGCCAGACGTCAGGGCAAGCTGGATCTGGGCTTGGAGCTAATCGACAGCGCGCTGAAACTGCAGTTGGAAAGCGACAACCTCACCTTCACCCGTGAGTCCTTGCTGGAGCGAATCAGGCTCATTGCGGCCAGCGTCATTCACGGCGTCGACATGGAGGATGCCATTTCGCAGATGATGGTTTTGGTCGAGAACTTCACCGGCGACGGCGAAGCCAACGTTGCCTTCCGGCTGCTGATGGAGACAGAGCTTGGCGCTATCCAAGGCCGCCTCGATCCAGCCGAGGCCACCACAGCCATTGAGCGGGTGGAGGCCTGCGGCTTCCGGAACGAAGGCGGCCAGGCTCGGCTGGTTCTGATCGATCACCTCCTCGACGAGACCGCCGACCGAGACCAGGCCGAGACAGAGCTGGCCGAGTTGGTAGGCGGCGCAGCAAAGTACGGGCTGGCCTGGCTTGGCGAACGGGCACATGCGGTGGCCAGGGCAGCAAAGATCATGCTGGAGCCAGAGCAGCCAGACCCGGCTAAGACAGCAGCTGAGGAACCAGCCGAGTTCCCTCATGACCTCACGGCCCGCGAGGTTGAGGTGATGTCGCTGTTGGCCGAAGGCCTCACCAACAAGGGAATCGGCGAGCAGCTCTACGTGAGCCCTCGAACAGTTGGCACCCATGTCTCAAACTTGCTGGCAAAACTGGGAGCCAGCAACCGAGGGGAGGCGGCCGCGGCCTATGTCAAGCTTGGGTTGAACACTATTGACCTCCGGGATCCACTCAACGTCGACTAGGTCGCAGACAGTTAGCACTAGGGTCGGCGGCAATGAGCCAAGACCAGAACACTCCGGCCGAACGAAAGCGGGCCCTGCTGTCCATCCTCAAGTCCAAGGGCCTGCTTGAACTTGACGAGCCGGTAACGCTGTCTTCGGGAGCCCGAAGCCGCTTCTTTCTGGACGGGAAGAAGGCGCTGGCCCAGGGCCACGACCTCGCTCTGGCCAGCCAATGTTTGCTTGACCTCGCCAACGAGCTTGACGTGCACTTCGACGCGGTCGGCGGGCTAACCCTGGGGGCCGACCAGTTCGCCCATGGGGTCGCTGTTGTTGGAGACAAGGAATGGTTTGTGGTTCGTAAGCAGCCAAAGGGCCGGGGCACGGATCGCTACGTGGAGGGGGCTTCCCTCAGCGGGAAGAGGGTGCTGCTGGTAGATGATGTGATCACAACAGGAGACTCCAGCCTGGTCGCCAAACAGCGGATTGACGCCGAGGGCGGCACCGTGGTTCTGGCCTCAACCCTTGTGGCTAGAAGCGATCAGCCCGCTCAGACCTTCGCAGCTGCCAAAGTGCTGTTTAGGCCATTGTTCACCTACACCGACCTTAGAATCCCGGCCGTCGGAACCGAATGAGCGACTCTGGCTTGGATGCCGGAGGCCCACCCAACGAACCGGTAGGGGTCGGCCCCCACCCCGAACCGTGGCCTGAAGAGCCCCGGTTCGACCCAGAACTCTTGGCTGGCGGTGATCGACGCAACGTGGTTGACAAGTACCGCTACTGGACCGTGGAAGCCATCGTTGCCGATTTGGATCCGCGTCGCCATCCGTTCCATGTCGCCATCGAGAACTGGCAGCACGACATGAACATTGGAACCGTTGTGCGGACCGCAAACGCGTTCCTGGCCGCTGAGGTTCACATCGTTGGCAAGAGGCGCTGGAACCGGCGCGGCGCAATGGTTACCGATCGTTACCAACACATCCACCACCACGCAACAGTTAGCCAGTTCAAGGCTTGGTCAGACCAGAATGAGCTGACGCTTGTTGGGATCGACAACCTTCCAGGGTCAACCCCGCTGGAAGCCGACCCGTTGCCGCGTCGCTGCGTTCTTGTGTTTGGCCAGGAGGGGCCGGGGCTCTCAGACCAGATGCGCCCGGTACTGGATCAGTGCCGGTCGATCGCTCAGTTCGGGTCGACCCGTTCGATCAATGCCGGTGTGGCGGCCGGGGTTGCGATGCACACCTGGATAGTGCAGCACGCCAACCTGGCCTAACCGACGATCAGCTCATCAATCAACACCTCAACCCCCGGAACCTGGGCAACCTGAGCGAGAACCGCCCGTTGGGAGACGGCGTCTGGCACATTGCCCCGAAGTGTTACTTGACCCGCATCGATGAAGACCTCGATGTTAGGAAAGCCTGCGACATTAAGGGCTTCGGCCACCTCTTCGGGCCCAAGCTCGCTGATCGAGGGAGGCGGCGCTGTTTCGGTGGTAACAGTTTTGGTGGTGACAGTTTCTGCGCCAGCCGCCTCGCTGGCCACAACCTCGGCGGTGCCTGCCTCGGCGGTAACTGTTGGGGCGGAGTCAGCCTGGGCCGGTGAGGTCTGGAGTTCAGGGTCGACGGATCCAGGCAAAGACCAGTCGGCTGCAAACAGCAGCGACAAAACAATCAGGCAAAAGAGGCAAACAAGGACGGCGGCGGGGGTTTGATTCTGACTGCTCCGGGTCACGGAGCCATCTGCTGGCGCCGGAGCAGGGCTCGCCGCCGCAACCGCTTCAAGTAGTGGACTCCCTGTTCGAGGAACGCGGTTCCCAGCAGCACGGCAACGAGGATCACCACCCAGCGAATTGTCTGGTCAATAACCGCCGGCCGTTTCCGGACGGGGTCGGTTGTCCACTCGGCGAGGAAAGTTTCGGCTTGAGCCTGCGGCGCCGTCTGAGCGCGAGCAGCGTTGAGGGCACGCACAGAGTTGTCTTCAAGATCCTCTGAAACGTTGGTGGCAAACACCCCGTCTGGGCCAAAGATGATGACGGCGTCAACATCTGCTGCCTCGCGGGCTCGGCGGGCGAAGGCCATAGTGGTTGGCTCTGCCTCGAACGGAACAGCGATAATGAGGGTGATTCCGAGTGCTCTGGCGTCGCTGATTACTTGGGTAAACATCGAGCTGTCAAACTGCGTGCGGCGAGCGGGGGCGATGTAGATCCCGTCGTCTGCGGTTTCGTCAACGATTTTGGACGGCTTCTCGCCAACCGCGGGGGCGGGAGCAAATACCCCGGCCAGCAAGAACAGCGCCAGCGCGGCCAGCCAGACGCGCTTGAGCGCGCCGCAAGGGCCAACGCGTTTGGGCGGATTCAGGGCTGCCACTGGGGTAAGTCTCGCAGGTCCTGGGGCTGAATAGACGCAACCTGGCAGTATCTGTGAGGGTCGGTGGCTTCGTTGCCCCTACTTGAGCATCCAGGCTCTAGCTTTGTCCTTGGCGGCGTCGCCTTCGAAGAACTTCTCAAAGGCGGTTGCCTCGTCGGAATCGTCGTCGGAATCGAACCGGCTGTTTTTGCTGCCTGTGGCTTCGACCACGGCGTCGGTGGCTGACTCCAGGGTTCCTTGTTCCTCGATCAAGAGGCTCATTTGGTCACGGATGGCAACGGTCTCTGTGTTCAGGGCAGATTTCTCGCCGAGCAGCCGCACGGCATCTGACCTGATGCATTCCAGTTCGCCCAGCAACTCACCAACCTGGTCTGCAACATCGCGGTGCTCCACCAGAAGTGCAGTGTGTTGCGTTTTTGTGGCTTCAATCTGTGTGGCTGCCTCGTTGCGCTCACGATCGAAGCGTTCGAGGTCGGCCTTGTGAACTGTCTTGGCTGCGGTTAGGCGATTTACCTCGCCCTGAAGTTCGGCTCGCTCCGCAGAAAGAACATCAATGGTCACTTGCATCGCAACGGCCTCGGGGCTGGTGCGGCGCTGCCTGGCTAGAGCTTCAAGTTGCTCGAAAGCCTCAAGGCGCGGGGCCGCGGTTGCCAGCTGCTGCTGAAGGTCGTCGATCATCTCAGACCGTGGATCAAGGGGTTGGAGAAAGGTCACCATGCCAGGTGTCGCCCGGCACTACGTGCCGCTCTGAAGTTGTTGGGGTACTGACACATATCGGTGTTTCGCTCCTTCGCCCTTCCCGATATTCGTCGGCTGGACGGCGGGAAAGATGAAGCGAATTTTGAACACCCTAAGTAGGCAATACGGCCCAGAAGCCACTAATGACCGAAGATTTGCAGCCACTGCTCCAATGATGTCGGTTTATAGACAACGTTGGATGTTCGCGTTTGACCCATCGATTGACTCGACTCTTCTGAATACAGGTGGCCTGGGAACAAGATTGCATCGTCTGGCACTTTGGCCAACCGGTCGGTCAGGGATCGGTAAAGCTCTGCCGGGTCGCCCCCTGGCAGATCGGTTCTCCCGCAACCATCCAGGAAAAGGGTGTCTCCAGCCACCAGCCTTCCCTCAACCAAGAAGCACTGGCTGCCCGGAGTGTGGCCAGGGGTGTGGATCAGTTCGATCTGGATCTCGCCAACCATCACAACATCGCCAGACTGGTGCTGCACCAGGGCGCCTGCATCAAGCCCGGTTACCTTTTGAACAAACTCAGCCTCGGGTGCCTGCACGTGTATTGGCACATCAACACGCTCAAGCAGTTGCTCAACCCCGTTGATGTTCATTCCCATCATTGAGCCGCCAATGTGATCTGGGTGGTAGTGGGTTGCCAGGGCGCCAACCAGCTTCATCCCGTCTGCTTCGGCAATGTCAACGAGGGAATCGGTGTCGTAGGCGGGGTCGACCACAACGGTCTCACCGGTTTGGCGGTCCCCTATCAGGTAGCAGAAGTTCACCATCTGTTTTGCCATTGAGTCGGTAGTGGCGAAATCTCGGCCGGAAAGGAGCTGACGGAAGTAGAGGCGGTCGTTCACAACATGTCAGGCTAGTGGCGCAGACACAGCGGCCTGGCCTCGCTCAACATCAACCCCACGCAGCAGCCAGATTCCCACCCCGAAGAAAACACTGAGGAGGCCAACCGCCGGCCGGCTGGAGTTGAACAACAGCACGCTGGCCACAAACAGCAGGGGCGAGAAGAACGAGGCGAACTTCGAGATTATTGAGAAAAAGCCGAAGTATTCGCCGCTGCGCTCCAGGGGGATGAGCCGGGTGAAAAGAGACCGCGAGAGGGCCTGGGATCCTCCTTGGCACACCGCAACCAGCCAGGCCAAACCCCAGAACTCCACAACGGAGTCCAGCGCAAACCCCCAGAAGGCGATGACCACGTAGGCACAGAGGGCCAGGATGATCGCCCCCTTGGTAGTGAGAGCAGTTGAGAGGGGCCCCAGCAGGCTGGAGCCGGGGCCGATTGCGAAGACAGCTGCAACTACTTGCACGGCCAGAATCCCGAGAATGATCACACCCAGGTTGGATTGGCGAGGCGGAGGAAGAACTTCAACACGCTCGATGTTCAGCCGCCCGCCCGGATCGACAGGAACCAGTTCCAGGGTGTGAGGGCCGGGTTCTGCAACCTCAATCTCAACCTCGTCTCCGATGCGGGCGACGTCTGCCTTTGCTTCAATCAGGAGCGGTTCGTCTCCGTCAAGAACCGTTTCGCCGTCAACCACAACCTGGAGGTCGGTGAACCCCGGGCCACCAGAGTTGGTAACGATTAGCGACTGCCCATCCCAGTTGAAGACAAACGGGAACTCTTCGGCCCCGAGCTCAACAACGCCCTGCTGCTCGAAATCTGCCGGGGCAACACCGCCAACGTCGGCCGGGCCAAAGACCCGCATACTCAAACCGTAGATGGGCAGGAGAACGATATTGGCAACGACGAAGGCCAACAGCACGGCGCGGCGCTTGCCCTCGGCTGTTGGCATCGCCCCAAAGGCAAGGGCGTATGGGATACCAACGAACTGGACCATCAGGATGGCCAATGTCAGCTCGATGGCTCCAAAACGAAGCTCGACCCCGTAGATGGTTGCCACCGAGATAACCACACCGATTGCGTCGTTGTAGATCAGGAATGCAATAAGGAAACGGGCCAGATCTGGGAGCCGCCGGATCTCTCCCAGCGTCCGCTTCAGCTCGGTGCCAAGCGAGCGCGCCGTTTCAGCCAGGCCCTGAGATTGCTGGGCCCCACCAGCTACCGGCGGCGGCTCGGGAACGTTGCGGATTAGGGGGATGGTGAACAACGCCCACCAGAGCCCAACTGATGCCAATGAGATTCGAACCCCAAGCCCGTCGTCTGGCAAGGCAAAGATCAGTGCCACGTTGGCGATCAGCAAGATCCCGCCACCCAGGTAGCCGATTGCGTAACCCTTGGACGACGTGCTGTCTACGTCTTCTGGTTTGGCGACATGGGGAAGCAGGGCGTCGTAGAACACGACGGAGCCGCCAAAGCCAATGCGGGCCAGCCCGAAGATTATTGAGGCAACCAGCCAGTCGCCAGCCCCAACCGTGTACAACGCGGTGGACGCGGCCGCCCCGCCGAAGGCAAAGATGAGAAGCCACCGTTTGCGGGTTCCCTTGCCGTCGGCAATTGCGCCAAGGATGGGGCTGATTAGGGCTGTAACCAGAACCGAGGCCGACAGGGTCAGTGTGTAGTAGAGGGTGGCTGTGGCCCGTGACGGCAGGGTGGACCCTGCCACGACCGAGTAGTAAATGGGAAACACAGCAGCCAGCACGGTGGTGGCGAACGCTGAGTTGGCCCAGTCATAGATCATCCATGAGCGAAGCGTCTTGCGGTACGCGACGTCTTCGACCGAGCTCTCAGGCATCCGTCGAGGCTAGGCGAAAGCCGTTACCCTTGGCGCGGTGACTAAGTCTGGTCGACGTATCGGATTTCTTGGGCCTGCCGGCACCTACAGCGAGCAAGCTCTTCGGTCACAGGCCGATCTGGTTGGCGGGGCAGAACTGGTTCCCATGCGGAACTTCGGCGACATTCTCAGCGAAACTCAGTCTGGTGGCGTTGATCTTGGTTTTGTTGCCATCGAGAACGCCATTGAGGGCACGGTCAACGCGTCACTGGATGCCCTTGCCTTCGACACCAACCTGCTCATTCAGCGAGAAGTGGTGCTGGATATCACGATGAACCTGATGGCAATTCCCGGTACGGCTCTTGACGAAATCAAGGTTGTTACCTCTCACCCCGTTGCCAACGCCCAATGTCGTGAGTTTCTACGCCAGAAGCTCCCGCTGGCAGAAGTTGTGCCAGCCAATTCCACCGCGGATGCGGCTCGTGTGGCCAGCGAAGACCCAGGCGTTGCCGCCTTGGGGCCGTCGTTGGCTGGTGAGCTTTACGGGCTTGAGATCATCGCGGCCGACATGGCCGACATCAGTGGGGCAAAGAATCAGACACGGTTCCTGGTGGTTGGCAGCAGTGGGGTCCCAAGCAGAACCGGCAACGACAAAACTACGGTGGTGATGAGCCAGCGGGAAGACAAGCCCGGCTCACTGGTGCAGATCCTGCACGAGTTCTCGGCCCGTAACTTGAACCTCAGCAAGCTCACCTCTCGCCCGGCACGGACCAGCCTTGGTCACTACTGCTTCATCGTTGACATTGTTGGCCACATCAGCGACGACATTGTTGCCAACGCCCTGCTGAACGTTCGGGCTAAACACGCTGACGTGAAGTTTCTTGGCAGCTACCCGGCGGGAGGAGCCATGGCGTCTGAGGTTCGTGACCAGAACAACGAAGCATGGAACGAGGCTCAGAGCTGGTTGGCATCGCTTCGAAGTCAGGTGAGCGGCAGCAGCGGATCAGGTGGCTGAGTGAGCAAGCTCTCGGTTGCCGCCAGCCCCGATGGTGAGGATTTGCGCTGCTCGGCAATCAGCCGAAACCTGGGAGAGCGGGCAGCGGGAAGTGCTGGCGGCTCAGACCGCTTTCTGCTGGTTGAATTGCCGCTGCCGTGGCCAAAGAAAATCGACAGCCACCCTCTGCTGGGTGGGGTGCCAGGTGGCCCGCAGACGCGTGGGGCCACAACCATCCTGGGTGTTGCTTCCGCCGCCGATGGCGGCCGAGGCGGTCTGCATCGGGTGGTCAGCCTGCAAAGACGGCAGGGCTTCGCTGGGTTCGACCGAGTAGAGGCGTTGGTGCCGCTGAACGCCCTAACCGCAACCGTTTCGACACTGGTGACCGATGGGCCAGAGGGGTTGGCGGCGTCAAACCTGGTCGATCCAACAGCCGGAACCGAAGACTTCCTGGTGTGCACCCACGGAAGCCGAGACCGGTGCTGCGGTCAATTCGGAATGCAGCTGTTCGACGAGTTGGCAGGGGCGCTTCCCGATCGTGTGCAATTGTGGCGGTCCAGCCACACCGGGGGGCACCGGTTTGCGCCAACCGGAATCCACTTCCCAACCGGCACAACCTGGGCCTACCTCACAGCCCAAGTGGTAGGCGCCATCGTTAATCAGTCCGAAAGCCCCGAAAGTCTCGCCACGCACTACCGAGGGAACGCCGCGGTGATCGGGCGGGCCGAGCAGATCGCTGACGGTCTGGGGTTCTCTCAGAACGGCTGGGATTGGCTGGAAACAGAGCGCGGGCTTGAAACCTGGGAGGGTGAAGCTGGCAGCCGGTTCGCCTCTGTTACCTGGCCCGGTGGCCGCCTGGAGTTCACCGTTCAGGAACAGCAGCCTCTGCCAGTGCCGGTTTGTGGCGAGGGAACCCAGAACTCAACAAAAGAATCCCCCCAGTTGCGTCTCATTCAGCGAGAAAACGACTAGCAGCAGGGCTTCAGCCGCCAGCTTCGGTGGTGGTTGAGGTTTGAGCTTCCGTTGTGGCCGCTGTGGTTGGAACCGTTGTGGTTGTGGTTTCCAGGCGGATGCGTTGGGTGTAGAAGACCTCAACGGTTTCAACTCGAACCTCGGATTCCTCTACCGACTCAAGTAGAGCTTCGAGAACTCCGGGCTGTGGCCCAACCACCTCAACCCTCAGGATCACTCCGTTGAATTCGAGATCTGTGACGTCTAACTCAAAGGTGTTCGCCCACCTCTGCACAACGATCCGCAACTGATCGGTTGACACCTCCGTTGGAGTGGGTGGAACGTCGCCGAGGGGCACCGCTTCCAGTTGGCTCCAACGAAGGTTTGGCACAACGATCTCGTTCGGGTTCCACACCGCTAGACGGGCGATCAGATCCCGGATGGGAGGAGCGACACCGAGCCCGGACACTGTTATCTGAAGTCTGGTTCCGCTCAATTCGAAGGCGTTCAGCTCATAGCTGTTGCCATCGTCGTTTGCGCCCAGCCATTCGTTGAGAACGATCTCAATTTCAGCCTGGCGCACCTCTTCATTACTGACCACGGTGGTTGAGGTTGTGGTTGGCTGCCTGGTCTCATCAATAAAGATGGCGGCCTGAACGTTGGGCCCAAGTGCGGGGGCCAGAAGCTCCTCAAGGGTTTCTCTGGGAGGTGGGTCGGTTGGGCCACTAATTTCAATCACCACAGGATTGCCCGAGAAGTCCAGAGACTCGATTACAAGGGGGGTTCCGGCCAACCAACTTTCAACCGCCCGCCTGCCGTCACGGTCTCGAAGCGAGTCTTCGGCCGCTCCTTGGCTGGCCCGAAGCAGTGGCACCGAGATGGCAACAACGGCAACCGCAGCAACAGCCAGCCCGGCCAGAATCCGCGGCACCGTTGTGGCAAAGCGACGGGGGGGCACAAATCCTGTCACCAGGAAAACCAGCAGCCCGGCCAGGACGATGGCAACTAAGTTGGTGACGTAGAGAAGGGTGGCGCCCCTTGCCCAAACAAAATTGCCAGCCTCAAGTGTGATTCCAATAGTTGCCAGCGGAGGCACTAGAGCCACCGCAACCGCCACACCCGGCAGCGAGCTTGAGGTGTCTGACCGAACGGTTGCGTACGCACCGGCAGCGCCGGCGGCCAGGGCGACCAGTAGGTCTCGAAGGTCTGGCCGGGTGCGAGCCTCTATTTCTGCGGAAAGGGCTTGGGCGCTGGTGAGCGCCACCTTCGATGCGATATAGGCGAGGGCCACGCACCAAAGCGACGCAAGGATCACCCGCATTGTCGACTTGAACGTCTTGCGGGGCAGGCCCATGGCAAGAGCGGCCGCCATGCCAAGAACCGGCGTCATCAACGGAGCCAGCAGCATCGCACCAATAACAACCGCGGCCGAGCCAGCAAGCAGGCCCATCACCGCAACAATTACCGAAAGCGTCAACATCACGACAAAGCGCCATGTCCAATGGGGCTGGCTGATCAGAGCCAGGTCGTTCATCACCCGGCGCCGCTCCTCGGGATCGAGGTTGCGGTGCCAGAACGGGCGGGGCCTCAGCAGCGGCCCGGGTTCAGACATGGGGCCGAATCCTACATTCGCCTCTGGAGTTCGACGCCGATTTCAGGATACGAGCGCCAGACGTTCGTTGATTGGCGTTGGCGGCCAGCGCAAAGATCAACCGAACGCGCCTCGTTTTGTGGTGAAATGGGTGGGCGGAACGTGGGGCCGAAAGGGAGCCGGCCAATTGAACCCTCGTCACTTAGCGTCCTTCACGCTGGCTGTCCTCATGGCTGCAGCGGCTCTCGCCAGTGCCCCGGCCGACGCTCGCCGGGTTGCAGACCCGTTGCCTGCCCAAAGGAACCAGCTTTGGGACGTGGCTACTGCGTCGTCTTCGGTGATCGGCACCTCCGGCCCTATCTACCGCTTCAACGTGAAGACAGAGCTTGGCCTTGGCTATGACGCGAACAAGTTTGCGGCAGAAGCCATCGCCATACTCTCAGACCCTCGATCCTGGATCGGAACCGGCCAGTATCGTTTCCAAATGATTCCGGGCGGCTCCGCCGCCGACAATACGGCTGATGCCGGGGTTGACTTCACGCTGTTCCTGGCCTCGCCAGCCACCGCTGACCGCTTGTGCTCGCCATTGCGAACAGTCGGCAGGCTGTCTTGTCGGAACGGCAGCCGGGTGGTTCAAAACATCGACCGTTGGATGCGTGGCCCAGACGTTTACCACAATGGATTCGAGGGCGCACTACCCACCTATCGCCAGTATCTGATCAACCACGAGATTGGCCACCGCTTGGGCATGAGCCACCGCACCGTCAGGAACTGCACCGCCGATCTTTATGCGCCGGTGATGATGCAGCAGACGTTCAGCGTGCGTGGTTGCGCCATCAACGGCTGGCCCGCGTATGACCTCGCAACCGTTGGAAACGAGCCAACCCCCGAGCCGCCCCAGAACTCTCCGCCCGAGCCATCCGGACCGTGCGATCGCAACCAGGTCTTTCCGTGGAGTGAGGGGGCAAGACCCCTGGATGATTCTGTGACCCGGCTGTATCGCGCTGTCTTTGGCGAAGACCTCAGCCAAGAGCAGCTGACGTTCTGGATCGGGGAAAGAGCTAAAGGAAGGTCAGCACAAAGCGTTGCCGCCACGCTCCTTGACATCGCGAAGCTTGAGGGATCATTCAACAAACTCGATGATCAGTCCTACGTCAACCAGATCTACAACAACCTTCTTGGACGGGCGCCAGAAGCGAACGAAATGACCGACTGGCTTGGCTTGTTGGCTGCTCCCAACAGCCAGGCCCAGGTTTTGGTTTGGATTACCAGAACGCCCGGGATTGTTACCGAAACGGGCACTTCGCCCTACCAGCCCTCGGCCCTCGGCTGGATCTCCCGACTTTACGAAGCGGTGCTTGACCGCCAGCCGGACTGCAACGGAGCCCGCTATTGGCAGTGGATTCCGGTTGAGCGGGCGGACGTGGTCTATGTGTTTGTTGGCGGCCCCGAGTTTGAGGCACGGTACGGATCAACTTCTGACGCCGAGTTTGTTCAGCTGCTCTACCGCAACGTTCTTGACCGGGAGCCAGACCAAGGCGGAAAGCAATACTGGACCGACCAGCTCGCAGCAGGCACCACCCGAGCCGAGGTTGTGATCACCTGGATCAGCACCCCTGAGTTCGTGATGCGCACCGGCACAACACCCTGATGCCAACACTTCGCTAGCGTCAGGGGCATGAATCGTCCCGCCCTACCCCCGATTCCACTGGAGGCAGACGAGCGAACGATGTTGCTGGCGTTCCTCGACTTCTATCGAGCGACCCTGGTTGACCGAGCGCTTGGGCTTTCCCATTCACAGCTCCAGATCGCCCTGCCACCCACAACACTCACGCTGTCACGACTTATTGGTCACATGGCACTTGTCGAGCAGCACTGGTTCCAAGATCGTTTCGACGGCGAAGAGATTGGCGAGCCGTTCGCCGCGCTGGACTGGGATGCCGATCGCGACGCAGAGATGACCATGGCCCAAGCCTGGTCGGTCGACGAACTCTTCACCAAGTTCGATGCATCGGTTGTCGACGCCAGGGCGCGTATCGATGCGGCGCCGTCGCTTGACCAACTCTCGACTCGCCCGAATCGTGACGGTGAGCATTGGAGCCTGCGGTGGATCCTGATCCACATGATCGAGGAGTACGCCCGCCATTGCGGCCACGCCGACTTGATCCGCGAGTCCATCGACGGCGACATAGCGCACTAGCGCCCGAGGTTCCTAAGTGGCTTAACCAAGCCATTGGCTCGTTAGAGGGATCGCACTAGCTGAACCCAGGTGTTGCCTGGGGCAAGGGAGATAACGTTCCCGGCGCCGTCAACAAGTACTGCCGGATCGGCCAGGGTTGGACGGGTCCAGGTGCCATCGAAACGTTGGCCGTTTGTGAACACCACAACCCTTCCGGTTCCAGCCCACACGAACTCTGGAACCGGCGAACCGGCAGGATCGACAAGGCCGCTGTTCACAACCGCCACTTCGGCAACCACCACGTTTATGGCCCTCACTTGAGCTCCGCCGTCGGTGGTGTGAACCCTGCCATCTTGGGTGCGCAGCCATTGCGTGCCGTCCCAACTCCAACCAATCGTGGCATTCGGAAAGTTCACGATGGCCGAGCTTGTTGGCGTGCCACCCGTCGGGGCTGGCGAGTACTGGAACCAGGCCCCCGGCGGAGCACCGGATCCGTCGAAGTTCCTGGTGTCGGTGTAGAGGTTGGCTGGTGCCCTTCGGGACCTGTCTCGCCAGTAGGCGCCCGAGCGGGCGGCCGAAAAGTTCTGCACCAACTCCTGATTCAGGATCAATTGGTCAAACACGTCGTTGGCCCCGGAGTACACAAGGGCGGGCTGACCGAGGCTGCTGAGGAAGGAAATGTCGGTACTGCGGGCAGAACGCACGGGGCCAACAACAGGCACCCGGTTGGAGTGGAAGATGGCGGCCAGTCTCGTAATGCCCGCCTCAACTTCTTGCTCGATCACCACGTCTGCCAGGTTCAAGCCAGACTGCGGCCTGGCCTTTGCGCTGTTGTCCACTTTCACTACAACGGCGGGCCGTGAGCTTGCAGTCCCT
>QIKW01000172.1 GCA_003231975.1 Acidimicrobiia bacterium
CGCCCCGCCCACAACTAACGCGGCAGGTGTTGATATCACCCAACCAACCGACCAGGGCCCCACATCGTCGACTGTGCCGCCAGCCTCGGAGTTCGAAGCGCCAGGCCCGCTGATGGGCGTGGCAGTGAAGCGGGGCAGGCTGGCGGGTGTGCAAGAGATTGAGAACCGAGCCGGGGTTGGGGTGAGTTTGGTGCGCTTCTTCGCCAGGTGGGATACCGATTTGGCCAACACCGACCTGCCCGAGCTTCTGGCCGGCGGCAGGCGCATCAATCTTTCGGTTCGCCCGAACCTGGATAACGGCGAGGTCATCCCGTGGTCTGACATAGCCGAAGCCGAGGTGGGCTCTGAGTTGTACCAACAGATGGAGGGCTGGGCCGACGCGGCGGCTGCCCTTGGGCCTGGCAGCTACTTCACTTTCAACCACGAACCAGACACTCGCGACAGCGCTCCGAACGGCGACGCCGAAGCGTTTGTTGCCGCGTGGCGGCGAATGGCGGAATTGGTTCGCGATCGAGCGGGCACCGACGTTCGTTTGGTGTGGACGGTTACCAGAGGCCTCCTTAGTAGTCCCGAGAGAGCCAGTTGGTATCCGGGGGATGACGTTGTTGACGTGATCGGGGCAGACACCTACAACTGGTTTAAGTGCCAGGGCACGGATCGAGAGTGGGAGTCTTTGGAAGACATGCTCGGTCCATCGCTTGAATTCGCGCAAGGTCGCAACAAGCCCTTGGCAATCCCAGAGTTCGCATCGGCCATTGACTCAGCAGACAGCGGCCGACGGGCTCAGTGGATCGATGATGCCACCGCTACTTTGCTGAGCGAGCCGGCGCTCAGCCAGATCGAGTTCGTTGCCTGGTTCAACGTGACCGCGCCCGGTGGGACGTGGCCAGATTGCGTTTGGGAAGTTGACGCAGACCCAGCCTCAGAGGCCGCCTTCGCCAATATGGTCCGGCGGCTGGTTGGCGCCGACTAGCAGGGTCTGGCCAAAACCAAACAGGGAACGAAGCCGCCACACCGTTGCGCCCAGGATTCCGCCTCCGACAAGGGCAATGATCACCAGCCCCAGGATCTGGTTGGGGGCCAGAAACGCCACGGGAACAACAGCGGCGAGGGTTGCTAATGCGGCCACTACCCAGGCCCGGCCAATCACATGCAGCTTGGCGGTGCGGTACACAAAGAAGGTGGCGAGGGCGTTCTGGACAGCAACGCTTAGGGCCCACGCAACGGCGGCGCCAACGAGGCCGTACCTGGGGGCCAGGACGAAGAGCAGCGCAATGTCGGTTGTTATTGCGGCCGCGATCCCGACCAGGCTGAGCCTGCTCTTGCCAAGCATCAGAAGGGTGACGTCGATTGGTCCGGCTGCGGCGCTGACCATCATCCCAACGGCCAGAATGGTGAGAATTCCGGCGTCGGCCACGAACTCGGAGTTCAACAGATTGGCCAGCGGTTCAGGCTTGAAGGCCAAGGCCAGGAAGTAGGGCCAGGCCATGAGGATCAGCCACGAGGTTGTTTGCCGCAGAACTGCCCCGGCTCGAACAAAGTTTTCGGTTGCCAGAGCCCGGCGAAGATTTACCGACGCCGCCTGGGCGACCGCGAAGATCAAGAAATTTCCGGCTGCGATGTAGCGCGTCAGGGCGCCATAAACGCCTGAGGCCTCCGAGCCGATGAGGGCGCTGACAAAGATCACGTCAACCCTCTCCAGCGCGATCGAAAGCGAGGTGGAGACCGCTCGGCTTCGGGTGTAGGCCCAGAACTCAGCTGATGGCACCGAGCTTGGGCCGCTGCGTTCCAGCCCACCGAGGCGACTCAGAAAGAATACGGCGACAACAAGCGTTGCCAACACCGGGAGGGCCCAGGCCAGACCGACCTGCCATGCAGCGGGTTCGCCTCGGGCAAACAGCAAGCCGATCAGAAGCAGCTGACCGCCAGGTCGAAGGATCTGTCCGACAACGACGGTTGGGGTCATGGAGCCAAGGCCGCGGGTTGCCCCCAACAGTGAGGCTGTGATGGCCCAGGCAGGAACGGCGGGAGAGAACCAACGAATCATCGTTGTGATCTCGGCCACCCGATCCGCAGACACCCAGCCCGCAAACGAGGGAGCCGCCATGAACAGCAGCGCGCCCGCAGCCACCGCGAAGAGGGCAACCGGTTTCAGGGCTTGTGTTATCAGAGGTAGCGGCCCGGAAGCCCCCTCTTTGGCAGCCTTTGCCATGAAGTAGACAAGGCCTGTTGGCGTTCCAAGGGTGAGGCTGTTCCCCGCGATGGTGGCAACCGCGGTTGACACAAAGAAGGCGCCGGCAAAGCCGCTGCCGGATCGAGAAACCAGGTAGGCCGTGCCGAAGCTGGCAAGCGTGGTAACGATCGCCCCCATCAGGGCAACGCTTGATGCCGCGGCGTTGGATTGGTTGCCGTGTCGGGAGCCAGCGCCCGATCCGGTCACAAGAGTCTGCTTCGCAGGGTTCTGGCTGCAACCGTGTCGAGGGGGCCAAGGTTCGCGGGGTCCCAGCCTTCGCCCTTCAGCCTGGCCTCACGAACTATCAGCTCGCACAGGTACAGATCAAGCACCGCATTTGCTGGCTGGCCCAATTGCTCCAACCAGGCCGGGCCGTTGGCCATCACGGCTTCGACGGCGTCCTGCTCGTCATGAGCTGGGTCTCGCCGCACCCGCTCGAACTCCTGATGCAGGAGATCAAGCCCAACTGGTCGGTTGCCTGCGGCGAACTCCCAATCCCAAAGCATTGTTCCGGCTCGGGTTGTTGCAGTATTCCAACGGGTGAGGTCTCCGTGCCACAGCCCAACCTCAACAGTGGTTGCTCCGTGACGCTCAAGCAGCACTCCCAGGTCGATCAGTTCGGCGGTCTGATGGCCGCGCCATCCAAGCACCGGCTCCAGGTTTTGAACTTCCTGACGCTCAGAGCCGAGAGCTCTGGCCAGCCCAACTACCAAAGCTGTTCGCAGCGGTCCAGAGCGTCTGGCGGTGATTGGGGTGTGAAGCGGAGACGTCACAACGACATGGCGATCGCCGTGAACCTTGTTGTAGAGCACGGTTGGAGCGGTGAGCCCAGGCGGTAGCCGGCCGGCGACCCGTTGCAGCCAGTGGGCTTCGTTGGCAACCAGTTCGCGAGTGAAGACCGACCAACCAACCTTGGCGAATCCAATTGTTGCGCCGTCTGGTCGGAACAATTGCAGCACCGGCTTGCGGTTGCGACGGCGCGGGCCGAGGGTTACCGCGGCGAGGAGCTCTGGCTCTCCGAACTCTTTGGCGAGCTCTTCCACAAGGGCGAACGAGCGAATCTTGGTTGGCGTGCCTGGGGCCCTGTGGAGCTGGCCGATCCTGGCCAACGACTCACCGGCGAGGGTCATCGCCCGTTCCTTTATTGACCTGGCATCGTGATAACGATGAAGGGTTGCCGCCGCGGCCGCCCGTGAGCCGAGGGGGATGATCAACTCGGGGCTGGCGGCGTCTGGGCGTACCAGCACGTCAACATCTGGGCCGGTGCCATCGCCGCCAAGCGCAGCCCGAAGCCATGCATTGTCGTCACTCGCTGCGTTGTTGAAGGTCAAGGTCACTCCGTGGGACGGTAAACCTTAGGTAGTTTCCGCCGATTCTCCGAGGACGCTGGTGGGTCTTCCTGCCTGTCAGGGCAGGTTTTCTTCCTATAAGGAGCACGCCTGCCTGCCGATACTGTTTCTACCTATCCCTGCAACCTCAACTCGGCATCTCATGTACTTCTTCGTTCGGACCCTAATTGTGTTCTCGCTAGTAGCGACGGCCTGCTCAAGTGGCGATCCCGTGCTTCTGGCCGAGGGTCAGGAACGGTCGCCTTTCACCATCGACGGATCTGGAGTTGTCTACGAAGATGGACTAACCGATGGCGAGCTTTCCTCAGAAATCGGCTTATCCGGCGACCCTGGGTCTAACATCACTAGAAATCAGCGCGTGCTGGATGCCGCCCCAGCCTGCGCTCAGGTCGAGTCAGGCTTTCTCGCGCTACTGCAAGGTGACGCCGAGGCTGCCCGGCCACGGCTTATAGAGGGGTCAACTTTGGCAAGCAAGACTGGTAGTGAGCAATACGAGGATCTAGGCGCCGAACTTGCGGCCGCCGTCGACAACCCGACTCTGGGCGAAGCCGTTCAGACCGCGGCAGACCAGCTGTTGGTGTTGTGCGCAGCAGATGGATTCGAGCGTCTCGGATGAGCCAATCTGGGTCGGTCGAGCAGAAGGTGCTGTTTGTGTCGTCGGCGGGCGGCCACTTGTCTCAGCTGCTTCAGCTGCGGCCGTGGTGGGTCAACCACGACCGTCGCTGGGTCACTTTCGACCTCCCGGATGCCAGGTCGAAACTAGAGGGAGAAGTCTTGATCCCGGCTCATTTCCCAACCACTCGCAACCTGCTAAACATGGCTCGGAACTACCAGCTGGCACGGCGTCAGCTAAGTGAGTGGCGACCAGACGTGGTTGTGTCAAACGGAGCTGGAGCAGCCGTTCCCTTCTTTGTCGAAGCCAGGCGACGAGGCATCCCAACCGTATACCTCGAGGTGTATGACCGGATTGATTCCCGAACCCTCACCGGCCGTCTGGTTCGTCGCTTCACAACAAAATTCTGCGTGCAGTGGCCAGAGCAGCAGGCTCTCTATCCAGGTAGCGAGCTTGTGGGTCCGCTGTACTGATGACCCCCACCGAATCTCATGCCGTTGCCGGCCGCTGGGAGGCCCGATCCATTCGGGCTGACTTGCCGCGTGTTGTGGTTTCCGTCGGCACAGATCATCATCCATTCGACCGGCTGATTCAGTGGATCGACACTTGGGCCGCGCTGAATCCCGAGGTCTCGGTTCTGGCCCAACGAGGCACAACCGAGGCGCCAGTTAACGTGATCAGCGAAGATTTGGTCCCCCACGACGACCTCCGTCAGTACTTCGCCATGGCTGAAGTTGTAATAAGTCATGCTGGCCCTTCAACCGTCATGGACGCCCGAATGGCAGGTCGTTTGCCAATTGTGGTGGCCAGAGATCCCGAACTTGGCGAGCACGTAGACGGCCACCAGCTTAGATTCGCCAAACACCTTGGCCATCACGGGCTGGCCAGGCTGGCAAACACCGAAGCCGAGTTTGTGGCTGCCCTTTCTGAGGCACTGGCCGATCCGGCAGCGTTCACCATTCAAAGAGAACGCGTTCAGGCCCCACCTGGGGTTGTACGCTTCGGCGCCGTGGTTGATGAAATTCTTGGGGTTGAAACAAGCCTCGATCTGCTAAATGACGGCGGCCCTCCCTCCTGATGGCCACATGAGCACTCCTTTATGAACACTCCTTTATGAACGCGGCCGAGAATTCGGTTTCGGTGGTCATGGCCACTCGAGATCGCCCAAAGCTGCTCCGTCGGGCCATTGACGCCGCCCTAATCCAGGAACACCCCGGGCTGCTTGAGATTGTTGTTGTGTTCGACCGTTCCGAGCCAGACTGGGCCCTCGAATCGGTCCCCGACGAGATGGGGCTGAAGGATCGGCGGATCGTTGTGAAGACGAACGTGAGATCCCCTGGCCTGGCTGGAGCCCGTAACAGCGGGATCGCCGTGGCCCAGCACCCATGGATTGCGTTCTGCGACGACGACGATGAATGGCTCCCCGGCAAGTTGGTGGCCCAGTTCGCTGCTATCGAGGCTGCCCCAGGAGCCAAGGTGGCAACCACTGGCGTATTCATCCACTTCGAGGGTCGAGACACGGCCAGGATTCCCGAAGCGAACAAGCTCACCTTCGAAGGGTTCTTGAATGACCGGATGACTGAAGTGCATCCGTCGGCAACGTTGGCTGCCGCTTCCCTGATTGCTGAGATCGGGCCCGTCGACGAGCAAATCCCGGGCGGCTACGGCGAAGACTACGACTGGCTCTTGCGGGCTGCGCGGGCCACTGCCTTCGCCGTCGCGCCGGAGCCACTGGTACGAGTTCACTGGCACGGGGCCTCGTTTTTCTTCGAGAAGTGGAAAACGATCGACGATGGCCTCGAGTACATCGTCAACAAGTTTCCAGAGTTCCAAAGCCAACCAGGCCTCGCCCGGATTCGTGGCCAGCAGGCCATCGCCAGAGCGGCAATGAAGCAGCGCCGCCTTGCTCTGCGCACTGCGTTTGAAGCATTCCGACTGAAGCCGTTCGAGAAGAGAGTGCCGGTTGCGCTTGCCATCGTGGCAGGTGTCCCAGCTTCGCTGATCTTGAAGTCGGCCCACAAATTTGGCAAAGGCCTCTAGGCCATACCAAGATGCTCCGCTAGAGTTGTTTCACCCAGGCCCTCGTAGCTCAGGGGATAGAGCATCGGCTTCCGGAGCCGTGAGCGCAGGTTCGAATCCTGCCGAGGGCGCAAATTGATGCTCGTCTTCCCAACCCGCCAGGGTGGCGGCGGTTGCGTCGTCGGTCGGGAAGAAGGTTTCCAGGCGCAACTCTTCAAGGGTTACGTCATATGGGGCTCCGATTGTGGCGATGGTGGTGATTAGAGAGAGCAGATCGCCGTCGAAGGTGCTGATGTGCAAAGGCACCAGCAGTTCAGAGCCCGTTGGCAGGCCGAGGTGGCCGCTTCGCAATTCGGCAACGTCGGGGTAAGTCAAAACCTCGGCCAGAAGCGATTCAAGCCGTTCGTCTGCTGGCCGGAACGCCTGCTCTCTCTCAAGTCGCTGGAGAACAACCGCAGCCACCTCGCTCCAGTTCCTGGTGTGCTCCCTGATTCCATCCGGATGAAATGTCAACCGGTTGATGTTGGGTACCGGAAGCAAAGCGGCGCTTTCGGCGTTCACTGCGGAGCCAACCATCATGAGGCCCGCAGTGTTCGAGTCGACTATGTCGCCCCGCCGGTCAACCACAATTGCCGGATTGGGAGAGTTCGCCTCGAGGATGGCCCGCAGCACAGTGCGGACCTGGTTCATTTCTGGTGCATCGAAGTCGCTGTGGGGGTACAGGTTTGCAAAACCTGCGGCGCGCAACAGTGCATTCCGATCTCGCAGCGGAAGATCCAGAACGATCCCAAGGTGCACCACCATTTCCCGGCTAGGTCTGGCCTTGCCGGTCTCCAGGAAGCTGATGTGCCTGCTTGATACCTCTGCCTCGTTCGATAGTTGAAGTTGGGTGAACCGACGAGTTGTGCGCCACCATCGAAGCGCCGCCCCGAAGTCTTCAATCGCAATCTGCATGTCACGAGCTTGTCAGGGTCTGGAAACCAACGCCATTACCTCCAAGGTCATACTCGCGAACTCTCATCCTGGGGTAGACAATAAACTGACACTATGCGACACTAGATCTGTGACTCGTGGAACGCACACCTCCGCCCAGCCAACTGCGGCGCCCCACCTTCTCGCCGCGTTCATGGCCAAGCACAACGCCGAGCCAAAGATCTACGACAGTCACCGCGCCAAAATCACCAACCCTGACATGGTGGACGTAGACGATGTCTTTGTCGCGTTCTTTTCGACAACACCAGCTTGGGTTGGGGCCCTGATGCGGATCAGGAACTCTCTCGTCGGCCGCTTTGGCTTCGAGGTTGGCGAGCGCGAATCCAGCTCGGTGCCAGAGCATCCGACTGTTGGAGATCGCATTGGAGTGTTCACAGTTGTTGCCCGAACGGATTCCGAAATCCTGCTTGCGGTGCAAGACAAACACTTCGATATGCGTCTGTCCATCGCATTGGACCCTGGCGCTGAGTTTCTTGCCCTCACCACAGCGGCCTACCCCCAGGACAAGATGGGGCACGTCTACCTAAGCGCGATAAAGCCAGCCCACAACCTGATTGCAGCCAAGATGGCCGAGCGCTGCGCCCGCCGGTGAATCACCAGGCGGGCACAGTCACTTGGGCGGGCACAGTCACTTGGTGCCCTTGTAGTTGACGATGGCGTGCAGCGTGTGGCGAATCTCAACCAGGTCGCTCTGATTCTCCATCACCACGTCAATGTCTTTGTATGCCATCGGAGACTCATCAACCAACTGGTCTGCTTTGCTCTGCTGCCAGGTTCGCCCCTGCATTGCCTCGGTCAGCTGGGCCGCGCTGAAACGGCGCTTGGCCTCGTTGCGGCCAAAGCGACGCCCTGCCCCGTGCGCGGCGGACTGATAGGACTGAGGGTTGCCAAGCCCGGCAACGATGTAGGTGTTGGTTCCCATCGAACCAGGGATCACACCGAGCTCGCCAAACCCGGCCCGAATGGCCCCCTTACGGGTAATCCACAGGTCGCGGTCTCCATACCGCTCGCGGGCGGTGTAGTTGTGGTGGCAGTTGATACGGGCCAGCTCGCGAATCGGCCTGCCCAGTTGGCCGCCAAGAACACCTAACAAGGAGTTCATCATCTGCTCGCGGTTCTCCAGGGCGTACTCCTGAGCCCACAACATGTCTCGGATGTAGGCCTGGAAGCCGTCATCGGAATCGAGGAAGTAGGCGAGGTCTCGGTCTTCTAACGCTCGTTCCAGATCGCGGCACAGCTCCTTGGCCCGCTCGATGTGGTTGCGGGCCAGCACGTTGCCGATTCCCCTTGACCCAGAGTGAAGCACAGCCCAAACCTGGTCTGCCTCGTCCAGACACACCTCAACAAAGTGGTTGCCGCCACCAAGCGTGCCGAGTTGCTGCGCCACCCCGCGATGCTGTTTGGTTGTGAGTTCTACTTCGGTTTCCAACTTGTTGTGCCCAACCCAAGTGTCGGCGCTCTTGGTCGGATGCTGATGGCGGTTGAACCCAGCAGGAATGGCACGCCCAATTTCACGAAGCGTTGGGCCAAGGTTGTCTGGCAGATGGGCCGCCTCAACGTCGGTCTTTACCGCGATCATGCCGCAGCCGATGTCTACGCCAACCGCAGCGGGAATGATGGCAGACTCGGTTGGAATCACCGAGCCAACAGTTGCCCCCAACCCAAAGTGGGCATCGGGCATTAGGGCAATCGGGCCAGAAACGGCGTCGCAGCGAGCAGACCGAAGAGCCTGCTGCATTGTGTTCTCTTCAAGGTCAGTGGCCCAGGACCGCACACGGGCAATACTGCCTTCGCTTCGGATCTCCATCAGGTTCCCCTTTCTTGTTCAGCACGGCTCTTGTTCAGCACGGCCTGGCAGTGTGAACCAAACCTTCGCAGAGCGCCAGTGCTTTTCAACAGGCGTAACTGCCCACTCGCGGCAGCCGAAGCCGCAGCTAGCTTGGACGCGGTGAGCCGCGGCCGCAACGTTCGATTCATCGGCATCGCCGTACTGGCTGCCCTTGTTGCTGGGGGCTGCGGCGCGGCCACAAGCACCACTCCCGCTGGTTCTGACGAGGCTGGAGGCGGCACCACCGCAGCCCAGGCGGCAGCGGCAACCACCGGTCCTGAAGCGCCCCCAACCAGCGCGGCGCCAACCAGCCAGCCGCTACCCACCAGCCAAACGACCACTGCGGTGCCTGTAGCCGATGCGGCTGATAGCGGGCCCGACCCGTTCGAGGTGAACCTGCTGCTGGCTCGCACCCTGAACCTTGGCGCAACACTTGAGGTGGCAAAGGACGAAACCTGGGCTCAGGACATCGGGCCCGCAGACTTCGTCGCCATCGCCCAGCAGGGGTTTACCGCAGTCCGGATACCGATCAGGTTCTCAGACTGGGCGCAATCAGAGCCCCCGTATGTCCTTGATGAAGAGATCTTCCTTCGTGTTGACGCCGCTCTCGAAGCAGCCCGGTCGAACGGGCTCACTGCCATTATCGATCTCCACAACTATGAGGAGATGAGCCAGAACCCTGAGGCTCACCGGGCTCGACTGATTGCGATGTGGCGCCAGATCGCCAACCGCTACCGGGATTCGCCAACCGACGAGGTGGTGTACGAACTGCTGAACGAGCCCAACTCGGCGCTGACCTCCCAACTGTGGAACCCCATTTTGGCTGAGCTGGTTGACGCAGTAAGGGGCGAAGACCCTCGCCGAACAATCATCGTCGGGCCCACCGATTGGAACGACAACCTCGCCTTGTCCGAACTGATCCTGCCAGACGACAACAACCTGATCGTTACGTTCCACTACTACTCGCCCTTCCGGTTCACCCATCAGGGAGCCAGCTGGATCGCAGGATCCGACGCGTGGCTCGGCACCCGTTTCAACCCGGAGTTGAACGACGCAGGGGCAATCATCGACGCCGAGTTTGCCGACGTTGCCCAGTGGGCCGACCAGCAGTCTGTTCCGGTGTTCCTTGGTGAGTTCGGAGTGCTGGAGTTTGCCGACCCAGCAGACCGCCTGGCGTGGGTTCGCTGGGTGAGAGAAGCCGCGGATCAGCACGGCTTTTCCTGGGGCTATTGGGACTGGGCCAGCCCTGGCATGGGCCTCCGCAACAACGAAACGAACAGCTGGGATCTCGAAGCCATGAACGCCCTGATGCCAGGCTGAGAAGCGCTGAAAGTTGGTAGACCAACCGGCGACCGAGCCGGGCCAGTAGCGTGCGGCGGTGTTGTCCGGCCTCGAACTGAGCGCAGCAGAAGCCTTGGTTGCCGCGGGAGTTCTGTTGCTGGCGGCCCTCATTCGGGGCTACTCGGGCTTTGGCTTCTCCGCAGTTCTGGTTGCCGGCCTTGCCTTCGTGATTGAGCCCCTGGCTGCTGTACCACTTGCCATCGCCTTTGAGGTAGTTGCCAGCTTGCTACAAGGCAGTTCGATCCGGTCCGAGATCCGGTGGCGAGACTTCCGGATCCTGGTGGCTGCTGCCGTTGTTGGCAATCCGATCGGTCTGGCCATTCTTGTTGCCGCCGATGCAGACACCCTGCGAGCTGTCACCTTTGGTGTTCTCCTGATCCTGAGCGTCGGCCTGTTGGTGGGAGCCAACCGTCGCCTCCCGGCTCCCACCTCAAAGCTGGCTACCGATGGCCGCCGAGCTGGCCAATCATCGGTAGCCCTCTTCTTCGTAGTTGGGGTAGTAGCGGGCGTGGTGAACGGGGCAACCGCAATGTCTGGCCTAGTGCTGGTGCTGGCAATGACCTTCATGATGATTGCTGCTGCCGAGATGCGGGCAACGCTAATTGCCTACTTCTTCGCTTCGAACCTGTTTGTGCTTTTGTACCTGTTCTGGACAGACGAAATTGGCTCTGCCCTCCTGTGGCGACTGATGCTTGGCCTGCCCCTGATGGCCGTAGGGATAGCGGTTGGATCAAAGGCGTTCCGCAACGCCTCGGTCGAGTCGTTCCACCGCGTCACCCTCGGCCTACTCGTTGCGATCTCACTAGTAGGCCTCTTGAGGCTCTGATATTGGGACCTGCTTTGCAGGTCCGGGCTTCGCCCATCTGGGTCGTTAGTGCGTTGCGTGCCGACGCCGTCGGCAACGCGTGGCTGGGATATTGGGACCTGCTTTGCAGGTCCGGGCTTCGCCCATCTGGGTCGTTAGTGCGTTGCGTTGCCGACGCCGTCGGCAACGCGTGAGAAGCTCGGCCGAGTTTTGGGTGCTCAGCTTGTACCGAGCTTTTTTAGGGGTAAGGGCCTCAAAAATCTCTCAGAACCGCGAACTGGCATGGATTAGGTGCGTTTTCGCCACTATTCCATGCCAGTTCGCGGTTGTATTGGGTCGGCTGACCGCCTCCCGGGCTTTGGCCTCTGGCTTCAGCTACCAACCTCGGTTGGGTTGCTCTGGGCTATGGCCGAGCCGTCTGCCCGCCTGGCGGTTACCCGGTACACCGCAACCGAGCCTGGCGTCTGCTCCACGGTAAGTGTTCGGGCGGCGGGGTCTCGAAGCAGGGCCAGTGATCGGGACCGGTCTCCGGTTGTAACAACAACCTCCCACCCGGCCAGGTCATCGGTCGGCGAGAATGTCCAACTGAGGCGAACCCTGCCTTCGGCCATTGCCTCAGCACTCAGCACCACTGGGCCAACCACCTGGGGAGTAGTTGTTGATGCCCCCGGGGTCGTGGATGGAGGGGCTGAGTCGGTTGGGGCCACATTGCTGGAAGGTGCACTGCCAGAAGTCGCCTCGGTTTGGGGCGGCTCGGTTGGAGGCGCAGTGCCCGGCTGGGCGCTGGTTGATGGTCTGGATGCATCAGTGGTTGGAGGCGGCCGCGGAGTGGTTGATGTTGGCCGTGACGTTGCAGTTGTCGAAGACTGCGTTGGATCAGATGTGGTGGTTGGCCCGATGGGCGCAGAGGTGGTTGGCTGAGGCGGCTGGGTGCTTGGGAGCGCCACATCTGACGTTGGAGACGGATCCGTGGGGTTGGCCTGCACCTCGATTCGGCCGTCAACAACGACTGCGTTGGTTCCAGGTTCCAGAACCACTTCGCCAACAACAGCCAACCCGTCTTCGCCAACCTCGATTCGGCTGCCGTCTTCAAGGCCAAGCCCTGCTGTGGCAGGCACGATGCTTCCGTCTGGCAGCACAACCTGGGTGTCTGACGCGGAGGAAACCAAGACCTCAACGCCGGAGTCGTTCAGACCCAGCAACGCCATCCCTCCGGCAACCACCATCACAACAGCAACCGCGAAGGCCATGATGGGCTGCCAGATCCGACGCTGACCCGCCAGCCCCGGCCGGTCTGCGCCCGCCAGCCGAAGCTCTGTTTCCAGTTGGTTGGCGAACGCCCCGTCTGGGGCAGGCTCGGACGAGGAACCCCACCGCGTCAGCTGGTGTTCAAGATCCTCCGTCATTGTTGGCTCACCCCACTTGCGCCAGTGCGCTGCAGTTCTTTGCGCATTGCCTTCAACGCCCTTGACAACACCACAGCAAGGGCCGGTTTGGCCAAACCCATAGCCCGTGCGGCTTCGGCTGGCTCAAGGTCGGCCAGGTACCGAAGGGCTATGGCCTTCTGATACCGGGGAGGAAGTTCGTTCAGCGCCTCCCGCAGCACCGCGAAGTCTCCGGAAAGAACCTGCTCCAGATCGTCTTCAGTTGTCGGTTCGTAGAGATCAGACATTGCCAGTTGCCCTCGGTCGGTATAGGGTCGGCCTTCCCGTCGGTAGTGAGCGATTGTTTCGTTCGAGGCGATCCGGAGAATCCAAGGGGCGAATCCTCCGGAGCGCCACTGGAACCGGTGAAGGTTCCTGAGCGCTGCCTCAAATGTTGCAGAGCAGATGTCTTCTGCGGCCGCGGTGCTGCCGGTTCGTCTGCTGGCAAAGGAATGCACCCGGGGAAGGTAGTTCCTGTAGAGCTCGGCAAATGCGTTGGCGTCAACCCGCGCCCTCTCAACCAGTTCTCGCTCTTCAGAGAGGTCGAAGCCGACAGGACCCACGGGGGAGAGCCTTGCCCGCGTTGCGGGGCTAAGGGTGGACACCCAGATCAGATGAAGTTGTGGTCGCCGCCGGCGAACGCCAGGCGAATGCGGCGCTGATCGGTTAGTGACAACAGATCGGGCCGATCGCCGATCCTGCGATCGCTTGGTCTCACGTCGGTGACTGGGCGGTCGGTTGGCCGGGTGTCGACAGGTCTCACGTCGGTGACTGGGCGGTCGGTTGGCCGCACGTCGGTCGGACCGCTTGCCAGCTTCACGACTGCTACCCGAGATCGACCAACAATCTTGCCGTTCGAGTCAACCGCCAGCACCACATAACGAGCGACCGCGGCGTCCTCTGGTACTCGGTCCGCCGCGTTCGTTTGATCGAGGCCACCCCGCCACACCATTTCCCGGTGGCCCCGATCCACGAGCCGCCACAGCTGGTAACCAGCTGCCCGCTCTGAGGTGGCTGGGCGCCATTCGCAGCCAACCACGTTCAGATCTGCCCGCTGTTTGCAGGCCAAAGTAAGAGCTTCAACGTTTCGTTCTTCAGCCCGCGGATCCGGGAGAGGCGTTGGATCCGCGGGCCGATTTCCCTCAACCACATCGGGTCGAGCGTCTTGGGCCTGTGGTCGGTCGGTCTGGGCCGACACAGGCTGGGCAACAAGAGAGGTAAGTGTGAGGCCGATTCCGGCCGCCAGGATTGCACGTCGCATTAGAGGGTCTTTCTGTTGGATTGAGCCAACCCGCCGTCGGCTCTTACCCCCTTCAACGCGCACCTCCAGAACTGATTGCAGTGTTTGTTGAAATTCTTTCTATTGATGCCAGAGACATGAACGGCCTGGGGGCATTCCGCAGGCAGCTTTCAAGAGCCGCGGCCCAAGTCGGCGCCAAAGTTTGCGGTGCAAAAGGCGAGGCCGAGCCATTTGCGGCTCGGTACCCTCAAGCGATGATTCGCAACGACCTGCTTGCCGCCGTGCATGATGCCCTGATCGAACTGGGGGTTGCCGAAGTGCCGTCCGGCGTTGTGATCGAACGCCCGGCTCGCCCAGAGCATGGAGACTGGAGCACAAACGCGGCACTGGTTTGCTCCAAGGTCGTTGGCAGGAACCCTCGTGAGTTTGGCCAGGAACTGGCTGACCTACTCACTGCCAATTTGCCAGAACACGTTGAGTCGCTTGAGATCGCGGGGCCTGGATTCGTGAACTTCAGGTTGGCCAACTCTTGGTTGCACGACGTTCTCACAGAAGTGGTTGGCCAGGGCCAGGACGGCTACGCCCGATCTGATCAAGGAGCTGGCACAACTGTCAACGTCGAGTTCGTTTCTGCCAATCCAACCGGCCCGCTGCATGCAGGCCACGGCCGTTGGGCGGCCTACGGAGATTCGCTGTGTCGGGTGCTTGCCCGCTGCGGATACCTCCCCCATGCCGAAACCTACGTGAACGACAGGGGTGTGCAGATCCAGCTTTTCGGGGCGTCTCTTGCCGCCAGGAAGGCCGGGGAAGGCGTTCCCGCAGACGGCTACCGCGGCCAGTACGTCATCGACTGGGCCGCCGAAATGCCAGACGGTGTCGACCCCGCAGAGTGGGGCGTTCAGTACGCCCTGGCTGATCAAAAGGCGGCTTTGGCTGCCATGCATGTGAGCTTCGAAACCTGGTCGAGCGAGAAAGAAGCGGTTGAGAGTGGTGCCTCGGAAAGCGCGTTGGAGCGTCTGAAAAAGGGCGGGCATGTGTTCGAAGCCGACGGCGCGGTCTGGTTACGCACCACAACTTTTGGAGACGACAAAGACCGCGTGCTGATTAAGTCAGACGGCGAGATGACCTACCTGCTGCCAGACGTTGGTTACCACGAGTTGAAGTACAGCCGCGGCAGCCTGATTATCGACGTGCTCGGCGCCGACCATCATGGCTATGTGCCACGAATGAAGGCCGCCCTTCAGGCCCTTGGCCATGCCCCCGAAAGCTACGAGGCCATAGTTGGCCAGAACGTAAGGCTGCTCAGAGACGGCAAAGAGGTGAAGCTCTCCAAGCGGGCAGGAGACATGGTGTTGCTGCAAGAACTGGTAGACGACGTCGGCCCCGATGTTGCCCGATTCGCCTATCTGATGCAGTCGATCGACACCCCCCTCACGATCGACATCGACGCTCTTCAGATGCAGTCTTCTGAGAACCCGGTGTTCTACGTGCAGTACGCCCATGCCAGGATCCACTCCATTGGCAAACAGGCCAAAGAGCGGGGCATCCAGCGCCAGTCTCTGGAAGATGCCAACCTCTCTCTGCTTGACGGCAAACGCGAATTGCAGCTGCTGAGAGAGCTGTTTTCCTTGCCCGAAGTATTGGAGGCAGCCTGCCGAGACCGCGCCCCTCACAACGTCTCAACCTGGGTTCGAGAGTTGGCTGGCGCGTTCCACGGGTTCTACCGAGACTGCCCGGTGCTGCGAGACGACGTTGCGCCCGAGGTGCAGCAGGCCCGCCTGTGGCTAACCGAGGCAACGCGAATCGGGCTGGCAATCGGCCTCGACCTGCTTGGGGTCGACGCACCAGAGCAGATGTAGCCGTGGACAGCCAGCAAAGCTCAAACCCGGTTCCCTGGCATCTCCTGCCAGACAACGCATCGCTTGGGGCCAGCGGCCAGCTTCTAATCGGCGGTTGCGACACCCTCGAGCTTGCCGCTCAGTTCGGCACGCCGGTGTTTGTGTACGACGAGGATCATCTGAGGGCTCGATGTCGTGAAGCGGTTGAGTCTTTCGGATCTCATGCCACCTATGCCGCCAAGGCCTTCCATTGCCGGGCAATGGCTCGTTTGGCATACGAAGAGGGAATGAGCATCGATGTGGCCACAGGCGGCGAGCTGCACATTGCCTTAAGTGCAGGCGTGCCCGCCGACCGCCTGGTGATGCACGGCAACAACAAGTCGGTCCAGGAACTGAAGATGGCGATGGCCGCAGGCGTGGCCCGCATTGTTGTGGACAGTTTCGACGAGATGGACCGAATCGAGCGGTTGGTGCCAGAGGGGGAAGACGGCCCAAAGGTGTTGCTGCGGGTAACACCGGGGGTTGAGGCTCACACCCACGAGTTCATCTCGACGGGCCAAAACGACTCCAAGTTTGGGTTCACGGTTTCCACAGGCCTGGCAAAGAAGGCGGTTGACCGGGCGGTTGCGTCTCCCAACATGCAGCTGGTTGGGATTCATGCCCACATAGGCTCCCAGGTGTTTCGGGCCGAATCTTTCGCTGCCGCCGTTGAAGTTCTTGCCGAGTTTTCCAACCCGCTTGGCCTGCCCGAATTGGTGGTTGGCGGCGGGCTGGGTGTTGCGTACGTTGCCGGGGAAGAGGCCCCAACGATTGGGCAGTGGGCCAAGATTCTGCTTGACGGTGCGGCTGCGGCCGGGGTTGGCGCCACTATCGGGATTGAGCCGGGCAGGTCAATAGCCGCGGCGGCCGCAGTAACCCTCTACACCGTTGGCACCATCAAGGAACTCAAGGGAATCCGCACCTACGTTGCTGTAGACGGTGGGATGAGCGACAACCCACGGCCCGTGCTGTACGGCTCTGGCTACGAAACCTTCTTGGCCAAAGACGTGGCGGCCGACCGACCCAAGCAGGTTCGGGTGGTAGGCAAACATTGTGAGTCTGGCGATCTGCTGGTTCGTGAGGGCTACCTCCCGGAGTCAGTTGGGGTTGGCGATGTTTTGGCCACCCCCGTTACCGGTGCATACGGGCATTCCATGGGTTCCAACTACAACAAGGTTCTGCGCCCGCCGGTTGTGTTCTGCTCCGATGGCGACGCTCGGCTGGTGGTTCGCCGGGAAACCTTCGACGATCTTCTGGCTACCGACGAAGGCTGATCCATCAAAAGTGCAGAACTGGGCGCTGGTGTGCAATAGCCTCAGCCGGGTGAGTCAACATTTCAAAGTGGGCGTACTGGGATGCGGCAACGTTGGGGGGGCACTCGTCGAGCTGCTTCAGGAACGCAGGGCGGCAATCTCAGCAGCCGCCGGCTTGGACATAACTGTTGAGGCAATCGCCGTTCGCAGCACCAGCCGAAACCGCGGCGAAACCATTGACCCCTCGAAGCTGACAACCGATTCCCGGGCCCTTGTAGTTAGCCCCGAGATCGACTTGATCGTTGAGGCGATTGGTGGCATCGAGCCTGCCAGAGAACTGATTCTGGCTGCATTGGCTGCCGGAAAACCGGTGGTTACTGCCAACAAGGAACTGCTGGCCAACTGCGGCGCCGAGTTGTATGCCGCCGCCGACACGGCGAAGGTCGACCTGCTCTTTGAAGCCGCAGTTGCTGCTGCCATTCCAATAATCCGCCCCCTTCGGGAATCGCTTCTCGGTGAGGACGTGAGGCGGGTGATGGGCATTGTGAACGGCACAACCAACTTCATTCTCAGCAAGATGAGCGAAGAGAACGCCGACTACTCAGACGCATTGCAGGAAGCACAGCAACGCGGTTTTGCCGAGCGAGACCCAACCGCAGACGTTGAAGGATTCGATGCAGCAGCCAAGGCCGCCATCATTGCGTCCATCGCTTTCGGCTCCCGAGTTGTGGCAGGCGATGTGTACCGGGAAGGAAT
>QIKW01000153.1 GCA_003231975.1 Acidimicrobiia bacterium
TTGGGACCTGGTCCCGCAGGTCCGGCTCCGCCCATCCGAGTCACCAGCGAACTGCGTGCCGACGCCGTCGGCAACGCGAAACACGGTCACAAACCGGAACTGGCATGGATTAGGTGCGTTTTCGCCACTAATCCGAGCCAGTTCGGTCGCGTTGGCTGGACAGAGACGCCAGCCGACCCAACATCGTCACGCGTGGTCGCCATCGGCGACCAGCGAGAACCAAATAACCCAGATGGCCGAAGGCCGGGAGGCGCCAGCCGACCCAATATCAGAGCTTCAGGTTGGGTTTGGCTCCGTCGTCAAGACCGGTTGGGCCATCATTGGTTAACCGCCAATGGCCAGCGGCGGCAATCATCGCTGCATTGTCGGTACAGAACGCTCGATCAGGCACCAGGCACTCCACACCAGCGGCGGCTGCCTCCTCTGCGAACCGCTCTCGGAGGCGAGAGTTGGCGGCAACGCCGCCGCCAAGGCACACACCCTTTGCGTTCACCATCTTCGCCGCCCGCATCGTCTTGGTAACCAACACATCAACAACTGCTTCTTGAAAGCCTGCACAAAGGTCTGCATTAGCTGCGTCCGGGTGCTTCCGCACGTAGTTGATAACTGCCGTCTTCATGCCGCTGAACGAAAAATCAAGCCCTTCGTTCAGGAGCCCACGGGGGAAGCGGATGGCCGAGCGGTCCCCCTCTTTGGCCAACCGATCCACAAGCGGCCCGCCCGGGTACCCCAACCCCAAGTAGCGGGCAACCTTGTCGAACGCCTCACCGGCCGCGTCGTCGATTGTGGAACCCAGAATTCTGTAGCTTCCCAAGTCTTTGAGATGAACGATCATGGTGTGACCGCCTGAAACCAAAAGCACGATCAAGGGAGGCTTGAGGTTCGGCCGCTCCAGGAATGTTGCAAAGAGGTGCCCCTCCATGTGATTCACCCCCACGTATGGAACATCCCACGCCAGAGCCAGAGCTTTCGCCGCGCTAATCCCAACCAACAGTGCCCCAACAAGCCCCGGCCCGTGGGTGGCCGCAACGGCGTGAATTTCGGAAGGGGAAATCCTGGCGTCTGCAAGGGCGCGGTTGACAACCACCTCCAGCATCTCCAGGTGGGCTCGGCTGGCCACCTCCGGAACTACCCCGCCAAACTGCGCATGCAGCTCAACCTGGCTGGATACAACATTTGACAACACATCTGTGCCGCCTCGAACGATGGCAACAGCTGTTTCGTCACAGCTGGTTTCGATAGCGAGAAGAACGCGTTCCGCCGGATGCACCGCAATAGTCGACCTGTCTACCTCTGGCGCTGCGTCTGGAATCATGGCGAGGCCTGAAGTGCGAGTTCGGCCAGGTTATGAAGCCAAAGAACCAGGGCGTCCTCACTGCTGCCGTCGGGATTGGTGTAGTAGTTCTTCCGTGACCCGACCGGCCCGAAACCCAGGCGGCGGTAGAGCTCTCGTGCTGGCTGGTTCGATACCCGAACCTCAAGTGTGACAGCAGTGGTGCCCCGCCGCTGGGCCTCCAACAAGAGGCCTCGGCACAACAGGCTGGCCACTCCGGTTCGCTGCTGGTCCGGCCGAACCGCAACGTTCATCAAATGTGCTTCGTCGGCGACATACATCATTCCGCCAAACCCAACGATGCGGTCTTCGTTCTCAGCAACCAGCCAGTGCCTTGTTGTTGGGGCCACCGCAAACTCCCCGTCGAACAGAGCGGCAGACCATGGCTCTTTGCTGACCGATGCCTCTATCTCTGCTACCTCGGCAACATCTTCGGGAAGGAACTGACGCAGCGTGCAGCCCAGCGCCGAGGAAGCGGTCACGAGTTGTGCCTGGTTTTGATGTTGATCTTCACGTCAGCATCTCGTAAATACACTGGCTCGACTTCTGACCCGGGAAGGGCGGGCATCACGCAAGCCAAAGCCGCCGCAACGGCGGCAGATGGGCTTTGGCCAACAAGATGGGTTCCTGCCCGGTAGAAGCCCGGGTATCGGTCGGCGCCGTCGCCAACAACTATGTCTTGGTTTCCCACTAGGGCACCGAGGGATTCTGGCGAGCCCACCGTTGGATCGCCGACGGCCACCCCATCATGGAACCGCTGCTGGAACACCTCGTTGCGGCGGGCATCGATAACCGCCCAGACCGACCCAGAGTGCCGGCCAGCGAACTGGGAAGCCAGGAGCTGAAGGCTGGAAACGGGCACCACCGGGCGATCCGTTGCCAGTGCTAGCGCCCGAATCGTGGCCAACCCAACCCGCAGACCAGTGAACCGGCCTGGTCCGACGTCTACCGCGAACTGCTCAACCTCTGACAAAGAGCGGTCGGCGGTAGCCAAAACCTTTGCCAACATCGGCGTCAGCTCTTCGGCGTGACGACGGTCGGTTTCTGTTTGAATCTGCGCCAGCAGATCAGCGCCCGCCGCAACCGCAACACCAACCACTGCGGTGGAAGACGTGACGGCCAAGGTAACGGTCATGAATCTGCTCGCCACTGTGAAATGGTCTCCGTCAACCGCGGCATCCGGTCAGCCCAGCCTGCCCCGCTTGCCGAGAAGCGAAACAACCGGTCGTTGTCGGCGTCAACGCCTGCCCCGTCGCCGAAGAGTATGTGAATCACGAGGTGCTCGTCGGGAAGAACAGGTTTGATTCGGTCCCCCCATTCCACAACGGTGACGCCCGCCTCCAGCAGCTCTGGCAAATCAAGATCAACCGTTTCGGCGACGCTGTTGAGGCGGTAGACGTCCAGATGGTTCAGCTCCAGGCGGCCCTGGTAGCGATTAGCCAAAGTGAACGTTGGGCTGGTAACCCGCTCATCAACCCCCAACCCCTTGGCCAAGCCTTGGGTGAAGCAAGTTTTACCTGCACCGAGGTCGCCAGACAGAATCAGCACGTCGCCGACCGCCAAACCTGAGGCGACGGCTCTGGCCAACGCCCAAGTTTCCTCAGGGCCGGTGGTGACTGCATCAACCAAGCGGCCAAGGTTACCGGCGCCCATGCAGGTCCTTTCGGTATGGCGGAACTGTCTGGTCGCTTCAGGGAGCCAACGGCAGCTGGACCGTAAAGGTGGTGCCCTCACCGACTTTCGCGGCAACACGGCCTCTCCCCCAAAGCCGAACTGGAATGGATTAGGTGCGTTTTCGCCACTATTCCATTCCAGTTCGCACCGGCTGATCCTCTGTGCAACCAGCGGCGAACCCTCCGCTTCGTCTAAGGTCGGCCGCAATTCGCGCTGGCGCCTTGATTGCCACGCGCTGTCAAACTGGAGGGAACCCAGATATGTACAAGCACCATTTTGCGTGCCTCTTTGCTCTTGCGTTGGTGGCATCTGCCTGTGGCACCTTGACCCGCGAGGGCGCCATCGAAGACATGGTTGACGAGGGCATTAGTGAATCAACCGCAGAATGCGTGATCGATGACTTTGTCGGTCAAGGCTTTGAACCAAACGACGCCGCTGGCGACGAGCTCTCAGCCGATGTGGATGCTGCTCTCACCAAATCCTTCGAGAACTGCTTCACCGCCGAAGACATCGGAGGCCTGGCCAACAACCCTAATTTCGATCCCGAGGAGTTCAGACAGGACTTCATAGACGAGTTCGTTGCAGGCGGAAGCGTCAACGAGGAACAGGCCGTCTGCATCCTCGATGGCCTCGATGCCAACGGCATCACGCTGCTTGACTTGTCGCAGGCCGGCTTGAGTGGCGACACCAGCATCGAGTCAGCGGTAGCTGAGGCTGCCGCCAGTTGCATCGGTGGCTAAGGCTGGAGGCTGCGAATTGCCTCGGTCACTGCGTGTTGGCCCAACAACCTGACATCAAAAAGGTCAGCTTCAACCCCGCCGGTGGCGGCTGCAACCAGTGCGTCGCCATCAGCCATGGTGTGGGACGGGTGGACGGATCGCGCCATTCCGTCGTGGCCGCTCTGGGCCAGAAGGTGACAACTTCGTTTGTCGAGCACCGCGTTGCACACGATCACTCCGATGGTTGTGTTGAACATGTTTACAGCGGGTGCGGCTCCACCAGATGCATCGGGGTCGGCTTCGGGCTGCCACCTGGGGCCAGGGTGATCGGTGGAAGTTCCGTCATCGATGAACCCCACAGCATTCACAGCAACCAGGGCGCTTACCGTTAGGTCGCCCAAGCGCTTGGTTGCGGCGCCGATCCCCCCGGCCGTGGTTGTGCTTGGGCCACCCCACTTTCCAACCGTTGCGCCCGTGCCTGCACCAACAAGTCCAACCTCGTGACCGGTTGCCGAGGCAGCCGCGGCGGCGGCGCGCCCCTGCTTCTGCCCAGGTCTAACCGTTGGATCACCAACGCCGAGATCATACAAACTCATGCCAACCACAATTGGGACATTGCCTTGTTTTGTGACAAAGCCGCGGCCCTGATCTCCCAGCCAGGCCATCACTCCGTCGCCTGCAGCCAAACCGAATGCCGAGCCTCCTGACAACACAACCGCGTCGATCGTTTGCACCATGTGGGCCGGATTGAGAACCTCGAATTCCCTTGTAGCAGGAGCGCCGCCCCTCACCTCACCCGATGCCACGGCTCCCTGAGGGAGAATCACCACGGTGCAGCCTGTCTTGGCGGCCGAGTCGGTCCAGTGGCCAACCTGAACCCCGGCTACGTCGGTCAACATTGCAAGCCGACCCTAGCGGCGTAACGTACTTGTGTGGGTTGTGTTGGCGGTCTTGAAGATCGGGTCGAGAGCCCGTGGTAAAGGGCAGGATTCTGCTGGTGGAAGACAGTGCAACACTGCACATGATGATCTCCAACTATTTGCAGAGCCAGGACTATGAGGTGACAGGCGCCGTGGACGGAGAGCAGGCCATCGAATTGGCCGAGGCCGCAAAAGAGCCAATCGATCTAGTTTTGTGCGATATCACCCTCCCCGGCCAGGACGGGATCACTGTGGCCGACAAGCTCCGGCTCCGTAACCCAGAACTTGCAGTAGTTCTTATGTCCGGCGAACGGATCGACCCCAGCCGAAATGTTGACTCGTCTTATGGCTTCTTGGCGAAGCCATTCAGAATGGCCGAACTTGTCTCGTCGCTGACGGCTGGGCTCCAGCCCTAGGCCAGCTGCAGACCGCTCTTGGGCGTGCAGGGTCAGACGTCTTAACGAGCGGCCACGACGCCGAGGTTGTTTAACTGTTGGGAAATCTGGTGGTAGGCCTCCAGCCGGCTGCTGTCTGAATTTGCGACCTCTGCCCTGTCGATGGTGGCTGCAAGGGCGGCAGTGGCAGACTCAAACACCGCCATCGGCGAGTCTCGAATCTCACCAATGATGGCCTGCAACTCAGCTACCCCATCACCCAGAATCACCCCGAGTCTCTCGTCGCGACTGTCGTCATCAAGCTCCAATGCAATCAAGCCCGCGAAGAACGCCTGAAGCGGTCCGCCGTGGAGCCGTTTAATGAGATCAGCTACCTGATCGCCAGCCATAACACCCATTCTGTCACCCTTAGTACCGTTTCGGTAACCGGAGGTTAGCAACCCTGCGGGTTCGTGGGTAGTTTCGTTGCTTGGCGCGGCCCCAGTGTCAGCTGGCAAGCCCTTCGTAGCGTCGCTCTACCCGACGGCTTATCCCACAAACAACTTCGTAGTTGATGGTGCCCAGCGCGGTGGCCAGGTCTGACGCCGTGGTTTCGACTTCGCCTTGGCGCCCGATCAGAACCACCTCGTCGCCGACCGAAACCGCATCGTCGCCGCAGTCAACCACAAGCTGATCCATCGTGATCACTCCCAGAATGTTGCGAGGCTTGCCGCCAATCAACACCATTGGCCGAGATCTCCAGAGAGACCGGGCATAGCCGTCTGCGTAACCGACAGGCACGGTGGCCGCATTGGCCGCACTTGTCAGCTCTGTCTGGAGGCCATAGCCAACCCGATCACCTGGCTGCAGTCGCTTCACAAAGCTAACAGCGCTGTGCCAGCTGAGCGCGGGCTTCAGGTTCAAGACACCGTGAAGTGCCGGGCTGGGAGCAAGGCCGTAGAGGGCGATGCCGCACCGCACCACATCGTGGTGCGCCCGAGGATGCCAGATTGTTGCAGCCGAGTTGGCGGCGTGGCTCAGGGGCACATCGATCCCTGCTTCCTTCAACTCTTGCAGCGCCGCATCAAATCGGTGCAGCTGCACTTCGGTGAAGGGATTCTGCGGTTCGTCGGCAACCGCACAATGAGTCCAGACCGACCCCAATACAAGGTTCTTGTGACTCTCGATCCTCCTTGCCAGATCAAGAAGGTCGGCCGGTGCGGCCCCAACTCGGTGCATCCCGGTGTCCACCTTGAGGTGGACCGTCAGCTTCGTCTCGGTGGCTGCCCCCGCCGCGCCTGCCGCCTCAATGCCAACGGCTGAGTAGACGCACGGCTGCAGCTCTGATTTGGCCACCGATTCGAATTCTGAACGAAGGGGTTCGGCCAGCACCCATATCGGCTGCTCGATCCCAGCCTCTCTGAGCCGCACGCCCTCCTCCACTCTGGCCACCGCCAGATAGCTGGCACCACCCTGCACGACTGCCCTGGCTGCGGCTATCTCGCCATGGCCGTAGCCGTCGGCCTTCACAACAGCGCAAAGCTTGGCGTCGGGCGCGGCCGCTCGCAGAACCCTGGTGTTGGCCGCGATGTGGTCGAGGTTGATCTGAGCGAACGAGCGCGTCATCAATGGGCTCCGGTCAGTCCTCGCCAGCACATCAGCCTAGGCCGACCACAACAGCGCACGCCACGGTGTTGCTGTGGGAAATGGTTAGCAGCCAGGCCTCGATGCCAAGATGCTCGGCTCGGGTTGCCGCCCTGCCGGTTACCAATAACACTGGCTCTCCGGATTCTCTCTTGGCTACATCCAGATCATGAAAATCGGCTCCACCCAACCCAACTCCCAGAGCCTTCAGGCCAGCTTCCTTTGCCGCGAACCGGGCGGCGAACCGTTCGGCCGGGTTGGCCCCGGCCAGGCAGTACCGGCGCTCTCCTTCGGTGAAGACGCGCTCAACAAACCGCGGTTGGCGACCAACCACTATCGCCAAGCGATCAATGTCGACAACGTCGACGCCGATTGCAACAACGGTGCGGCCCGCCAAATCTGGTAACGCATCAGCCGGGAACCGCTTGCTCATCAGGCGCCAGGTTCGAGGTCTGCCCAGCGGGCGGCAACGTCGGAGATGGGTGCGGTGAGAAGCTCTACGGTTGGCACCTCTGCCAGCAGATCTTCTCTGAACGACGGCTGGTGCTCGGTCACAACGTCCACCAACTGGCGGTAGCGGTCTCGGTAGCCCTGCAAAATCGTGCGGGCCGTGGCAACCCCAAGGTCCTCGACCAGGCGAAGGTGGCAGAGGGTGAGGCCGGTGGTTTCCCCACCCTTCACCTCGGGGACGATCAACACAACCCGACCATCAGACCCAACGGTAACAATAGGAGAGCGTTCAACCGCTACCCGGTGTTTGGTGCCCCGGAGGGTGGGGTCTCGGTCAACTCTTGAGCTCAGCCCGGCCGCCAGGCCACCACGGTCTCCAATGAATATCTGCGCCCCGTTCAGTGGGCTGCCCTCGATTCGGTAGCGCGTGTAACCAACGACCTCTTCGACCGCGGGGGAAACAGCAGCCAGGGATCTGAGGGTGCGGTAGCTGAGCCGATCTCGCGGGCAGCCGGTTGCCAGGACTTCCTGAATGAGTTCGGACTGAAGGAGGGTCTCGTCTGCCCTGGAGATTCCAACTGTGACGGTCTTCGCCTGATGCTTGATGGCATCCACTGGGCGGGTCAATTGCTCGATTGCCTCGGTGAGGGCCGCGGCCAGATCTTCAGCTATCACCCCTGGCGTACCGACTTTGCCGAACTCGATCTGGAAGCTTTCGAACCGGCTGGCTCCGGTTGCGAACCGGTAGAGGGAAGCCAGCTTCGTCGAGGTCGAAGCTTCCAATTGCCCGTTGAAGACGCCAGAGCGAAGCATCTCAAAGAACCGAAGCGCCAGTGGTTCGACCTCACGGGAAAAAGGAAAGAACCAGTCTGAATCGGTGCTTGAAACGTAGCTCTCTATCAGGGCTCTCGTTTCCCGCATTGGCCTGGCCGACGCATCTATAGCCAGGGCTGCCTCGTAACCGAATAGGTGGCCAACGACGGTGGAAAGCACAAACGCCAGCTCTGTGTGAGTCTCAGGAACTGTGATTACCTCTAACGCGGCGGAGAATCGCTGCTCTCCTTCGGTGGCAATCACAATTGGGGCCGAGTCGTGGGCTCGGAAGATCGCCACCTCTTTGGCAACGTCGTCTGCGGTCGATCCGCTCAGCCCTGCTGCGCACACCAGGATCAAGGGTTCGGAGGAAAGGTCTATGTGCTTCTTGTCTTCGGTGACGTCGCAGGCGATTGCCTTGTAACACAGCTCTGACAGCTTGATCCGGATCTCCTTGGCTGCAATGAAGTTCGATCCGTTCCCAACCATTGCCCAATACCGGCGACTGGGCGCATGTTTGGCTGCCGCTTCACCAATGCGGTCTCGTTTGTCGATTGTTGCCCTCATGGCATCGGGCAGCTCACGCAGCGCCAACAGCAGACCCTGACGCTCTTCGGAATCAGATTCGGCGCCCGGCAACAAAGCTGCAACTCCTGAAGCCAGCAAGAATCCAGCCGCAATCTGGGCATAGAACGCTTTGGTTGAGGCAACGCTCATCTCTACGTCTCGACCGTCTGAGGTGTACAGAACACCGTCTGCCTTGTTAACCAGATCGCTGCCTCGGCGATTCACGATTGCCAACACAACCGCGCCCCGGTCTCTGACGATGTCGACCGTTCGGTTTGTGTCGGTTGTGGTTCCCGATTGGCTGATGGCAACTACCAGCGTGTCTGACATGTCCTGGCGGACACTAAAGCCAGACAGTTCGGTGGCTGTGATCGCTCTGACGCCTACCCCAGAACCCCCAACCACATTCTCAAAGGCGGCCGCAACTGCCTGGCCTGCAACCGCGGCTGTGCCCTGGCCGATCACTTCGATTCGACTGAATTGGCCAGCCGCGATTTGGTCTCGCAGGCCCGAAGACAACGTTTCCGGCGGCAGATCAACCAGTAGACCGCTTGGCCCGTCGATCAGGCGACCACGTAAAGTCTTGGCGAAAGAGTTCGGGGCTTCGGTGATTTCTTTCAGCAAGTAGTGCGGGAAGTCTCCCCGGTCGATGTCTCTGGTTGTGACGGTTGGCTGGTTCCACTCTTTGTCTGCAACCAAAAGTTTGGTGCCGTCGTATCCGAAGCGGCGGACTCCGCTTGGATCGCCAGCAAGAGCGCCGCTGAGCCGAATGATCTGGCCCCGACTTCCAGCGGGATTTTCTGGATTGGCTGGCGTAACCCCGTCCATCCGCAGGTAATCGGTGGCGTCTTCCACTACTCCGTAGGGCTCGGAGGCAACAACGAAGCAGTCTTCGGCCAGGCCGATGAATACTCCCTGGCCGCTGCCTCGGAGGGCCAAGTGCACATCATCGGGGCTCTCGCTGGAACTGATTCCAATGGCAACCGAGCCCTCAAACTGGGCGACTGTTCGTCTTACCGCCTCGTCCAGATCGTGGCCCTCTGCAATGCCTCGGCTGATCATTGTGGGAATCACCTTTGCGTCGGTGGTGATTTCGCCTGCAATCTGAAGTCGTTCAAGAGAGATCAGGTCGGCAAAGTTGTCTACGTCGCCGTTCAAAGTGGCGGTGACGTACGGGGCGGGGCCGCCGGGCCGCTCGACCTCGTCGCTGTTGACCGGATGAGCGTTGGCCTCGCTGATTATCCCGACCGATGCCCACCTCGTGTGACCAAGCACGGTGGTTTGTGCTGCTTCGTTCCTGAGTGCGAGGTGCAGCAACTCATCTGCCATGATGGCGGCCCGCATTGCTGCGGTGTTGTCGCCGAGCTCGCCAATTTCTGCTGCTGCCTTGTACACGAAGCTGAGCAAACCGTCAGGGGTGCGAACCGCTCCGTCTGTGAACAGCGGGTCGGTCTTGCGGCTGGAGATGAGATGGGCAAGGGCCTGGCCATCAAGGTCGAGGCCGTGGTCTCGAACCAGCAGGTGCAGGCCTGCACTGTCTCTGCCACGAACTTCAAGTCGGTCCAGCGCGCTGAGCGCCTGCTGCACACTAAAGAAGGTAGCTACTGCGGCTCCGGATGCGTCAGCACCGGCAAGGGCGGCTACCGCCTGAGCGGTGCGGAGGCGGTCTCGATGAACCGCCCACGCCGCATCCTTTGCTCGAATCAAGGCAACGTTTACCAGTTCCAGGCCCGGCACTCCGTCTCCCTCAACGTCGAGGTGGGCCTCAATGGTTTCCAGTCGTTCCTGAACCTGGGCCAGGATGCCTTCCAGGGAAACGCCAAGGGTGCGGCTGCCAAGCAGCGCATTGAGCCCCGGCTCACCCCGAAGTTCAGAATCAACAATTTCAAGTGAGTCGGCTGCCAAGTTCAGCCCGGCTGCCAGGTTGGGGGTCCCAGGAGACGGAAGGGCCCTATTGGCAGCACTTGTGAGTTCCAGGATTCTGGCCGATTCCGGTATCGCTCTTTGTGATCGGCGACGGACAATGGCGATGATTCCGCACATGGACGCTATTTGCTCCTTACTCCGCGGCCAGCCGCGGGAGCCTTGAATGTAGATATCGGCTGGGCAGCAGAGACTTGAAGGATGCCGGGTGCACAAGCCAAGTGGCACCACCAACCAAGACGCTGGGCTGGCAGCTCAGGTTCCACCCCAACTTCTGAGGACTCTGATTCGAACCCGTGCCGTTCTCGGTAAAGGAGTCACAAGCCAACACGCTGGGCTGCTACTTCGACCAAGCGCGAGCAGACCCGGTCTGCGGTTTCTGCGTCGCGGTGTTCAACCATGATGCGCACCAACGGCTCGGTCCCGGACGGCCGCACCAGCACCCGGCCCTGGTCACCAAGTTCGGTCTCGGCCTCGCCAACAACGTCGGCCAGGGAATCCGCCACGTTCGGGTCTTGATGTTTCAGCCGAACATTGCGCAGAATTTGAGGGTAGGTGGTCATTGCCGAGGAGGCCAGCGCGTGAAGAGGGCCGCCCGAGCGCCGCACCGCGTCGAGCAGTTGCACACCTGCCAGCACGCCGTCGCCGGTTGTTGCCAGGTCTCGACAAATCACGTGGCCAGACTGCTCGCCGCCGAGAGAGAAGTGGCGGCCAGCCGCGCCTCGCTTCAAAGCTTCAAGAACGTACCGGTCACCAACATTGGTTTCCACCACTGAGATCCCGGCGGCCTCCATGGCCAACCCAAAACCGAAGTTGCTCATCACCGTTACCACAACAGTGTTCTGGTGGAGCCTGCCAGATGCCTTCCAGTCTTTGGCCAGGATGGCCAGAATATGGTCTCCGTCAACGATGGCTCCGGTGTGATCAACCGCAATCAACCGGTCGGCGTCGCCGTCGAAGGCCAAACCGGCATCGGCACCAACCGCTTGAACCTCGGCCTGGAGAGCGCTAGGACTAGTTGAGCCAACATCCAAGTTGATGTTGACCCCGTCCGGGCTTGCTCCAATCACCGAAACCTTCGCTCCGAGCCTGCGGAAAATCTCGGGCCCAAGGCTGGTTGCAGAACCGTTGGCACAGTCGAGCACCAACGAGAAGTTGGCCAGGGCCAGGCTGTCGACCGAGGAAACCACCCGTTGGACCCAGGCATCACTGTCACCGCGAGACTCGACTGAGCCCAGGCTGGCGCCGTGGGAAGCGTCCGGGGCGGCCGCTCCGGTTAGCAGTTCGTGCATTGCGGCTTGAATCATGCCCTCGGTGTCATTACCGAGCTTGGCGCCGCCAGGGGCGAACAGTTTGATCCCGTTGTCTGCAAACGGGTTGTGCGATGCCGAAATCATTACGCCAGAGCAGTTGGCCTCAACGGAAGCAAACGCTACGGCTGGGGTCGGTACAACGCCCAGCAATTCGACGTTGATTCCGCTGGCTGTGAAACCGGCAACGAGGGCTGCTTCAAGCATCGGCCCAGACTGCCTGGTGTCTCGGCCAATGACCACAGAATCGTTCTGGTCTCCCCCAAGAACAGCTGCGCTGGCACGGGCCAACGCAATCGCAACGTCTGGCGTGAGGTCTACGTTGGCAACACCACGGACGCCGTCGGTGCCAAAGCGAGGCAGCCGAGTGGGAGGCAACCGGGATGATTCAGCCACCGGTCAATCCAGCCAAAATGGGGTTTGCCGGCAAGTGATGGCCTACCGCTTGCTGTACTGAGGAGCCTTGCGGGCCTTCTTCAGGCCGTACTTCTTGGATTCCTTCTTGCGGGGGTCTCGGGTGAGGAGGCCTTCTGCCTTCAGTGCCCCTCGGATTTCGGGGTCAAGCTCAACCATGGCACGGGTGATCCCAAGGCGGAAGGCTCCGGCCTGGCCAGAGAGACCGCCGCCGTGCAGGGTTACGTCGATGTGGAACTCTTCTTCTCGACCTGCTACCCGCAGTGGCTCTGTGATGAGCTGGCGGTGAACCGAAGACGGAAAGTAGTCGTCGAAGTCGCGGCCGTTGGCCTTGATGGTTCCGCTTCCGCTGTTGACCCGAACACGAGCTACAGCCTGTTTACGACGGCCGGTGGTTGTAATTGTGTCCATTACTTGACCTCGCGGCGTGCGCCGGGAATCTCTAGGGGCTTTGGCTGCTGGGCGCCGTGGGGATGAGTGGGGCCAGCGTAGACCTTCAGCTTGGTTGCGACCTGGGAACCAAGGCGGTTCTTGGGCAGCATGCCGGTGATGCTTTTGCGAACAGTGTCGGCCGGGCGGCGACCAAGAGCGTCGCCGTAGGTTCGTGTGGTGAGACCACCCGGATAGCCCGAGTGGTGATGCACAAGCTTGGTTTCGAACTTGTTTGCTGTGAGGACAACCTCACTTGCGTTCACAACGATGACATGATCGCCCATGTCCATGTGGGGGGCGAAGGTCGGCTTGTGTTTGCCGCGCAGAATCCTGGCTACTTCGGTTGCCATGCGGCCAAGGGTGAGGCCACTGGCATCAACCACGAACCACTCGCGGTGGATCTCGGATTTCTTTGGACTGTATGTCTTCACTTCAGGACCTGTTTTATCGTTCAGAACGGCCTAATTGCCGACCCGCAATGATACGAGACATGAACCAGGAACCAACCCACCAATAGCTTGCTCAGCGGTAGGCAACATCCCAGAGCGTGAGACCGTGCGGCGGGGCAGGTTGCTCGGCAGCTTGACGGTCCTTCGCAGCTATAACCCCACGCAACTCGCCAGCTGTTCGTTTGCCTCGTCCGATTGAGACATGGAACCCAACGATGCTTCGCACCATCTGGTGACAGAAAGCGCTCCCCGCTATCTCGAACTGTAGGAAGCCGTTGCCCAAGTCTGCCCAACCCGCCTTGGTTACCTCACGAACCAGAGACGGTGCCCCCTGACCGACGGCAACTTTCGGTTTGCGGCAGAAGCTGGAAAAGTCGTGGCTGCCAAGGAGCGGTTCACATCCAAGCTGCATCAGCGCCAGATTCAAAGGCTCCGGCACAAACCACGAATATCGAGCGTGGAACGGATCGGGGGTTTCCCGATTCAGAACCTGGTAGCGATAACGACGCTGCCTGGCGTCGAATCTGGCGCTGAACTCAGGGGCTGCCACTTCGGCGCTGATTGCCACAACCTCAGGTCCCAAGCGGGCGTTGATCACCCGCCGAATCAGGTCTGTGTCGACTGCGTCGGCCAACACATCGAAGCTGAGCACCTGGGCGCGGGCGTGCACCCCGGCATCGGTGCGACCAGCCATCACGAAGTCGGGGGCAAACCCAAAGACGGGGCTAAGAATGCGAACCAGTTCACCAACCACGGTTCGTACACCCTCGTTTGGTGCCAGGCCCCGAAAGTCGGTTCCGTCATAGCCAATGGTCAAACGCACCCGAACGGACGGGCCGGTGGGCCCGCCTGGCTTGTCGAAAATGTTCGGTTGATCAGACAACGGACCCTCCCACGGTGGGAGCCGCTGGAATCAGACCAGCTCGATCTTGGCCATCGGGGCGTTGTCTCCCGGACGGGGGCCAAGTTTCAGAATGCGGGTGTAACCACCTGGGCGTTCGGCGTAGCGCGGGCCAACCTCGTCGAAGAGCTTCGTTGTCATCTCAACATCGCCAAGGTAAGACAGCACCTGGCGGTAGTTGTGCAGACCGCCTTTCTTGGCCTTGGTGATAACTCGCTCTGCGACTGGCCGAACGGCCTTTGCTTTGGCCTCTGTTGTAACTATTCCTTCGGCTGCAACCAGCGACGCAACCAGGTTGGCCATCATTAGCTTCTGATGCTGTGCCGAACCGCCAAAACGGCGGCTGGTACGAGGGCGACCCTGCATGGCTCAGTTCCTCGAACCGCGCAGCGAAAGGCCGCGCTCGTCAAGCTTCACGATCACTTCGTCCAAGGACTTCTGGCCAAAGTTGGTGATGGCCAAGAGATCGTCTTCGGTCTTCTGGAGGAGCTCTCCAACTGTGTTTACTTGAGCTCGTTTGAGACAGTTGCGAGGACGCTCTGAGAGGTCCAGATCTTCGATCGGGAGATCGAGATCGGGAGAGCCGGACGCGGCGGCCGGGGCCTCGCCGAGGGTGAGGCCTTCTGGCTCGTCGCTCATCTCTTCAACCAGCTGAATTAGGGCCCGCAGTGTTGCGCCCGCTGAGGCGAGGCAATCGCGAGGAGACATCGAGCCGTCTGTCTCAATCTCAAGAGTGACCCGGTCATAGTCTGTGCTCATCTCAACCCGAACCGGTTCAACGTTCACGCTGACCCGACGAACCGGCGAGAAAATGGCGTCGATCGGGATAACCCCGATCACTCCGTCCGACTGGGCGGTTTTGGAGTTGCGCCAACCCTTGCCTCGCTCGACCACAAGATCAATGGCAAGCCTGCCCTTCGAGTCAAGCTTGGCAACATGGTTCTCGGGGTTCAAGATCTCCACTTCGGGAGGGCACGAAATGGCCCCGGCGGTTACGTCTCCGGCGCCTCGGGTGTCGAGACGGAGCGTGACCGGTTCGTCTGACTCTGAGGTGAGAACAACATCTTTCAGATTAAGAATGATGTCGGTGACATCTTCAATGGCGCCACCGATGGTGTCGAACTCATGAAGAGCATCGTCAAACCGCACCGAGGTGATGGCAGCACCCGGGATTGACGACAGCAAGGTTCGCCGCAGCGAACTTCCAAGCGTGTGGCCAAAACCAGGCTCTAGTGGGCCGATGGCAAAGCTGCCTGTTGGGCTCTCGCCGTCGTCGAGTTGTTCGACTGACGGCCGCTGAATGATCAGCATGGCATTCCTTCCGACGGGTCTTTTTCCGGTACCAGTTACTTGCTGTAGAGCTCGACGATTAGCTGCTCACGCAGCGGCACATCGATTTGCTCCCGAATGGGCTCGGCATAGACGGTGACGGAGTAACCGTCTTCAGCCTTGTCAAGCCATGCGGGGGGCGTGCGATCAAGCACGTCTTTGTTCCACTGCATGATCACGTTGTCACGAGTCTTTTCCTTGATTTCAACCACGTCACCTTTGCGGACTCGATACGAAGGAACGTTCACTCGCTTGCCGTTCACCTTGAAGTGACCGTGACTGACAAACTGGCGGGCCTGAGATCGGGTGGCGCCCATACCAGCGCGGTAAACAACGTTGTCTAGGCGAAGCTCCAGGAAACGAAGCATGTTTTCGCCAGTAACGCCTGGCCGGCGAGTGGCCTCGTCGTATACCGTGCGGAACTGGCGCTCGGTTAGACCGTAGGAGAAACGAGCCTTCTGCTTCTCTTGAAGTTGGAACAGATACTCGGTGTTGTTGTTTCCGCGGCGACGCGTTCGACCGTGGACGCCTGGCGGGTAAGGCCGCTTTTCAAGCGCTGCTGCTTCGCCTTGAGTGCCGAAGATGTTGGTGCCGAGCCTTCGGGAGACGCGGGCTCTGGGGCCGGTGTAGCGAGACATGTGCGAACCTCCTCAGACCCGGCGCCGCTTGGGGGGGCGGCAGCCGTTGTGGGGGGCAGGGGTGACGTCTTTGATTCCGGTGACTTCGATGCCTGCGTTCTGGATGGATCGAATTGCGGTTTCACGACCAGAACCTGGGCCCTTCACCTTCACGTCAACTTTGCGAACGCCGTGTTCCATAGCCCTGCGGGCGCATGCCTCGGCGGCCATCTGAGCGGCGTAAGGAGTGCTCTTGCGTGAGCCCTTGAAGCCAACGTTGCCTGCCGAAGCCCAGGAGAGCACATGGCCTTCCTGATCAGTGATGGCAACGATGGTGTTGTTGAAACTGGACTTGATGTGGGCGATCCCGTAGGTGACGTTCTTACGTTCTTTCTTGCGGGGCTTGCGGCCACCGACTGCTGGTTTAGCCATTACTTCAGCACCTTCTTCTTGCCGGAAACCGTTCGCTTCGGGCCTTTGCGTGTGCGGGCGTTAGTTTGGGTCCGTTGACCACGAACCGGTAGACCCTTGCGGTGGCGGATGCCTTGATGACAGCCGATCTCCATCTTGCGTTTGATGTCTTGGGACACCTCGCGGCGAAGGTCGCCCTCGGTCTGGATGTTTTCGTCGAGGTAAGCCCTGATCTTCATGACCTCGGCCTCGGTGAGGTCCTTCACCCGTGTGACCGGATCGATGCCGGTGGCCTCAGCCACCTTCTTAGCGGTGCTGTTGCCAACGCCGAAGATGTACGTGAGAGAGATCTGAACCTGTTTCTCGCGTGGGATGTCTACGCCTGCGATTCGTGCCACTAGCCCTGCCTCTGTTTGTGTCTCGGATTTTGACAGATGACCATGACACGACCACGTCGTCTGATCACCTTGCAGTAGTCACACATCTTTTTCACGCTCGGACGAACTTTCATGCAGTGCCTTGGTTTCGGCGGGCCTTGGAAGGCCCGGCGTGACTTTTCGAGTCACAAACGGTGCGGTCGATGGTTGCCTTCTGCAACCTTGAGAGTTGTTGCTCAAAGTGCGGCAGCATCGGTGGCGCTTGGATCTGGCGGGGTTTGATCTGGCGGGTTGATCGGGGGCGCTGGCGCCCGGTCGAAAGAAAATTGGCCCTACTTGTAGCGGTAGGTGATACGGCCTCGGGTGAGATCGTACGGAGTCAGTTCCACCTGGACTTTGTCTCCGGGAAGGATCCTGATGTAGTGACGGCGCATCTTTCCCGAGATGTGGCCAAGCACTGAGTGACCATTTTGGAGTTCTACCCGAAACATCGCGTTCGGGAGCGACTCGACAATGGTGCCTTCCAGCACAATTGCATCTTCTTTCGACTTTGCGATGAGAAACTCAATTCTTTCAGGAACAACGGGGTGTTCTTGGGGCGAGGGGCTTGCCTTAGCGGCGCGCGGGCTGTCTTAGACCGACTCACAAGCCTAGACGCTGTGCGTCCCAACTCCACTCTTACATTGGGTCTGCTACCGCAGACCGGCCTCCGGCCCATCCCGGTCATCAAACTCTCGCTCGTCGCCGACGGCGACCACGCACAACAGCTCTCATACTGGGTCGCTACCGCAGACCGGCCTCCGGCCCAGTGCCGACGCCGCCGGCAACGCCTAAACAAGACTGGGCGAGGCTTTGAACAAAGCGAACGAACGCATTTCTCCATTCTGGGTGCCCGTACCCCCGAAAAACCGTAGTAGGGACACCCAGAATGGAGAAAGACCCGAGCAGGCGAAGGCCGGGAGGCGCCAGCCGACCCAATACCAGAGCCGTGTCACGCGCTGCCGACGGCGTCGGCACGCCGCGAGCGGCTGACCAAGATGGCCGAAGGCCGGGAGGCGCCAGCCGACCCAATACCAGAGCCGTGCACAACTTCTTCACATCTCAAGCAGGACTCACGCAACCTAATTCTCTACGGTGTCT
>QIKW01000096.1 GCA_003231975.1 Acidimicrobiia bacterium
GTTCGAATGGTGCGAGATACATCACATCAACCAATGGATCGATGGCGGTCTCACAGACATCGACAACCTTCTCCCCCTCTGCACCGGGCACCACCACCTGCTGCATCAACAACACTGGCAAACCAGTCAACGAAACAACAACTGGATCTTCACCACCCCGAACGGCCAAACAATCACCACCAAACGAAGAACCAAACCCCGGCAAAAACCCGGGCACCGAAAGCCCGACCGGCAGAAACACCGAACCCCGGAATCCGGGCAGCCAGAATCCGAACAACAGAAACCCGGGCATCACCAAACCAGGCACCGCCAACCCGACCAGCCCGAACCCGCAGCCGCCTAACCCTGATCCACCAGCCACAGCACTACCAGCCGCGCCCAACAGCAACACCAGCACCACCAGCAGTACCCAGCACGCGAATACCGCACCCCCGAAGCCACACCACCCGGGGCAATACGGCACCTAGCAATACCACAGCCACTTGACAACAAAATATGTGCGGCCCTGGGAGCGAGACCCAAGCGGGGCTGCGCTAGCGGTACTGGGTGGCGGCGATGATGCCTGCCAGAATCAAACCCAGGCCGCTGAGCAGATACCAGTTCGACGGCATGCCGAGAATTGACACCGTGTAGTTAACCAGGATCATTACCACGCCGATGCCCATGAGGCCAAACATCACTGCCGCCACCCAAGTTGGTGACGGGCCGTCAACCTGGGGTGCATCTCTTGAAACACCATCGGTTGTTCGGACGGTGCCTTTCGGCGTGATTCGGCTATTCGACTTGTGACGGGCCATTGCCGCCAACGATAGCGCCGACAACCGACGCAGACCGACCGCAGGCTAAATCGGTCGGTCACATGCGCTCGCGGCCGTTAACCTCGCCCCTCATGGCACCGCGGATCCTGGTGATCGACAACTACGACTCGTTTGTGTACATCCTGGTGCAGTACCTGGGCGAGCTTGGGGCCGAGCCGATCGTTGTGCGCAATGACGCCATGCCACTTGAAGAGCTCGCGGCGTTGGCGCCCGCTGGAGTCTTGATCTCACCCGGTCCCGGAGTGCCAGGCGACGCCGGGCTTTCTCTTGAGGTGATCCAGCACTTCGCTGGCAACAAACCAGTGCTCGGCGTGTGCCTGGGCCACCAATGCATTGGCCAGCTGTACGGGGCCGACGTGGTTCGCGCCCCGCAGTTGATGCACGGCAAAACCTCGGTCATAAGCCATCTTGGGGTTGGGGTGTTCCAGGACCTGCCGCAACCACTTGAAGCCACCCGCTATCACTCGCTAATTGTCGACCGAGCCACGTTGCCACCCACGTTGACCGTTACCGCCGAGACCCGAGACGGCATCATCATGGGGCTGAAGCACACCGAGTTGGACGTTGAAGGTGTGCAGTTTCACCCTGAATCGGTGTTGACAGTTGCGGGAAAGCAGCTGCTGACCAATTTCCTCAACCAGTGCGAATCAGCCGCCGGTTGATGAGGTTGTTGATTCTGTTGTGGTGGTAGTGCTGCTGGTGGTCGCAACGGTTGTCGATGTGCTGGAAGTCGATGTGCTGGAAGAGGTGGTCGGAGCCACCTCGACACCAACCCGAATTATCACCTCGGAGCCGGTAACCAGGTCTTCGCTGGCCGCCGGATCCTGAGAGATGACCTTCTCGGCATCGGGCGAACCGGCGGCAACATCAACGGGTTCAACTCTTGGGAGGAACCCCTTGTTTTGGATGGCCTGCTCGGCTGCCGCCTGTGTAAGCCCAACCACAGATGGCACAAGCGCAGTTTCTGGCCCCTCAGAAATGTAGAGAATGATTTGACGATCTATCGATACGGGCGTGCCGGGCTCGGGATCAGAACGAATAACCCGGCCCTCGTCTACCTCAGACGAAGGCTCGAAGCGAAACTGTGGGTTTGGCAAACCGAACTGACCCAGCCGGTTCGATGCCTCCTCCAGGGTTAGGTCAACAACGTTCGGAACATCAACCTGCGCTGGTCCGGTTGAGATCGTCAGTGTGATCAGGGCATCGCTGTTCACGTCTTGATTGGGGTCTGGCGTCATCGCTATCACGATGCCCTCGTCGAACTCATCCGACGCTTCGCGGCGAAAGTCCACCCGTAGCCCAGCAGCTTCAAGAACCGCAGCTGCGTTGCCCTCGACCTGACCAAGCACGTTTGGCAGCGGAACCGTTTCGGCCGACTGGCTGACCTTGATGGTTACCGTCGACCCCTCGTCCTCCTGCGATCCCTGCTGAGGGTTCTGATCGAACACAACGCCCGCCTCGTCCACCCCTGGATTCTCCTCAAAAACAATGGCGACATCGAAGCCTGCGTCTTCGAGGATACGAACCGCCCGCTCCTGATCTGAGCCGATTACCACGGGAACCGCAACTTGCTCTACGACGCTCTCGGGGTCGGTGTTCGAGTTGTCGCCAAGCGCGCCAGCGATGTAGATGATGATGGCTCCGAGGGCCACCAGCGAGACCGCCAACATTGCCAGGAACACGCCGTTGCGACGGGGCGGCTCGTAGTACTCCTCTGCCGGGAGTTCCTGCTGCTGCACCGCGATGGCGGCCGGCATGGCGCGGGTTGTGTCTATCACCGCGCTCTGTTGGGCAACCTGGCCGGTAGGCGGGACTTCCAGCGGCACCCCGCCAACTGATGCGGGCGGCTGCAACGGCTGAGGACTGGTGGTGCGGGCGGGCGCTTCGGTGCCAACACCAATTAGTGGATGCCCTTCACGGAACCGACGCAGATCGGCCCGAAGGTCTTCGGCCGAGGCATACCGTTGAGCCGGATTCTTGGCCAAGAGGCGGGCGATAATTGCCTCTTGAGCCTTCGGGATTGCCGGATTGATCGAAGTTGGCCGAGGCGGGGCTTCCTGAACGTGTTTGTAGGCAATGGCAACCGGGGACTCGCCATCGAATGGGGGCCTACCGGCAACCATCTCGAACAGAACGATGCCAAGAGAGTAGAGGTCACTTCGAGGGTCGACCGTCTTTCCCTGAGCCTGCTCTGGCGAAAAGTACGTTGCGGTCCCCATCACCGACCCAGTCTGGGTCAGCTCGTCTCCGCCGCCGAACGCTCGGGCGATTCCGAAGTCGGTGACCTTCACCTGACCATTCGGGGTGATCAAGATGTTGCCTGGCTTCACGTCTCGGTGAACGGTTCCGTTGCGATGGGCGAACCCCAGCGCGGCCGCAACATCAGTGCAAATCTCGGCGGCCCTGTCGGGGTGAAGTGGGCCTTCGCTGCGAATGACGTCGGCCAAGCTACGGCCCTCGACGTATTCCATCACAATGAAGTAGGTGTTGTCGTGCTCGCCCCAGTCATAAACCGCAACGATGCTTGGGTGGTTCAGATTGGCCGCGGCCTGAGCCTCACGCCTAAACCGTTCCACGAAAGTTGGCTCTGCGGCGAACTGGGGAAACAGCACTTTGACCGCAACTGGCCGGTCAAGCAAGGAGTCTCTGGCCAGGAACACATCGGCCATGCCCCCGCGCGCAATGCGGCGGTGTAGTTCGTAGCGGCCCGATAGGACCGGACGAGAAGAGGGGGAGGGGGCGTCACTCACAGCGGCACAAGGTTAGTGAGGAGCAGGCCCGAACTTGCGTACAGGCCCGAACTTGGGCATAAGGCGCTCACTGGTTGAAGTAGGCATCGAGGATCTCAGCCACAATAGGCGCGGCCGCACGCCCACCGGTTTGCTCAGTGTTGTCGGGGGTCGCCTCAACCAGCACCGCAACCACCAACTCTGGCTCCAACCCCCGCGGGCCGGCAAATGCAATAGTCCAGGCGTGCGACTGGGCTGGAACGGTTCCGAGTTGGGCCGTTCCGGTCTTCGTCCCAACGTCAAGCCCGGGCACCAGAGCCCGAACTCCGGTGCCGTTGGCCGCGGCGTTCAGCATTGACTCACGAAGATCACGGGCGTTGGCCAAAGACAAAGGTTGCAGCCAAACGGTTGGGTTTGGAGACGAAACGACCTCACCCCTGACGTTGCGGACCTCTTGCACCAACGTTGGCACCATGATCTGGCCGTCATTGGCAATGGCCGCAGCCACCAAAGCCATTTGCAACGGAGTAGCCGAAACATCGTTCTGCCCTATCGAAGCCTGGGCCAACGACGGGGTGTCCTCGAACACGCCAGCCGGAATCTCAACAGTTGGCGACCTCACCTGGCTGCCGTAGTCGGAAGGGAAACGGCTGGCAACAACGCCTGGCAGGTCCAGCGGTGGAACCACATTGAAACCGAACGACTGGGCGGTGTCGATCAGCGCCGACGGGCCAACGCGCTCGGCTCCGAGCCGGGCCATGCCAGTGTTGCATGATGCTCGGATCATCTCCAACAGATTGCCACCGCAAGAACTGCCAGCAAAGTTCGCGATCGGGCGAGAGGTCAGCGGCGGGGTGTATGAGGACTCAACCGGGAACGCAGGGCTGGTGAGCCCTACTGCCTCAATCTCAAGTGCTGCTGCCGCGGTGACAACCTTGAAGGTTGATCCCGGGAAATAAATCTCCCTGAAGGCCTTTGCCCGCAGCGGGTTGCCAGCGGCGTTCAGCAGGTCGGAGAAAGCTTGATTGACTGCCGCCCCGTCGTGAGATGCCAGAAGGTTCGGATCAAAACTTGGCCAACTCCACATTGCCTTGATCTCACCAGTGCGGGGATCAAGCGCAACGACCGAGCCGCGCTGTTCGCCAAGCGCAGCCCTGGCGGCAAGCTGAAGCTGGTGGTCAAGCGTTAGGACGAGGTCGCCTGTTGGATCGTTCTGGCCCAACAAGTCCGAAAGACCGCTGAGCTGAAGGCCGGCGGTACGACCAACCAGTTCGTCGTTGAAGCTGCGCTCGAGGCCCTCAGCGCCAATGTTGAACGAAAGGTAGCCAACCGTGTGGGCATAAAGCTCGCCCTGCGGGTAGACACGGAGCCGTTCAAAGGTGCTGCCGTCAACTGCTTCGGTCTGGGCAACAACTACCCCGTCGCTGGTAAAGATCAGGCCGCGTGCCCTGCCGAAGTCTCGCTGCACTGTGCGCGTGTTTGCCGGGTTTTCGCGGAGCTCCTGGGCATCAAGAACTTGAATTCGGTTCAGCTGGAGAAACAACAGCAGAAAGCACCCCATCAGCACTATTGAAACGTGGCGTATCGACCTGTCGATCATGGCGCTACCGCCGTTGGGGCCGACACGGGCTGAGGCTTTGGCGTCGGTCGGTTGCTGCGATCCGAGATGCGGATCAGCAGGGCCAAGATGATGTAGTTCGAGATCAGGGACGAACCGCCGTATGACACGAACGGAAGCGCCACACCAGTGAGCGGCAGTACCCGCAGAACGCCGCCGATAATCACAAACGCCTGAAAACCGATCATGGAGGTGAGGCCCGCGGCCAGCAGTTTCTCGAACGGAGTTTTGGCGGCTATGGCCACCCTCAGGCCAGCTCCGACGAACAACAAGAAGCAAGCCAGGATGGCGGTTGCCCCTAGCAACCCAAGCTCTTCGCCAATGGCGGCAAAGATCATGTCGGTCGAAACGAACGGGATCTTGCCTGGCGTGCCCCGGCCGAGCCCGGTGCCGGTTAGTCCTCCGTCAGCCAGGGCGAACGCCGCCTCAACAATCTGAAAGCCCGCGCCCTTCGGGTCGGCGAAAGGATCAAGCCAGATTTCGAAACGGGTGCGGACGTGACCGAACAGTCTGAAGGCAACGGTTGCCCCTACGCCGAACATCACAGTTCCAATCACCACATAGGCCGACCGGGCGGTTGCCAGGTAGACCATCACGATAAAGAGAGTGAAGAACAGCAGCGACGACCCAAGATCTCGTTCCGCAACCATCACAACGAGGGCCACCCCCAGGGCCAGCAGCAAAGGGCCGAAGTGCTTGACGTCTGGTAGGTGAAGCGGCCCCAGCCGCCTGGTGCTGATTGACAGCAGCTCGCGCTTGTCAACCAGGTAGCCGGCCAAAAAGGCGGCAAGAAAGATCTTGGCGAACTCACCCGGCTGAATCGAGAACGGACCAACTCGAAGCCAGATGCGGGCGCCGTTTATCTCAACCCCAAGCCCGGGAACCAGCGGCAGCAACAACAAACCGACACCAACGAGGGCAAGGGTGTACCGGAATGGCGCCAAACGTCTGACGTCCTTGATCACAAGGAGGGTGAAGGTGAACCCAACGAGGCCTAGAAGCGTCCAGGCCGACTGGCTGTCTGCCAGGCCGGGATCCAGCCGAGCAATCACCGAGTAACCAAGGCCGTTCAGCAGTGCAGCCAGCGGCAACAGCAAACCATCGGCGTTGGGAGCCAGTCGGCGAACAACCACGTGAGCAGACAGCAGCAGCACCACTACGATTGCCAGGAAGGGCAATATGTCGGCGGGCACCGCGGCGGCCTGCCCAAGGCTGGTTAACCCGTAGGCCGCAACGCTGATGATTGAGGTCAGAACTAAAAGACCGAGTTCGACTGTGCGGGGCCTCACGTCAACCTGCGGCGGTGTCTGCCAGTTCCAGATTTTCGACGAACAGTTGCACGTCGTCCCTCGAACTCCACTGGACTTTCTGGCTCAGGCGCTGGAGCGAGGCCTCGTTGAGGTCTTCGGTGGCAATTCCGGTTGTGTCAACAACCTCGGGATCAATCCAGAGCAAGCCGCCTGGCCGACCACGAAGAATTACAACCTCGCCGTCCTCGTCCGCGGCGAAGTAGGCGTTGCTACCAAACCAACTGATGCTGAGGAAGGCAAGCGCACCGACAATCAGAACCGCTGACCCAAACCCGAGGAACCGCTTCACGCTGCGGCGCTGAACCTGGCTGGTAACGCCAATCGGGTCGAATCGCTGAGTGGGGTGGGGTTCGACGAAGTCTGGTTCCATGATTGTGACGTCAACGATTGGCTCGGGGGCAGGCGCTTCGTCGTCAACTACGTCAACCACAACTGCGCTTACGTTGTCTCGGCCACCCTCCTCAACGGCAAGCTTGACCAGGCGGTCGGCTGTATCAGCGGGCTCGGCGAACTCGCCCAATATGCCTGCGATGGTTTTGGCTGGAACTTCGTTGAACAGGCCGTCACTGCAAAGCAGGAAGCGGTCTCCGTGTTGGGCGTCGAACTCGAAGATGTCGACATCAACGGTTGTTGCCAGCCCGACGACTCGCGTCACAATGTTGCGTTGTGGGTGTGACCGGGCCTCATCAGGCGAGAGACGCCCCTGGCGAACCAGCTCTTCAACTAAAGAGTGGTCTTCGGTGAGCTGCTCAAAGACGTCGCCTCGCAGTCGGTAGGCCCGACTGTCGCCAACGTTCACAACGCTGACCATGTTGGTGTCGGGGTGGAGGGTGACGGCAACAACTGTTGTGCCCATTCCCTTCAACTCTGGTCTGTTGCTCTCGGCGAACACCTTCCGGTTCGCGTCGCGAACTACCTCAACCAGGTCTTCTTGGGTTAGCGAACCGGTTACGTCGCCCAACTCAGCTATCACGATTGATGCGGCCTGCTCGCCACCAAGATGGCCGCCCATACCGTCGGCCACTGCCCCAAGCGACGTTGAAAAGATGGCCCGATCTTGATTCACCTTGCGGATCTGACCAACATGGCTGGACGCAGCCCCTTCGGTGCGCATCATTGGAGTTCCATAACGGTGCTGCCAACCTGGATCAAGTCGCCCGTCATCACCACAACCGGAGCCGTAACCCTCTTGCGGTTCAAATAGGTGCCGTTGGTTGATCCTAGATCCTCAACCACCACACCGCTGTCGGACAACGCTACGCGAGCGTGCACCTGGGAAACGAACGTGTCGTCAAGAGTTATCTCACACCCGGCGGCCCGACCGATTGACAACGCGCCGACCAGTGGGTAGCTGGCTCCGGCAATCTCGGGCGGTTGAACCACCACAAGAGACTGGGTTGCCGCCGCCTTCTGCCGCCCCCGCCGCTTGGTTTTTGATCCGGCGGCCGCGGCGCGACCGGCGGCCTTTGAGACGCCACCCCTTGCCGAAGCAGCCGTTGAGAGCCACGTGGCCTGGAGCACACGAAAGAAGAAAAGGTAGATGAGTGCAAGCAGGCACCACCGAAGGAGGGTGAGGAGCGCTTCAGACACAGCGCCGCAACGGTACCGAGCCAACCGCAAATGGGGGCAGGCATTCCCATGCGTGTCGGATTTGGTGGCTTATCATCACAATAGCCGGAAGGTCAAAGTAATGGTTCCGAACGTGAGCTGGTCTCCATCGCGAAGGAGTTGGCGGTGAACCTTCACCCCGTTTGCCTTGCTGCCGTTCGTTGAGCCAAGGTCGAACAGTTCATAGCTGTCTCCGGACCGCCGCAGCTCCGCATGGCGGCGGGAGGCATTCGGATCGGTCAGAACGATGGTGCTTTCGGGCAACCGCCCAACGGTTGCGCGAGATTGACCAAGCACAACCAGCCGTCCGTCTGGAAGCTCGAGATGCGCTGGCGCCATGTCTGGCAGTGGAGTCTCGTCGAAGCCGGCATCAACCCGGAACATTCCGACTCTCATTTCCGGGTCCTCCAGAAGCGTCACCTGCACCGGCCCAAGAAAGCGAACATCGTCTTCGTTGGCGTGGTCTCGAATAGTTCGCCTCAGTTCGCCAAGCAGCGAGTCCTGGATTTGATCAAACCTTGCCTGGTCGGCTGGCGCCAGACGCACCTCGAAACGGTTGGGGCCGATGTGATGGCCGTCCACATCAAGGGTGCGATTGGCATCAAGGTCCTTGACCAGACGGCGACCAATCTCGACCGGCTGAAGCCCGGTCCGGAAGGCGCGGGCGAACATTCCCTCAACCAAGCGTTCCAGTCGGTCTTCGAAGTTTCTAAGCACCATTGCCCCAGACATTAACGGCGAGCGCGCCGGGCGGCGGGCCAGGTAGCCTGTTTGATCTCCACTCGCGCGAGTGGCGGAATTGGCAGACGCGCAGGATTCAGGTTCCTGTGTCCTAACGGACGTGAGGGTTCAAGTCCCTCCTCGCGCACACAAAATAGATGAACCGGATCACCCTAGGCTGCTACCAGACCTGCATGATCTGTGTTTCAACGGTGCTGGCCACCTGAAACAGGTTGTCGTCGCCGAGAAGGCGACCCATCAGCATCAATCCGGCGGGTTCTGCCCCAACTGGAGAGAGGGGAAGGCTGATCGAGCAGGTGTCGAGGAAGTTCCCAACCGCAGTGTTTCGCAGGCAAAGGCCGTTCATCCGCCGGTAGTAGTCGGCCCCTCCTTCGGCGAACGACTGGAAGGTGGGTGGTACCACCGCAACCGTTGGCAACACGAAGGCATCAAACCCCCTGAGTCGTTCAGCGGCCATCAGAATCAGGCGTTTGCGGGCGTTCAGAATTTCGGCGTTGTCGGCAGAAGATGCCAACGCACCAGCTTCGATGCGCTCCCGAACCAGCGGGTCATACTTGTCACCTCCCGCTGCCAGCAGCTCCCGATGCACTTGGTATGCCTCGAATGGCGCCAGGCCCCCCGAGGCGTTGATGGCGGGAAGTTCGACCAGCTCGGGAAATTCCACCTCAACCACTTCGACACCGGCGGACCGCAGAGTGGAAAGCGCCCGGTGGTACGCCGAGGAAACCGACGGGCCAAGATCGTCAAGCACAAAGTCGGTTATGGCAGCCAGGCGCAGCTTGTCAACAGTCATTGGCTCAATCTGAACAGAGCCGTCACCACCGGCCAGGATGTGGTCGACCGTGGCGCAGCACTGAACGCTTCTGGCCAGCGGCCCTACCGAGTCAAGCGACGGTGACAGAGGGAAAGTACCTGCCATCGGAACCCGCCGGGCCGTTGGCTTAAAGCCGACAACGCTGCAAAAAGCAGCTGGGATTCGACATGAACCGCCTGTGTCGGTGCCAAGGCCCACCGCCACCATTCCATCGGCAACAGCAACCGCAGAGCCAGACGAAGAGCCACCGGGAATGCGACCAACCGACCGGTCCCATGGGCTGGCCGGGGCATCGAAATGCGGGTTGAGCCCAAGGCCGGAGAAGGCGAACTCGGTCATATTTGTGCGCCCCATCACGATGAACCCCGCGGCCCGCAGCCTCGCAACGACTGTCGCATCGTTGAGCGCCGGAGAGCTGTCGGCCAAAGTCAGCGACCCCGCGGTGGTAATTTCGGTCGCCACGTCGAACAGGTCCTTCACCGCAATTGGGATTCCCGCGAACCGCTGAACCGGAGCCCCAGCAGCGCGCAGTTGGTCGGTGGCCTCTGCCTCGGCTCTGGCCCGCTCGGATGCCACCACAAGAAACGCTTTGTGGCCCTCTCCCTGCGGGTTTTCGATGCGGTCAAGCGCAGCTTCCACCAGCCAACGGGCCGTGGTTCGGCCGGAGGCAAGATCAGCAGCAAGCGAGGCGATCGTTTCGGGTGAACGGTTCACCCCCGCATGTTATGCAACCGGCCTTCGATGCGGCCAACAAGCCGCCGCTTCGGCCCGGTAGGGTCGGAGCCGACGGGCGACCTGAAACCTCATCCGCTGGCCATCGATGAGCCGGCAATCACCTCGGAGAGTCCAAATGCCTGGCACCGCCGCAGTTCGCGCCGAACGAATCATCGAGCAGCTGTTCGGGCCGGTCAACGACCGTGACTTTGCCATCAGGTTGTGGGACGGCAAGCTGATCTCGCCGCCAGGTCAAGCAGCGTTCACCGTGGTTTTCAATCATCCGGGGGCGCTTCGCAGGATGTTTCTGCCCCCATCCGAACTGGCAATTGGCGAGGCATTCATCAGGGGGGATTTCGACCTTGAGGGCCAAATCGAGCTGGCCCCTGGCCTATCGGAGTTGCTGATTGACAGGCTTAGCTCGCCCGTCAAGTTGGCGAAGTTGGAGGCTTCACTGCTGAGGCTTCCCAAGTCTGGCGACGCCGCCGAGCGGCCGCTTCGTGAGATCGGGCTGGAGGGCGAAATCCATTCTGCAGATCGGGATGGAATTGCGGTTCGCTACCACTACGACATCGGCAACGATTTCTGGACCTACTGGCTTGACGAACGAATGGTTTACTCGTGTGCCTACTTCGAGGACGAAACCAAAACCCTGGACGAGGCCCAAGAGGCCAAGCTCGACCTTGTCTGTCGGAAGCTTCGGCTGAAGCCTGGCGAGAGTTTGCTTGATATTGGGTGCGGCTGGGGCTCACTGATCCAGTACGCGGCAGAGAAATACGGGGTCTCAGCCGTTGGGATCACACTTAGCCAAGAGCAGGTTGATCTGGCCCGAAAGCGGATAGCCGATGCGGGCTTGGCTGATCGGGTCACCGTTGAACTTCGGGACTACCGAGAGTTGGCGCCCTCTATGACCTTTGACAAAGTGGCAAGCCTTGGGATGGTTGAACACGTTGGCCATGAGCCCCTGCCGCTCTATTTCCAGAAGGCGTTCGAAGCCACAAAACCCGGAGGCCTCTTTCTGGTGCACGGCATCACAAACACCAGCATTGGCGCATCAACCAGCAAACTGCGCCAGCGGTTCGTGTCGTCTGTGTGGAAAGAAGCCAGCTTCTTCTACCGCTACATCTTCCCAGACAGCGAGATTCCGAAGCAACCCGAGATGGTGCTTCGAGGCGAGGAAGCGGGCTTTGAGTTGCGGGACTTCGAAAGCATCCGAGAGCACTATCCCCTAACCCTGAATGCCTGGCGGGCCCGGCTTGAGGAGAACCATGCCGAAATAGCCGAGGTTGTCGGCGAACCCACCTATCGCACCTGGCGGTTCTACCTGGCGTCTAGCTCCTGGGCCTTCACCCACGGCCGTCTGGGGGTGGCTCAGTCCCTCTTCAGCCGTCCAGACGAGCAGAATCGCACTCATCTGCCCCTAACCCGCCAAGATCTACTCGGCTGATCCAATGGCAACCACCGCTCCACCAAAAACCAAACAGAGCTCTGGCCTTGCTGAGTTTGTGCGCCTAAATGCGAACCGAGCAACCATTGTTGCGTTCTTCCACGTGGTAGTTCCCTTTGTTGGCACCGTCGTTGCGGTTGCATTGTTATGGCAGAACCCGATCGGCTGGGTTGAGGTCGCCCTGCTTCTTGGCCTGTTCTTTCCAACGTTCCTGGGTGTAACGGTTGGTTTCCATCGCTACCTGGTCCATCGCAGCTTCCGAACCAACCGTGTGGTTGAAGCGGTGTTGATAGTTCTGGGATCAATGGCAGCCGAAGGCCTCCCGATCTTCTGGGCGGCCGGGCACCGACGGCATCACGCCCTTTCCGACACCGAAGGCGACCCCCACCGACCGGCCGACGGTTTGCTTCACGCCCAGTTCGGCTGGCTGGTGAAGATGGATTCTCACCCCGACTACGACAAGTACGCCCGTGATCTGTTGCGAGATCCCTACATCGTGCGACTCAACCGCCTGTACCCGCTGTGGCTGGCACTCTCGTTGCTGCTTCCTTTTGCGGTTGCCGGCTGGACGGGTTTGTTGTGGGGCGGATTCGTTCGGATCTTCCTGGTTCATCACATTGGCTGGGGCGTCAACTCGATCGGGCATGTGTTCGGCAACCAGCCATTCAAAACCAACGACAACAGCCGGAACCTATGGTTTCTGGGCGTGTTGGCAATGGGAGACGGCTGGCACAACAACCACCACGCCTTCCCCCACTCTGCGTTCCATGGCCTGCGGTGGTGGCAGATCGACTTGTCTGGCTATCTCATTCGCCTGCTTGAGGCCACCGGTTTGGCATGGGACGTGCGCCGCGTTACCCCGGCTGCCCTGAAAGCGAGGAACCCAAGCGGAGCCAAGGTCAACAACCGCGACTACCTCGCCGGAGGGACAACTACAACAGCCAGTCGGGCCATCGAGTAGCTTGATGCGGGTATCTCGCCTAGGAGCGGTTAGATGAGCGAAAGCAACACATCAGGCCAGACCCGCAACGTTGGCAGACGGGTGGCTGAGAATCTGGCAGACGAAGCTAGGTCAATCGGGGCCCTTCACGGCTCGGCCCGGGGTGAGCGCAACGTAAGCAGGCGCATAGACGCTATGCGGAGGCTGGGAGATCTGGCTGGAGGCAGGCTGCTTGAGGTGGGTTGCGCAACAGGCGAATACACCAAGCGTCTGGCCAAGAACTTCGAAAGCGTCGACGCCATCGACATAGAGCTTGACCGACTAGACCTGTTTGCCAAGACCAAGCCAGACAATGTTCAGCTCCACATTCAGTCGGTAACCGAGATGACCTTCGAAGACGGCTCGTTCGACGTTGCCACCATGATCGAAGTGTTGGAGCACTTGAGCGATCCGCCCGCCGCCCTTGCCGAAGTTGCCAGAGTGCTGAAGCCCGGAGGCTCTCTGTACCTCACCACCCCAAACCGGTTTTGGCCGTTGGAACAACACGGAATCAAGCTGGGCACGCGCCGCCTTCCCAGTTACGCAATGCCCGGCCTCACGTGGATCAAGCCGCTCCACAGCCGAATCTCGAACTGCGGGGCCTTCACCAAGGCAAACCTGGACAGCTTGGCTTCAAAAGCTGGCATCAGGCTGGTTGGGGTCACATTCATGATGCCACCCCTGGATTCGCTGGCAGACGGTCATGCGCTTCACAGAGCCTGTGAGCGAATCGAAAGAACTCCGGCAAGAGTGCTGAGTCAAACAATCGTGGCCCGCCTGGAAAGACCAGCCGCCACGTAGGCGGCCAGGATCATCTGGCTGTGAGGCTGACGCATTCCGTATCGGCTTCGACGCGGACGCCGGTTCACACTACGATCACCTTGATCTAGCTAGAAACAAGGGGAAGGATTCATGACCAGCCACGAGCGTTTAGCGCTCGGGCGCGGCGCAGAGCAGAGCGAGCTTGCGCGGGCCGTGAATCGGGCATCCGACGGTTACGGCTCCATGATCCTGGTGTCGGGCGAGCCGGGCATTGGGAAAACCACATTGCTTGACCAGTTCACCCGTGGTTTGGAGCCCTCCATCCCGGCCTATTTCGGCCGTAGCCACCCAGATCAGGGAACGCCCCCGTACTGGCCGTGGGTGCAAGCCATCCGCAGGTTGGCAGCGGGCGAGTCAGAAGACCTGCTGCGGAAGTGGCTGGAAGTGGGCGCATCCGATCTTGCGCTGATCGTGCCAGAGCTGGCTCGATTCGCCGACGACGCCCCAAACCGGGCCTCCATCGGCGAGCCCGAGCTTGCCCAGTTCCAACTGTTTGACTCTGTCACACGTTTCTTTGACAGTGCGGCCCGCACCCGACCGTTTGTGTTTGTGTTCGAAGATCTGCATTGGGCCGATACTCCAACGCTCAGCCTGCTGGTTCACCTGGTCCGAGAGCTGTCGCGGCTCCCAGTTCTGATCGTTGGGTCCTACCGCCCGAACGCGGTGGAAAACCAAGACAGCCAAGATCTGTTCCGCAGGCTGATCCGAGAGCAGGCATCCACCGAAATGAGGCTTGGTGGCTTGTCGGTTTCTGAAACGTCTGAACTCCTGGTCTCCGTGCTCGGCAGCCGAGCACCCGGCACAGAGGCCGTCGCCGCCTCGCTTCACCGGTTCACCGGCGGCAACCCGTTCTTTACAATCGAGATGATCGAGCACCTTGGTTCGACTTCGGCTGTCGCAGACGGCGTCATTGCACTCAGCCGAGCTTTGGACTCGCGCTCACCAATTACCATTCCAGACTCACTGTTGGATGTTGTGAGCCAGCGAATCGAGCGGCTGTCTCCACCGTGCCAGGAACTCCTCCAGACGGGAGCAATCCTTGGTCGCGAATTCGACGCAGACTCGCTGGGGTCCATCGGCGGTCTTTCGCCAAACGAAACAAACAAGCTGCTTAATGAGGCCGTTGACGCCCACATCGTAAGTGTCGAGTCCCCCGGCAAGTTCCTCTTCACCCACTCGGTGTTTCGAGAGGCGCTGAGGCAAACTGGCAGCAAGGAGATCACGGCCAAGGTCCACCTCAGGGTCGGCGAAGTCTTGCAGGAGACAACGCTTCGTGGCAACGGAGAACTCACAGCCCAGCTGGCCTACCACTTCACCGAGGCTGCCCTGGCCGGGGCAGAGTCGCCTGCCGCGGTGCAGCTTGCCCGTTTGGCTGGAGACCAAGCAGTGGCGTCAATGGCTTATGACCGCGCCGTTGAGCAGTACGAGCGCGCTCTTCAGGTTCTTCGCCTCGGCCCAGCTGCGGGCACCAAAGACGAGATCGACCTGATGCTTTGCCTCGGCGAGGCGCTGGCCAGCGGAGCGCACCGGGCTCGAGCCAACAAGTGTTTCGCCAAAGCAGCCAAACTGAGCCACCAAAGCGGAGACGGCACCCGGCTGGCCAAGGCCGCCCTCGCCTACACGGGTGAGGGTTTGGAAAGCGGTGTCGTTGACCGGTTTGCGGTTCAGTTGCTTCGTCGGGCCGAGGAGCTGCTTGACACCCAGGACTCGCCCGAGCGGGCACTAACCATGGCCGGCCTGGCTCAGGAACTCCATTTCTCACAAGACACCACCCAGAACGACACTTTGAGCAACGACGCTGTTGCCATGGCCGAGCGGCTGGGCGACCCCGCTGTTCTGGCCCGCGTGCTGCGAACCAATCATGCTGGCCTACGCGGCCCGGGCGATGTGCAGGAACGAATCCAGCTGTCGGCCCGAATCGTGGGTCTTACTGCAGGCAGCGAAGACCTGCACCTGATTCTGGGGGCTCACCTACGCCACATCGTAGATCTCCTCGAGGCCGGCCAAGCCCGAGAACTAAGCCAGGAAATCGATTCGTTCGACCAGTTGGCGGCCCAATACAAACTGGCCCACTACTCATGGATTGCGGCCGTACTGAGGGCAATGCGAGCCTGTCTGTACGGTCAATTCGATCAGGCCGAGGAGCTGGCAGACGCCGCCCTCATGGCCGGACGACACAGCCAAGATCCGCTAGCCGAGCCATTTGCACTGATTCAGAAATTTGTTATTGCAATTCACCGGGGCGAGGCGGGATGCCTCGAAACCGAGTTCCGGGCGGTGGTTGACAGGTTCCCTGCGTTGCCTGCATGGCGGGCGGGGCTGGGCCTGCTCTATCGAGAATCTGATCGAAACGTCGAGGCTCGCGGCGAGTACGAGAACGTGCTTGCCAGCGGCCTCAACAGCGTTCCGCGAGACGCCAACTGGCTAATGACCGTTGACTTCCTAGCTCAAGTTTGCTGGGAATTGGGCGATGTTGAGCACGCCCAGATTCTCTACGACGCCCTGATGCCGTGCAAGGATCGGGTGGTTGTGATTGGTCGCGGGGTTGGAGGCTGTGGCGCCGTCGCCCGAAGCTTGGGACTGCTGGCATCAATGCTTGGCAACCACGCCGAGGCCCGCCGTCATTTCGAATTCGCGGTCAGACTGAACGCCAGGCTGGGGGCCCGGGCATACCTGGCCTGGACCAGGTTGGATTTCGCCCGGGTATTGATGACAGGCGGAGGCTCCTCCAACAGCTCAGAGATCGATGGGCTGCTCGAGACTGCCCTATCCGACGGTAGGCAGCTCGGAATGGCGCGGCTGATCCGAATTGCAGAGCAAGCGAAACTCTCGCTGTCACCCCAACCCAGCCCCCAACCAACTGCCACGCCAACCGAGCGGCCAGCCAACCCCGGGATCGTCACGATCCTGTTCACCGACCTGGTCGATTCAACCGACATGCAAAGACGGCTTGGCGACGAACAGTTTCAAACTCTCCTGTTTCGCCACAACGGGGCAGTGAGGGATGCTCTCAAAAAGTACGGCGGGTCAGAGATCAAACACACCGGCGACGGGATGATGGCCAGCTTCGGCTCAGCCGTAATGGCTGTGCAGGGCGCACTGGCGATTCAGAAACGGATCGAGGAACACAACCGCGCCGAACCGGAATTCTCGCTGGGTCTGCGAATGGGGCTTAACGCTGGCGAACCCATTTTGGACCACGCCGACCTCTTCGGGCTGTCGGTAACCCTGGCGGCTCGCCTTGGCGACAGAGCAAAGCCGGGCCAGATTCTGGTTTCGGATGTTGTTCGCCAACTCTGCCTTGGCAAAGGGTTGCCGTTCATGCCCTTGGGAAGCGCAGAGTTCAAGGGCTTCGGTGAGCCGATACCGATCTACGAAGTCAAGCTGCCCTAAACCGGCTCTTCGGATTTCAGCGGGGTGAGGTAGGTGGGTCCGCGCTGCGCGGTACAGGGACTCCCAGAATTATGAACGGATTCATCGCGCCCGACCAAGAGTCGTTCGATCGCGACGGCTTCGCGATCGTCGATTCGTTGATCGACCCCGGGTTGATACCCAAACTCCACGAGCGGTTCGATGCGATGTTCGCTGGCGAGTTCGAAACCGGAGTCGTGCCTGACGAGGTCAACTGGCAAACCC
>QIKW01000241.1 GCA_003231975.1 Acidimicrobiia bacterium
GGATTCCCGCCAAAACCAGGATCACCAGAACCAGCGAGTACTCAACAAGAACCGCGCCTCGAGGCTTGCCGCCGATCACCAGAAGATCCCAGGGTTCAATGAATCCATGGCTAGATCTCGGCTCGGAAAGGGGTCAACCTGAGCCAATAGGCACAGATACTCCACTGTTTGGGTAGAAAAGGCCTATTGAGGGCGGCTTTCAGCACGGCTATGTCTTCCGCTGAGAGAGGAACGTACCCGCCTTAGATCGGCCCAAGAGAAGCAGGTTTGAGGGCCAAGCCCTGCTAGTGATTGTTGCGGGGGGTTCCGAATGTGCGCGCAGTGTCCTGATACTTAACTGCTGGCTTCAGCACCATGCCCTCATCGAACTGGGCCACCATGCCCCGTTGGATCTCCTGCCAGGGCGTATGGCTGGGTGGGTATTTGAAGCCACCCGTCGCTTCAAGGGCTTCGGCCCGCTTGGCCAGCTCCTCGTCCGAAATCAGGATGTTGGCCGAGCCCGCCCTCAAGTCGATCCGGATTTGGTCGCCGGTTTTCAGCAAGGCCAAGCCACCGCCAATCGCCGCCTCGGGCGAGGCATTCAGAATTGACGGTGACGCGGAAGTTCCAGACTGCCTGCCGTCGCCAATACAGGGAAGAGAATGAATTCCCTGCACTAACAGAGCTGCCGGCGGCTGCATGTTCACCACTTCGGCCCCGCCCGGGTAGCCAATAGGGCCGGTTCCTCTGATGATCAGCATCGAGTTCTCGTCAATTCCCAGAGACTCGTCGTCAATTCGTTGGTGGTAGTCCTCTGGCCCTTCAAACACCACAGCCCTGCCTTCAAAGGCGTCGGGGTCGTCGGGGTTGGACAGGTAGCGGCTGCGGAACTCTTCGGAGACCCCGCAGGTTTTCATGATGGCACTGTCGAAAAGATTGCCGCTGAGGTGAACAAAACCGGCGTTGGTCAGCAACGGGTCAGACACGGGTCGAATCACCCGCGGATCGAAGTTTTCTGCCGCCCGGCAGTTCTGGCCGATCGTTTTGGCGTTCACGGTTATCGCATCGGGATGGGGGAGCAGCCCGGCGCCAATCAACTCTGCCACAACAGCGGGCACCCCGCCAGCGTGGTGGTAGTCCTCTCCCAGGTATTCGCCAACCGGCTGCATGTTCACCAGCATTGGAATCTCAAGTCCGATGTGCTGCCAGTCGTCGTTGGTAAGGGGCACGCCGAGGTGGCGAGCAATGGCGTTGAGATGGATGGGCGCATTGGTGGATCCGCCGATGGCGGAGTTCACAACGATGGCGTTCTCAAATGCTTCGCGGGTCATTACGTCGCTGGGGCGAAGGTCTTCTCGTACCAATTCAACGATGCGCAAACCGGTGCGATACGCCATCTGACCCCGCTCTCTGTATGGCGCGGGGATGCTGGCCGCCCCAGGGAGCTGCATGCCAAGAACCTCGGCCAACGAGTTCATCGTGGTTGCTGTGCCCATGGTTGAGCAATAGCCGGTTGACGTTGCTGACGAGGCAACAAGATCGGCGAATCCCGCATCGTCGATCTCGCCGGTGGCGTGAAGTTCTCTCGCCTTCCACACAATCGTTCCAGAACCTGTGCGTTCGCCGCGGTACCAGCCATTCAACATCGGGCCGACCGACAAGGCTATGGCGGGAATGTTCACCGTTGCTGCGGCCATCAGACAGGCTGGTGTGGTTTTGTCACAACCGATGGTCAGCACAACTCCATCGATTGGGTAGCCCTGGAGAATCTCAACCAGACCAAGGTAGGCAAGGTTACGGTCGAGGGCCGCGGTTGGCCGCTTCCCCGTCTCTTGAATCGGGTGGACCGGAAACTCAAAGCAAATTCCTCCAGCCTCACGAATTCCTTCCCGCACCCGCTGCGCCAACTGAATGTGGTGACGGTTGCACGGCGACAAATCCGATCCGGTCTGGGCGATCCCGATAATGGGCTTGCCAGACTGAAGCTCTTCACGCGTGAGCCCGTAGTTGACATAGCGCTCCAAGTAATGCGCTGTCATCAATGGGTCGGCGGGATCGTTGAACCATGCGGCAGAACGCAACGAAGGCATCTGGGGAACTGTAGAGGCATCTGCGATCCCTCACCCGCCCGGTTCCACGAGTCCTAAGACCTATGTCCTATGTCAACTGAGACTCCATCGAATTTATGCTCCGGCTGTTCGGAGGGGCCAGCGGTGGCTCACTCCGCTTAAGGTCAACCAGGGCGCGGCCCGGTGCACCCTCGCCGCCATGCAGCTCTGGTTGGCCGCGCCCGAGGGGGCTTTGCGTCACAACAGTTAACCTGCTGTGCGGCCTCGGAGGCAGAGCTTGTTTGGCAAGAACGAAATGGCTGCGGCCCTACCTGATTCTGGCCTTCACGGTGGTGACGGTCCCCTGATCGCTCAAGCGTTCGGCCTGGATCCCAGCAAAATGCTTGACCTCTCGCAGAGCCTCAACCCGTTTGCGCCAGATGTTGGTTCGATGGTGAAACAACAACTCGACAGCCTCCGCAATTACCCCGATCCACGGGCGGCAACCGGCCTGCTAGCAGAGGAGATCGGGGTAGATCCTGATCGCTTGTTGTTAACTAACGGAGGCAGCGAGGCCATTTCTCTCGTTCGGAACGCCGTTGGCGGCCAGGTGCGAAGCGAGCCCGAGTTTGGGTTGCATCCTCGTGGCCCTTCTGGGCCTATCTGGAGGTCGAACCCGCACAACCCCAGCGGAAAGCTGGCCAAGCGCGACGAAGAGGCCGATGTCTGGGACGAAGCGTTCTACCCAATGGCAACGGGCCAGTGGTCCACACATTCCACTGGAGTGGTTGTTGGTTCCTTGACGAAGGTGTTTGCCTGCCCCGGCTTGCGGTTGGGCTACTTGATTGCTGACGACGTTGACCGGTTCGCCAGGCACCAGCCCGCCTGGTCGGTTGGGTCATTGGCCCTGGCGGTACTGCCTGAAATGCTGGCTCAAGCTGACCTTACCGGCTGGTCTGAGGCCATTGCTGCGGCCAGGAACGACTTGGCCGAAGCACTTGTGACCCGAGGCTTCGAGGTTGAGGCCGCCGATGCTTCCTGGGTACTGGTGCAGGCGCCCGGCTTGCGAGAGCGCCTGGCCCCCCACGGGATCGTAGTGCGAGACTGCACCAGCTTCGGCCTTCCTGGGATCGTTCGGATAGCGGTGCCCGATGCTAAAGGGCTGGCCAGGTTGGAGCTTGGCCTTGACCGCATGGCTTCGCGGTGACAACCCAGCCAACCTTCGTGGCGCCTGGCGACTCACACCGCGGTGTGCTTGTGTGGCGCTGGCTTGGGCTCAGAAATTCCCTGGCTTCGGCTGCTGTTGGTGGGGGACTGGGCAAACGAGGCTGGGCGTTGAACATCGGCGTTCCCGTGAACTACTCACGCACTGACCTCAACGCCCATGCTTCTGAGATAGCTAGTGAACTTGACCTTGTTGGTAGTGGCCTTGCCTTCTTCACCGCGGCAGATGTGGCACTGGCTACAAGAGGGGTAAGTGATGGGGTGACGGTTGACGCCACGGTTGGGATAAGCCAGCCAACTTGGGCGGCCGACAAGATCGAGTGCGCAAAGCCGTGGGCTCCCGGCACGATCAACCTCGTTGTGCAATTGCCAGCTGGGCTGGACCCGGCGGCGGCTGTGAACGCGGTTATCACCGCAACCGAGGCAAAATCCCAGGCCCTATTTGAACTAGGAGTTCCAGGGACCGGAACCGCCAGCGATGCAGTCGCAGTTGTGTGGCCGGCCGATAGAGATACAGCCAGCTTTGGCGGGCCTCGCTCGCATTGGGGCTCACGAATTGCAAACGCAACCTTTGATGCTGTGACATCAGGGCTCGCTCGATGATCGCACCTGCATCGAGCACCAACGTTAGGTTGTCTGCTTCGACAGATCTGCGACGACGCCGTCCAGCCACGCTTGTCCCTTCGCCTTCTCGTTCTTGGTTAGGGCTCCATGCTTCTGGTCGAGGTAGGCGAGCAGCTCCACAATTGGAATCACATATATGATCATACTGTTTGGTCAAGAGCTTCTAGACCATGTATCACCGACGGGTACAGTGCCACCATGGCACGAACCGTCGCATCGGCATCGATGGCCGAGCCGCAAAGCCCGGCCCGCGCATGATCACTCTATTTCTTGGCGGCACACGCTCTGGGAAGTCTGTGCTGGCAGAAAATTCAGCCGCAAGCATGGCGGGCTCGCTGGGTCTGTCTGTTACTTACGTTGCAACCGCTGCGGTTGATCCTGGCGACTCTGAACATGTTGCCCGAATAGCTGCTCACCGCGAACGTCGCCCCGAATCGTGGGCCAGCGTTGAGTGCTTGGCCCACAGCCAGCTTCCCGGCATTCTTGACGAAGTCCGCGGGATCGCGCTGGTTGATTCCCTTGGCAGCTGGGCTGGCCTTCATCCCAACCTTGTGGTCGATTCAAGCTCACTTATTGCCTCACTAGTGGGCCGAGCAGAGCCAACCATCGTTGTATCCGAAGAGGTCGGCCTAGCGGTTCATCCACCAACCGAGCTAGGCCGTCGTTATGTGGATGCTGTTGGCACGCTGAACCAACAAGTTGCTGCCATAGCCCAGCGAGTGCTGTTCGTCGTTGCGGGCCGTTCGCTGCAATTGGGCGCCCCTCAGCCGGGAACGGGGCCAACTTGCTAAGGGCCGTGTGTTAAGGGCCGTGTCTTTCCTCACAGTTGTTGGTGGGGCCCGAGAACCAAACAACCGAACGTTCTGGTGGTTCCCTGTGGTAGGGGCCCTGATAGGAGCCGCCCTCGCAGGCGTCTCGTTTGGCGCCAGTCAGCTGTGGCCCCCGCTGGTGGTTGGGGTCCTGATTCTTGGGTTCGACCTGGCCCTAACCGGGGCGCTTCATCTTGACGGCCTGGCCGACAGTGCAGACGGGCTGTTGCCCCATATGGAACGCAGCCGCCGCCTTCAAGTGATGACCGAGCCCACAATTGGGGTTTTTGCTTTCGCTGTGGTTGCCGTCGTGCTTCTTGCCAGGGTGGCCGTATTTGCTGACCCCGAGGTAGCGCCTGTCTCGTTCGTTGCCATCTGGGCCATGAGCCGCACCCTGGTTGTGGTGGTGCCAGCTTTTGCCAGTTACGCCGAGAGCGATGGCCTGGCCAGCGCTTTCCTGGGCGGGGCCAGCGGCTGGTTGGCGCTCTGGTTGATCCCGTCTCTTGGCCTGTTGATCGCAGTGAACGGAGTGATTGGGGTTGCTGTGGTTTTGGCTGGGGTGGCCGCGGCCTCCCTGGTCGTGCGGCTGGCCAATAAGAAAATCGGGGGGTTCACCGGCGACGTTCTGGGAGCGGTGATAGTGGCCAGTGAGACGGCGGCTCTGCTTGTCGTTGGGCTCAGTGTTGCCACAGGCCAGTGACAGTGAGAGGGACAGTGCGAGTGCGCTGCTTGGGAATCGCGGCTGGCCTGGTTGCTGACCGGTTGTTTGGCGAGCCGCCAAACAAGTTTCACCCGGTCGCCTGGTTTGGCTCTGGCATGAAGCGAGTGGAGGCATCGTTGTGGGCCGATTTGCGCAAGCCCGGGACCGTTTACGCGGCGGTTGGCGTTGGCGCCGGTGCGGCGGCGGGACTTGTTGTCCGGTCAACGGCCGTTGCGGTTGCGGTCTCGGTTGCTGGCAGCGAGCTGCGTTCGGTTGCCAGGGCCATCGCTGAAACCGCAGCCTCGGGAGACTTGGTGGCAGCCCGTTTAGAGTTGCCATCACTCGTCGGGCGTGATCCATCCGAACTTGATTCATCGGGAATTGCCGCAGCCGTAGCTGAGTCGCTGGCCGAGAACGCGGTTGACGCCGTGATAGCTCCCGTGTTCTGGGCCGTTGTTGGCGGAGCCCCCGGAGCGGCGGCCTATCGCGCCGTGAACACGATGGACGCCATGGTTGGTCACCGCAGCAGCCGATACAAGAATTTTGGTTGGGCCGCAGCTCGACTTGACGATGTTGCCAACTACGTCCCAGCCAGGATCTTCGCTCTTCTGGTGGCGGCTCAGAGCCCAACCCGCGCCAAAGACATTCTTGCCTCGGTTCGGCGCTACGCCCCCGCCCACCCGTCACCCAATGCGGGTGTGGCCGAAACCGCGGTTGCCACTTCGCTCGGGCTGGAGCTTGGCGGCCCGCTGCGTTATGGCACAACGGTTAGCAATCGGCCAACCCTTGGCTCGGGGCGAAGGCCCACCCCGGCAGACATCCCGAGCGTGATCAAGACTGTCAATCAAGCTGAACTGACTGCGCTCGGCCTGTTACTGCTGGTCTGGGTTGCATGTCGTGCCGCCCCCTGAGAATCTCAGATTTCTTGGAACCGATCCGGGACGGGCTTCGTACTGCTTCGTGACACTGATTGACAGACACGAAATCCTGAAGGGGATGATTAAGATGAAGAAGCTCACAGCAAGCATCGCAATAGCCGGTCTACTGCTCGCAGCCTGCGGGAACTCAGAAGCTGGCGACACTGGAACCAATGCCGGACCGGCCCCTGCTGCAACCGGTGCCGCTGACACAGTGGCCATCGAAGGCTTCGCCTTCGCCACGTCCACTCTCACAGTGGCCAAGGGAACAACCGTCACTTTCGACAACAAAGACTCAGCCGCCCACACGGTCACTGCTGATGACGGTTCCTTCGCCTCTCCGGTCGGCGGTGGGGCTGCCGCCCAGATCACCTTTGACACCGAAGGCACGTTCACCTACTTCTGCGAGATTCACCCGTCGATGACCGCAACGGTGATCGTTCAGGGTTAGTCACCCGGCTGGGCCTGGCCGAGACGTTCTGCTTGCCGAGAGGAGGAACCGAGTGACGTAGGGCCCTACTCGCCATCCAACTACTGGGATATACCAACTCTTGGGAGTCGGTCGCCTCGGTTCAGTCGTGGCGATCGGCAACCGAAGCCGATGGTGTTCAAGAGAGGCCGAGATGAGTTGCCGAGATTTCCAGATCGCCTTTGTTGGGACGTTTCCACCAACGGCATGTGGGATAGCAACCTTCACCAAGTCGTTGCGAGACGCCGTGGTTGAGTGCGCGCAGTCAACCCGGGACGCGGCCACTCAACCACGGGTTTCTGGCGAGGTGATCCGACTTGTAGACCAGCCGTCGGATCACCTCTCCAAGGGTGTTGTTGGCGAATGGAGGCGGGGAGACTCAGCATCGCTTCTGGCTGCTGTCGAGGTGGCCGATCGCTACGACTGTGTGATCCTGCAACACGAGTTCGGGATCTTCGGTGGCACCGACGGCGACGAGGTCGTTGAGTTTGTGCGGTCTTGTTCGGTTCCGGTGATTGTTGTCTTGCACACGGTGCTTCTGGCGCCGACACCCAGGCAGCGAGACATCGTCGACCTGCTAGTAGGCGCTGCCGACCTAGCCGTGGTGCAGAGCCACGCAGCGTACAACCGCCTGCTGGCCAGCCAAGACGTAGATCCCCGTAGTGTGACGGTGATTCCTCACGGTGCTGCGGCAAACTTTGGAGACCCGTCACCTCGCCACGCCAAAGACGAGCCCTTTGTTCTCACGTGGGGCTTGATTGGACCTGGAAAGGGAATCGAGCAGGCAATTCGTGCCCTGGGGTTGTTGTCAAGAAGCGGCAGGGACGTGCCCACTTACGTGGTGGCAGGCCGGACCCACCCAAACGTGTTGCGGATGGAGGGCGAGAGCTACCGCCAACAGTTGAAAGCGCTTGCTGAGGATCTGGGCGTTGGTGATCATTTGATCCTGGATGCGTCTTATCGGAGTTGGGTCTCGCTGCGGGCCATGATCCGCAGCGCCACCGTGGTTCTGCTTCCCTATGACAATCCGGATCAAGTGACTTCGGGGGTGCTGGTCGAAGCGATCGCTTCTCTCAGGCCAGTGGTGGCAACCGCCTTCCCCCATGCGGTTGAGATTCTTGGCAACGGCGCCGGAATCGTGGTGCCCCATACAGATCCTGCGGCTATCGCAGACGCCCTAAGTGAGATTCTTGGCAACGACCAGTGCCGCCTGCGAATGCGAGAGGCGGCTCGAGTTGAAGCCGTTCCATTGTTGTGGCCAACGGTTGGCCAGGAGTATTTGACGAAGGTCCGGCTGGTTGCTGGCAGCCTGGTATCGGTCTGAGATGTCGGCTCCACCGGAACACCCGTTGTTATCGCCGCTCAACCGACTAACCGATCGCACCGGCCTCGTGGAGCACGCTTGGTACGCGGTGCCACGAACCGGCTATGGCTACTGCACCGATGACAACGGCAGGGCGCTTGGCCTGGTCTGCGAAGTTGGGGGAACCGATGCGGCGCTACTCGCTTGGCGCTACCTGACCTTCCTGCGCAACGCCCATGTCGGATCAGGCGTGTTCAAACTCCGACTTCGAGGCGACAACCATTGGACCGACGACGCCACAAGCGACGACGCCAATGGTCGAGCCCTGCGTGGGATCGGTACTGCCGCTGCCACTGGTCCGAGCCCAAGCCTCCGGCGCGCGGCGCGCGCTTTTTTCAACCAGGTGCACATGTGGCGCTCGGATTCCTGGAGAGCAACCGCGAATGCCGCGCTCGGAGCCAGCGCCCTCCTTGTCGCCGAGCCGAACCATCGAGGGGCGCGAACGCTGGCAGCCGACGCGCTTGCAGATCTACCACGTCCCAGGCTCAACAAGGCCTGGCCTTGGCCAGAGGGCAGGTTGGCCTACGAGAACGCACTGCTGCCTCGCTCCTTGATCGAGTTGGGTGAGCTGCTTGGTGACTCCCAGGCCGTTGAAGACGGCGCATCTTTGTTGCGATGGTTGATATCGGTCGAATCGCTAGAGGATCGGTTCAGCTTCGTGCCCGTTGGAGGCCGGGGCCCAGGCGGCCCTCAGCCGGCGTTCGATCAGCAACCGGTTGAGGCTTGGGCAATGGCAGAGGCGGCGCTGGTTGCGATGAGGGTAACTCCAGGCGCCACTTTCGCCTGGGCTGTGGAGCGAGCGATCAACTGGTTTGACGGACACAACGACGTACAGCTGTCCATGGTCGATCAAGTAACGGGTGGCTGCTATGACGGGCTGGAGCCCAAGTCTGTTAACCAGAACCAGGGAGCTGAGTCTCAGTTAGCTGTGCTGGCAGTGAGGTTGGTTGGCTACCGTTTCTTCAATCAGTTTCAGCTGGCGGGGCCGTTATGAGAGGCTTGGGCCCAAAGAGCATCCAGCAGTGGGCCCTGGTGAACCTTTGCTCCCCCCACGTGGCTGTCGGCCGCGCCGTACACCAGGTACAGAGCGTCCTCGGTCAGGCGATGGACCCCTTGCACGAACACAACCTCGTCTACGTCACCCCGACGCTCCCACTCAAGGTTGGGTTCCATAATTGGTTGGTCGAGCTGAGCAACAACCGCGCCGGTTTTGTTGTCGAGCAGGGCTGCTTTCATGGTGTAGGCGCCACTGGCGTTTCGCTCGTGGAAGAACAACAACAGGCCATGAGGAGTCTCGATCACAGCATCTTTGTTCTCAACGCCGTCGGGCCCAAGCAGCCCGCCGCCCCCTTCATCCAGCACAAACTGATCGTCTACGTAGTGGAGGTAGTGAGCGCCGATTCTCCAGGGCAGCCCAGACTCAGAGGGCGGCAGGTTGGTGTAAGTCATAACGAGATGCTCGGCGCCTTGGCTGGTGACCCACTGAATCCGAGGGTCTTCGTAGCACGCAACACCGTGATCACCGGCCAACGCCAGTTGGTACCCGAAGTCATAACTGCATCCGTCTTCGCTGGTGAAAACCAAGATGTCGGAGATGTAGTTGGAGAACCGAGGGCCTGTCCCTCGATTGCGGCGATAGCCGGTGCGCACCCCCCGGGCGAAGAGATGAAAGAGGCCGTCGTGATGCAACAAGCCAGCGTTGAAAACAGCGCCGTAACCGGGAACTGCATCCGAGCGCACCAACGGCTGAGGCAGAAGTCGCTCGACGAGCGGCGAGGTGTTGGTCGTGGTCACTGTCGGCATCCAGAAAGTATGGGCCGCCGAGCACGACAGCCATTGGATGGTTCCCCATCGACCATTGCCCCAGCGGGTGAAGCGATTCCAAGGAAGGAGACTTGGTATGACAGAAATTGATTGCGGCTCGCGAGAGATCTTCGTACGTTCGGCTCAGAACCCGATCCTGCGGGGGGAGGACTTTCCTCGCATGGTAAATGCTGTACTGAACGCGGGAGTTGTCCGGTTCGAGGGCCAGACCTTGCTGCTAGTGCGCGTTGAGGACCGGACTGGGCTGTCCAGCCTGGTTGTTGCGAAAAGCCAGAACGGGGTTGACAACTGGGAGATTGACTGGGACCGGCGAATGACCCCCGACCCCGATTCGTTTGCCGAACGATGGGGTATCGAGGATCCTCGGATCACCCTGGTTGGCGATGAGTACTTCATTGTCTACACAGGCTTTGGGATTGGTGGCCCCATGGTGTGCCTGGCTGTGACCAGAGACTTCGTTTCCTTCGAAAGGCAGGGCGTTCTCCAGCCTCCAGAAGACAAAGATGCTGCGATCTTCCCGAGGATGTTCAACGGCCGCTGGGCACTTATCCATCGCCCGGCTCCCGCAGCCCAAGAGCACGGCGCTCACATTTGGTTGTCTTGGAGCCCTGATCTTCGTCATTGGGGTGATGCCGCCATTCTGGTTCCCGCCAGACGCGGCGGCTGGTGGGACGCCAACAAGATCGGGCTTGGCCCCCCGCCGCTGGAGACCGCGCATGGGTGGCTGATCTGTTACCACGGGGTGCGAACAACGGCCTCTGGATCCATCTACCGTCTTGGGTTGGCGCTGCTTGATCGGGATGACCCAACAAGGCTCTTGCGACGCGGCACAGAGTGGGTGTTCGGCCCTCAGGCCCCGTATGAGTTAACTGGTGATGTGCCAGGAGTTGTGTTTCCCTGTGGCTGGTTGCTGGAAGACGACGGAGAGACCCTTCAGATGTACTACGGGGCAGCAGACAGCACCATGTGTTTGGCAACGGCCAGCCTGAGCCGACTGCTGGACCACCTTGAGTGTCATTGCTCGTTGGCAGGGCCAGAAGAGCTGCTCGTTGGACCAAACGCGTGATGAGTTTCAGATCCTTTGGACTCGACTCTTCTGGACTCTGCTCGGTGGATCGCATACGATCACAACGATCTCGGTGCGAAATTGAGCCTCATTGTGACTACCTAATTTGGCGGGTAGAGGGGGTGAAGCGTGTCTGATACAGAACAGTCCGATCCGCAAGTTGGCAGGAAAGACTCCGAGATCGAGGTCGCCTCCGAGCGGCCTAAGCCATCCCAGGCCAGCTCTATCACCTGGCCGAAGGCCTACCTGATCGGTTTGGGAATCTTCGCGTACTTTGTGTTGCTCACGGTTTGGCTACCTTCCAGAGTGCTTCGACTTAGCGCGGTGGCGTCGTCCAGCCAGTGGCTTCAAGACGCGGCAGTTACCACAATCTGGGGGGCGGCATTGGGGGCGGGGATCGTTGGGCTTCGCTCGGCTCAAAAGCGTGGCTGGATCTGATGGAGAAACTGGCCTTCTTCGATTCGAACATTCCTTGCCTGGCCGCCTGCCCGGTTCACACCAATGCCGGGGTTTATGTCGCCGCCATAGCTGATGGCGACGATGAACTGGCATATCTAACCGCCCGGCTCCCAAACCCGTTTGCCTCGGTGTGTGGACGGGTTTGTGCTGCGCCGTGTGAAGACGCCTGTCGGCGAGGCGAGATAGACGAACCAGTTGCGATTCGTGCACTGAAACGTTTTGTGACAGAACGACATGGAGTAGAAGCCGGGCCCAAGGGAGCGCTCGGTTCCTTTGCGGCCCCACCACCAGTTGAGCTGAAAGAAAGCATCGGAATTGTTGGTGGAGGCCCGGCAGGTTTGTCCGCCGCACACGACCTGCGTCGGCATGGGTATCAGGTCACGATCTATGAAGCCACCGACCGGCTTGGCGGAATGATGTGGTTGGGAATTCCGGAATATCGGCTTGACCGAGAGCTGATTCGCAAAGAGATCGACATGATCATCGGCACCGGCGTTGAGGTTCGATTCAATACTCAGCTTGGCCGTGATATCACGCTCGAGTCGCTGCAAGAAGACCATGACGCAGTCTTCCTGGCCATTGGAGCCACGCTCGGCCGTGGGCTCGACATAGAAGGTCATGAGGCGGATGGCGTGCTGCGGGCCATTGAGTACCTGATCAATGTGAACCGTGGTTTCAAAGTTGACGTTGGCGATCGGATCCTGGTGATCGGGGGCGGAGACGTTGCCATGGATGTGGCCCGCACCGCCGTGCGGGCCGATGTCTACAGCGAACTGGCTGAAGCCAGAACAGCAGGCCGCGGGTCTTTGGCTGAGGCCCTTGACGTGGCGCGAACTGCGGTTCGATCCGGGGCAAGAGAAGTAACCGTGATGTCTCTTGAGGCCCGCAACGAAATGCCTGCTTCCCCGTTCGAAGTTGAAGAGGCAGCGGCTGAGAACATCGGCTTCATCAACGGGAGAGGGCCTAAGCGTCTGGTTGTGAAGGACGGTCGGGTCACCGGTGTTGAGACAGTTGGCGTGATTTCGGTATTCGATGATGACGGTCGATTCGCTCCGGTGTTCGATGATGGCGACGTCAGAATTATCGAAGCTGACACCGTCGTTTTGGCTGTTGGCCAAGCGGTTGACACCGCCGCTCTCGGGGCCGACGGCCCCAAACTCAGCCCCAGAGGAACAATTGGGGTTGGCGACTCCCTAACTACGTCATTGCCGAAGGTGTGGGCCGGTGGTGACGCGGCCCACGGACCCCGCACTCTTATTGAAGCCATCGCAGACGGCAGGCGAGTGGCAGCCAACATTCACGAGGCGCTTGGCGGAGCAAGCTTGGCTTATCAGAGCGGGTCAATGATCGAATTGGAGCAGTTCCACCGGATCGACGATGACTATGACCGGTTGCCCAGGGTTGACGTGCCAACCATTGCAACTGACCGTCGAATCGGCCTCGCCGAGGTTGAAACCGGCTTCACAGAAGAACAAGCTCGATGTGAAGCCCGCCGCTGTCTGCGCTGTTTTGAAAACATAATTCTTGATGTTGATGAGTGTGTGCTGTGCGGGCTGTGCGCCGATGTATGCCCGCTGGACTTGATTGCGTTGGTTCCGTCAGCCGAGGTAGATCCCGAAATCGTTGGTGGCACGGCCCTCACTCTGGATGAGCGGGCCTGCATTCGTTGTGGGCTGTGCATCGAACGCTGCCCGCCAAGGGCGTTGACCATGGGGGTCTGGTCTGGGGTTGGGGTTCCGGTCGAGATGGGAGTGAAAGCATGAGCATTGGTCAACGGATTCGCCGCTCCACTGTGGGCCGGTCGATCTCACGGTCACCGGATGTGGTTACCGATCGTGATCGGGCAACCAAACACTGGGCCAGCTTCTTGCTGCACATCTATCCGGTAAAGGTTCGCCGCCAGGAACTGAACTTTCGCTACTCGTGGTTCTTGGGTGTGACTTCAATGGTGCTGTTCGGATCGTTGTTTGTTTCCGGCATGTACCTAATGTTCTTCTACGTTCCGTCGCCAGCCACCGCCTACGGAGACATCCAGAACCTGCAAACCAGTGTTGCCTTCGGTCAGTTCATCCGGAATGTTCACCGCTGGTCTGCCCATCTGATGGTGCTGGCAGTGGCCGCTCACATGAGCCGAATGTTCTATCGCGGGGCCTACAAACCGCCCCGAGAGTTCAACTGGGTAATCGGCGTGGTGCTGTTGGTTCTCACAATGCTGATGTCGTTCACCGGCTACCTGCTGCCGTGGGATCAACTGGCCTATTGGGCCATCACGGTTGGCGCATCGATGGCCGCGTTTGTGCCCTGGATGGGAGCCCAGGTGCAGGCCACACTGATAGCGGGCGACCAGGTGGGATCGGCCACCCTGATCCGCTTCTATGTGCTGCACGTGGCCGTGCTGCCCGGGGCAATGGTAATTCTGTTGATGTTTCACCTGTGGCGCTGGCGCAAGGACGCGATGCTCAGCCAGCCCCAGGAGGGCCGGGCATGAGCAACCAAGAGCCACAGATAGTTGGTGAACGTCGAGTGCTGGGAATCGTTCCAGGCCGCCCTCCGGTTGGTGAACGCAAGGACCCGCAGCAAGATGATTCGGTCATGGTCTGGCCCCACCTGCTGGTGCGCCACGCGGTGGTTTCTGTTGCCGTGCTGTTGCTGGTGCTGATCCTCGCAGTTCTGTTCGATGCGCCGCTTCGCGACATTGCGAATCCCACGGTTACACCGAATCCGGAAAAGGCGCCGTGGTACTTCATCGCCCTTCAGGAACTGCTGGCCCAATTCCATCCGATGGTGGCCGGGGTATTGGTTCCAGGGGCCATCATTATCGGCCTGGTTGCCTTGCCCTACATAGATCGCAACGAGGCAACCTCGCCAGGTCGACGCAAGGTTGCGGTTGCAACATTCACGATCTTCATCGTGGTGTGGATTGCCCTAACAATAATTGGATTCGCCTTCCGAGGGCCAAGCTGGTCCTGGGTGTGGCCTTGGCAGGAATGGTACGGAGTGCTGTGAGCCAGCAATATGACCGTCGCAAATTTCTTTCTCGGCTCTGGAGTTGGTCTGCTGGCTTGGTGGCGGCTGCTGGCACCTGGACCACGTGGGATGTATTGAAGCCAAAGGCCAGCGTTGGGGCCGGCCCAGTTCGTACTGTCAGCCCGGACGAGGTGCCAAGCAGCGGCGTTCTTGAGATCCGCGAAATAAGCGGCTATCTCACCCGGGTTGAGGACGAGGTCGTTGCGCTGTGGTGGCGCTGCCCGCACCTTGGCTGCAAGGTTCCCTGGTGTGACACGTCTGCTCAGTTCGAATGCCCTTGCCACGGATCGGTGTTCAATCGGGTGGGCGAGTACCGGCGGGGCCCCGCCCCTCGGGGCATGGACCACTATTCCACAACGGTCGAGAGCGGGCTGATAGTGGTCGACACCGCTTCGATCACAAACGGAGACGCCCCTGGCGACGAGTCAATCGACGAGCCGCCAATAGGGCCCGAATGCCTTGAAGGTGGCGAGGGGTAGCAAATGCCACAACGCAAGCACGATGACGAACTTGAGAAATCGACGACACGCTGGATGGCCGTCGGCGTCGGGCTGACTGCGTTGTTCGCGCTGATGTTTCCCTTCTACCGGTTGTACGAGCCCGTTGGCCGCGAAGAGGCGCGGGCCAATCTTCAGGCCTCATTGGCTAGTCAGGGTGAAGAGATATTTCAGGCCAGCTGCGCATCCTGTCATGGGGCCGCCGGCCAGGGTGTAGATGCCCCTGCCCTGAACTCCAAGCAGTTCCTGGAAGCAGCTACCAACGAACAGATTTCCTCGCTCATTGCCCACGGTATTCCAGGCACCGAAATGTCTGCCTACTCGTTGGATTTCGGGGGCTTTCTCACCTCACAGCAGATCAATGCCGTCACCACCTTCCTCCGGTCATTGGAGGAAAACGCACCTGATCGGCCGGACTGGCGAGACATGATAGGCGCCGAAGGGGAACCCCACGATGAGGACGCAGAGGCGGGCGAAGCTGAGCCGGGGCACGACGAAACGCCGCCCACCACCGAAGAGCCAGCTCACGACTGAGCTCAGATTCTTGCCATGGGTAGGCCTAGCGGTCGGCCGGTGCTGTCGTAGCTGATCTGGTTAGCCAGCAATCGGTAGCCGCCTAGTTCGATGGCCGCAACAATGCCGGACACAATTGCCTCGGCAATGTTGCGGCCGGGGCATTGGTGCGGCCCGGATCCGAACTGCAAGTCAGCGTGGTCAAGGTTCAGGAACACCGAGCTTCCGACTGGGACTGAGACATCCCCAATCGTTGTGTCTGCTATTGCGATCCGAACCGTTCTGACCAGAGCGCTTCGGCGAGGTTTCTTGAGATGGCGGGCCAGGAGCGTGACGCTAAGGAGGGCGGCGGTTGCGTCGTAGTTTTGATAGAGCGCAGAAGCGGCCGAGACGGGCCCGTTTGGGTGGCTAGCGAATCTGGCAAGGAGTCGTTCGACGGCCGCGTCGCTCTCAGCACCTGAAGGCTGGCCCCGGCCGATCACCGAAGCCACCAACCCAACATCAACAACGAGAGCGTCCAGTTCGGCCTCATCAACACCAAAGGAACGGCCGAGGGTTTCAGTGGGAACTACAAAGCCCAGGTCGGTTAGAGCGTCTAGCGGCCGACCAAGAAGCTTGGATCGTGTTTGTTCAAACGCGACGCCTTCGATCGAGTCCGAAGGCAGTGAGTCGATAGCTGACACCACAGAATCTCGGCGCAATCGATGGCTCGGTCCGGCGCTGAAGCGGGCCATCGCGTTGCGCAAGTTTGCGGTCGCCCCTGGCAACAACGTGGCTGGTCCCGGCGGCGGCACCAACTCGGGTGCCGAAAGAGCGGCTTGAACGTTGGCCACGCCGCTGATAGTGATCGTGTCTGGCATCCGGTAAGTGTGGCCCACCAAGGTTTCGGCGCGCGCCGACCTCTTCCTTCCCTACGATCCCAGACATGGGAAGCCGAGACGTTGTTGAATTGGGCAGGCTGCTTGGCGACACCACGCGGGTGGCGCTGCTTGATGCCATGTTCGATGGCAGGGCCTACACCGTTACCGAGCTGCGGCGCCATGTTGGTGTTGCAGCTTCAACCGCAAGCGAGCACCTTTCAAAGCTGCTTGACGGCGGCCTGGTGGCAACCGAGCCCCAGGGTCGACACCGCTATTACCGACTTAAAGACGCCGAGGTTGCCGACCTGCTCGAAACGCTCTTCGAGTTCGGGACGGGTCGCACGGTTCGAAGAGCAACGAAGGTGCCAGCCGACATGGCGTTCGCTCGCACGTGTTATGACCATCTGGCGGGAACCGTTGCGGTTGGGCTCACTGATCGCTTAGTTGAGGCGAACGTGATCGAGTTTGTGGGCGTTGTCCCTGTGGTGACCGAAACAGGCAACGAACTCTTCAACGATCTGTCCCTTCCAACGGGGCCCCAACGCTCGGGCCGGGCCACGGTGCGTCGCTGTCTGGACTGGAGCGAGCGTCGCCCCCATTTGGCAGGCGTTCTGCCTGCGGGATTGCTTAAGTTCATGGTTGCCGAGCGTTGGTTTGTCTCGCGTCCGTCAAGTCGCGCCCTTGAACTCACTTCGGTTGGTCGGGCCGGTCTGGAAGACGTGTTCGGCTACAAGGTTCAGTA
>QIKW01000256.1 GCA_003231975.1 Acidimicrobiia bacterium
CAGGTTGGCCACCGGCACCGTTCCCCCGAATGCCAGAACCCAGAGGGCGGCAACCCTGCCTCGAACCGTGTCGTCAACGTGTTGCTGCCAGAACGAGTTGAGGGTGGTTGGAAGCGTGAAGTAGAACAGGCCAACCAGGAAGATCAGGACAAAGCCCAGGGCGGTGGATCGATTCACCGCTAGGAGAGCTAGAGATACCGCGAAGCCGCCGAGGGTGATACGAACCACCGGCCCTTTCGCCACTCGAAGCAGGAAGGTCCCGACCAGGCCTGCCCCTATTAGGGCTCCGAGTCCGAATGCGGCGTAGAAATAGCCGTATGCACTGCTGCGGGGTTCGATTGACAGCAACTCGTCGGCGATGGCAGGCATCTGGCCAATGAAAGGCAGGGAGAACAACGAAAACATCGACATCGTTGCCAAAGCCAGCCCAACCGGCCGGTGACGGAACGCAATTCGGAAGCCGCCAAGAATCCGGTCTGAGAGGCTGGCCTTCTTCGCCGTTGGCGGCGGGAGGGCAGTGATTGCCAGTGCCGCGATCACGACGAGATAGCTGACGGCGTTGATCACAAAGACCTCTGTGAACCCAACCTGGCTTGTTAGCCAGCCGCCAATGGCGGGGCCCATCACCCGAGCGCCGTTTATCTGCATCGAGTTGAGAGAAACCGCGGCGGTCAGATTCTCTCGGCCAACAAGGCTGGGCAAGATCGAGGTGAAGGCTGGAGCGAACACTCCCTGGCCGAGGCCGATCAGGAACACCAAGCCCGCCAGCGAACCCCGCGATACATCTCCGGTTGAAACCAAGTAGGCCAGCCCGAAGGTGGTGAGCATCTGCCAGACCTGGGTGCTAAGCAGCAGCTTCCTGCGGTCGACGGTGTCGGCAAGGGCTCCGCCAAGCAGGCTGAGAAACGCCAGCGGGATGAGTTGGGCGAAGATCAGCTGACCCAGGAAGGCGTAGGAACCGGTGAGTTCCCAGGCCAGAACACCAAGGGCTGCGGTTTGCATCCAGCGGCCGGTGTTTGAAATGAACGAGGCAATGTAGATGCGCCTGAATGCTGGCTGGGCTAAGGCGTCTCTGGGTGTGCCCGTGTTTGTATCAGGGGCTGCCTTACGCTGTATTTCCACTTCCGGCAACCGTACCTTGTTTCAGGAAACTTCCAGAACGATTTTGCTTGCCTGGCCCTGCTGAAGGGCGGTGAAGGCCTGCTGGAAATCCTCCAATGGCATTCGATGGCTGATCACTGGCTCAACTTCAAGCCCGGAGGCCAGCATCGCTGTTGCCTTGTACCAGGTGTCGAACATCTCGCGACCGTAGATCCCCTTCATGGTGAGGCCCTTCAGGATTGCCTCGTTCACATCCAGTTGGGCTGGGCCAGAGAACAGGCCAAGGAGGGCAACACTTGCACCATGGTTGGCGACGGCGAATATGTCGGCCAGCGCGGCGGGGCTGCCGGACATTTCGAGGCAAACGTCGAACCCCTCAAGCATTCCAAGATCATCCATGGCTTCCCGGATGGCAGCCTGGTTTGCCAGCACCGCTCTAGTTGCGCCCATCTGCGCGGCCAGATCAAGCCTGGCCTGTTCGATGTCGGTAACCACAATGTGGCGGGCCCCGGCATGGCGGCACACCGCGGCCGCCATCTGGCCGATTGGGCCGGCCCCGGTGATTAACACGTCTTCGCCGACGAGATCAAAGGACAGGGCCGTGTGCACCGCGTTGCCAAGCGGGTCGAGAATTGCTGCCACCTCATCCGACACCGAGTCGGGAACCGGGTAGGCATTCGCGGCCGGGATCACCACGTATTCGGCGAAGCCGCCATCGATATCTATCCCTACCCCGATGGTGCTGCGGCAGAGGTGGCCGTGGCCAGAGCGGCAGTTGCGACAGCGACCACAGACGATGTGGCCCTCCCCCGCCACCCGGCTGCCTACCTCTTGGTTGGAAACCTGAGCGCCAACCTCAGCCACTGTGCCGACGAACTCATGGCCGATCACAGTTGGCGGCGTCACCGCCTGCTTGGCCCATTCATCCCAACGGTAGATGTGGAGATCGGTGCCACAGATGGCGGCATGGCTCACTTTCACCAGAACATCGTTGGGGCCAGGTTCGGGCTTTGGCACATCTTCCAGCCAGAGGCCGGGCTGGGCCTTGGTTTTCACAAGTGCTTTCACCGGGTCAGTACACCCGTGCTTTGACCGGCTTCCACAAAGGCAGCAATGGCTCGGTCAACTTCGTCTTCGGTGTGGGCTGCGTTCATCTGCGTTCGAATTCGGGCGGTGCCAACGGGAACGACTGGAAACGAGAATGCAGTGACATACACCCCAAGGCCAAGCAGCTCATCTGCCATCTTGGTTGCCAGGCTTGCATCGCCGATCATCACTGGAATGATTGGGTGCCCCTCGCCCGCCAACTCGAATCCGGCATCGGTCATGGCGACCCGGAACCGAGCCGCGTTGGTTTCCAACCTGCTTCTCAGATTGTCTCCGTCCGTAACCAGTTGCAGCGAAGCAATTCCGCCTCCGAGCAAACCGGGGGCCAGCGCGTTCGAGAACAGGTAGGGCCTGGCTCGCTGGCGAAGCAGATCAACAATATTCTGGCGAGCGGCTATGAAGCCGCCCATGCCTCCACCAAGAGCCTTGCCAAGGGTGCTGGTGACAATGTCGACCCGATCCTCAACCCCGTGCAAGGCTGGCGTGCCCTTGCCGCCAGGGCCAATGATGCCAGTGGCGTGGCAGTCGTCGACCATCACCAGGGCATCGAAGTTGTCTGCCAGTTCACAGATGGAAGCCAAGTCGGCGATGTAGCCGTCCATCGAGAACACGCCGTCGGTAACAATCAGGCAGTGGCGGGCCCCGTCGGCTTGCGCCTGACGAAGCTGGGCCTCGAGATCGGCCATGTTGCGGGTGGCGAATCGGTAACGCTTTGCCTTGCAAAGCCGAACACCGTCGATGATGGAAGCGTGATTCAGCGAATCTGAGATTATGGCGTCTTCGGGGCCCAGCAGAGGCTCGAAAACTCCTCCGTTGGCGTCGAAACAGGCGGCGAATGTGATGGAGTCATCAGTTCCCAGGAAACTTGCGATATCGGCTTCAAGCTTGCGATGCAGGTCTAGCGTGCCGCAAATGAAGCGGACCGAAGCCATCCCGTATCCATACTGCTCCATTGCCTCGGCAGCAGCGGTTGCCAGCAACGGGTGGTTGGCCAGGCCCAGGTAGTTGTTGGCGCAGAAGTTCAGCACCTCACCAGCCGACGCCACCTCAACCGACCCGCCCTGCGACGAGGTGATGGTTCGTTCAGCCTTCCAAAGCCCGTCGGATGCAATCCCGGCAAGCGTGGAGTCGACCTGGTCATAGAACGCGTTCCTGCTCATCTCGATCCTCGATTCATTGCGCCGAACCGTACCGCTGTTCAATCCCAAGTCTTGTGGTCCCGCCATCTGGGCCGTGGGCCTGCCCATCGAAGATCAAGTCGAACCGGGCAGAGTAGGGTTTTCGCCTCGGACTCGATGGCGCGCAATAGGAGAGCAACAACGATGAAACCGGGCCCAACAATTGTTGATCGCCAAACCTGGCTTAAGGAGCGGAAGGCGTTGCTTGCAGAGGAAAAGGCGCTAACCCGTAGCCTGGATGCCCTTGCGGTTCGGCGGCGCTCGCTGCCCTGGGTCCAAATCGAGAAGGACTACATCTTCGAAACCAGCGGTGGACAGCAAACGCTTTCCGAGCTGTTCGATGGGCGATCTCAACTGGCAATCTACCATTTCATGATGGGCCCAGATTGGCCCGAGGGCTGCGCCGGTTGCTCGTTCTGGGCCGACAGTTTCAACGGAACTCAGACTCATCTGGCAAACCGCGACACGTCGTTTGTCGCGGCCTCGCGAGCACCACTGGCCGCCATCGACAACTACAAGAAGCGGATGGGCTGGAACTTCAATTGGGTCTCATCGCTTGGTTCTGATTTCAACATGGACTTCGGCGTCTCATTCCCAGAGGGCCATGATCAAGACGCGGTCTACAACTTCAGCCCCGTCGATCAGCCAAGCGAAGAGTCAGAGGGGCTCAGCGTTCTTGCCATCGACGCTGAAGGCCAGATCTTTCACACCTACTCCACGTTTGCCCGCGGGGTCGACATCTTCAACGCTGCCTACCAAATCCTTGACCTAACACCGAAGGGCCGAGACGAAGACGACCTCGAATTCTCGACGTCGTGGCTGCGCCGTCACGACGACTACGAGACTTGACCTGTAGAGCGCCCACAGCCCGTTGCCAGTCCACCAACCCCACCGTCCAATGGTCATCCCGGCCGCTGCGCTGACAGCCGACGCCCCCTGCCCGATGCTAGGACCAGCGTCTGACAAGAAGAGTGTGTTGACGCTCCAGATCAGAGACGCGGCCAGGGTGTAAAGGGCGGCAAGAATCATGTAGTTTCGGATGATCTGAGGAGCCGACATCAACGCATCACAAGTTCAAGTCGATCATCAGATTGTCGAGCGTAATGACCCGTTGCACCCCCTCGCCAACGACAGCCAGCTATGAGACCAGAGGGGGCTTACTCTCAAACCATGACCGCTGCCAACCCGCCGCACGCAACTCCCCCCACTCCAACGGTTCCCGGGCCCATCCCAGTGGCGTCCAAACCAAACAGTTTTGTGCCGCCGCCGTTGGCGTGCGATGCCCATTGCCACATCTTCGGACCGGCCCAGAACTTCCCCTTCTCGCCAAATCGGAGTTACACACCACCCGATTCTGGCATTGAGGAATTCGAACGGCTGCAGGATCGTCTCGGCCTCGAACGGGCAGTGTTTGTGCAGGCCAGCTGTCATGGCTTCGACAACTCGGCAATGGTTGCCGCCCTGAAGCGGGGCGCCGGTCGCTACGCAGGTGTCGCCATGATCGACCAGACATTCACCGACACCGACCTGGGTTTGCTCCACGATGCTGGCGTGAGGGCTGCCCGATTCAACTTTGTTGCCCACCTGGGCGGCGCCCCCGACCTGGAAGTGTTCTGGAAGTTGGTGAACCGGGTGGCCCCGATGGGCTGGCACATCGTGCTGCACTTTGATGCCAAGGATCTCCCTTCGCACGCCAACCTGCTTGACGCTATGCCGGTGCCATACGTGATCGACCACATGGCCAGAGTCCCAGCAGGAAACGGCATCGATCAGGAGCCGTTCCAGCAACTGCTGAATTTGTTGGGCGAAGACCAGAGATGTTGGGTGAAGATCTCCTGCGCCGAACGGTTGACCGAGGGAAAGGTTGCCCCGTATGAAGATGTTGTCCCATTCGCGACGGCGCTGATCGCCGCGGCACCGGACCGAGTGCTGTGGGGAACAGACTGGCCCCATCCCAATATGAAGGTCATGCCAGACGAAGGCGAATTGCTTGACCTGTTGTCGCTCTATGCGCCAGCTGAAGAACTTAGAAACCAGATCCTGGTTACCAACCCGACGGTGTTGTACGACTTTGGCTAGCAGACCAGCAGCCCGATCTTCTGAAGCCTCCTATTGCTCTGACTAACTCTGGTCGACGGTGAGCAGATCGAAATGGACATGGAGGAAAGTTTCGTCGAAGGCCTCGGCGTAGAGCCCCATATTGCCTGCGTCGATGTGGAACCCCTCGGTGTCGAGAACCCCAACTTCTTCTCCGTTCACAGACAGTCGAACGATCGACCCGTCCATAGCAGCCCCCAGCACATCGGGATTGTCTGGATCGTTAACCCTCATGGGAGGAAGCGGGCCGGAGAGCTTCGGTCGCTGGGGCAGTTCGTCTTCGTGCAGCAACTCCCAGGTACCAGCGCGGGGGTTGACCACAAATGCGTAGTAGACCTCCGGCCTGCCCGGGCCAGAGATTCCCGGTGGCGGCTCCACCAGGGCCCCTCCGGAGCGGAATACCAAGCCGTAACGATACAGACCGGTGTCGGTGTCGGCCCGGTCGATGTAGATAGACAACTCAACGTTTCCGTCGGCCAGGTTGTAGCCGCCGAGCGACATGATCTGGGTGTTCGGTTGGGCGGCTTCCAGGTGATACCAGGAAGGGGCGTGGTAGCCAACCCTCCAGGCTCCCTGCTCAACATCGGCGAAGCCGGAGTCGGTGCTTTCGAATGACTCGTTGACAAGGGCGGTTCCGTCAACCGGCACCGCCGCTGTCGGGCCGCCGGGATCGTCGTCGGCTTCTGGTCGTTCGTGTTCAACATCGAACTGGAGGGCAGCGATTGACTCATCAACCTCGGTGGCCGCGCACCGGAGCCCTGTTTCCACGATGGTGGCTTGGCCGGTTGGGTCAACAGCTTGACGCATGGCGGCGCCGTCTCGGACCCTGCCGTACTGGCCGCCGCGCCTCACTCTTGTGCCCTCATCGATCGCCACATAAGGCTCGCTGACCCACTCCCACACGCTGCCAACGGTGTCGAACACGCCAAAGCCGCTGAGGTTCGCGGCGGTGGAGCCGACCGGGCGAGTGCCTGGCAAGTCAAGGTCGAGGCCCTCTGGGCTATCACCAGACGGATAGAGCGTGCCAGCCGGGCCTCGGGCCGCAACTTCCCATTCGACTTCTGTTGGCAACCGCTTGCCAAGGGCCACGCAGTAGGCCTCGGCCCACGCATACTCAACACCCGCAACCGGATGCTCTTCGAGGCCTTCTGGCATCGTGCCACCGTCCCAGCCAAGGGGCACTGGCGCCCCGAATTGTTGGATGAAGGCCAGGTAGTTGCTGTTTGAGACCTCATAAAGATCGATGTAGAAATCCTCGACCGGCGCCGAGAACGACTGCACGCTCTCAGCCCCCGGCTGCTCTACTCCGAGCGTATAGTCACCCGCCGGGACCAGGGCCATGTCGGCGGCTGAGGCTTCAACTTCCGCGGCCACCGGCTCAACCCCCGCTGTGCCCTCATCCGCAGGCTCTCCGGCTTCTTGGGCGGTTGTATCGACGGCAGCCTCAGCAGGGTCGGCCTGCTGGTCTGTTTCTTGGGCCTGGTCGGTGGGCTGGTTGTCGTCGCCCCTGGTCAGAAAGTACGCAAGCGGCAGGGCCAGGAGCAACAGGAGCGCTGCGCCGGCAATAAGAAGCCCCTTCTTCGATGAACCCGATTGAGGGCCGCCTGGCTGGGCCGAAGCCGACACAGCCAGCGGAGCCGCAACCACCGCTGGCTTGGTTGGGTTGACAGCAAGCGCTGGGCTAGCTGCCTCTACCGGTGCAACGGGGTTGACAAGAAGCGCTGGGCTAGCTGCCTCTACGGGCGCAACAGGGTTGACGGGAGGCAAGGGCGGGGCAGCCGCGACAGGCCCCGATGCTGCGGACTCGCCTGCCATCAGCGCGGCACCGCGGGCCACTGCGTGTTTCGGGTCGGTGTCGAGGAGGGGCACAATGCCTGCTAGCTGCTCAATCGAGCTGCGAACTACTGGCAACCGGCAAGACCCGCCGACCAACAGCACGGCCGACAGATCTGAAACTTGAGCCCCGGCCCCTGTAACTGCCCTCAAGAACGACCCCATTGATTCTTCAACGGCGGGCCGGATCAAGTGCTCAAAGTCTCGCCTGGTAACAACAACCGGTGCCATCACCCCCGGCAACAGAACAGGCACGTCTACCTCAGTATCGAGTGACAACGCCTCCTTGGCAGTAACGCACTCTCGCCGCAGAGCGGCGGCTGCATTCTCAAAAGCAGGCCCGCCCTTGCGCTTGGCGTCCCGCCAGACGTCTCCCAGGCTCGTTTGCACCAAATGAAAAACAACGTCGTCGAAGTCGATGCCGCCAAGACGGTCTTCACCCTCGGGCGGGCCGGCCAAGTCGAACCCCTGACGGGTGCGACGCAACACGGCTGCGTCGAAGGTGCCGCCGCCAAGATCGTAGGCCGCCACCAGGTCTCCAACCGCCAGTGGATGGTTCTCGGCGTGGAACATGGCGGCTGCGTGAGGCTCTGCTACCAACTCGGGAGTAAGCCCGGCCTTGTCGACCGCTGCCTTGAAGCCTGCCAGGCGGCTTACCTTCCAGCTGGCCGGGTGGGTCAGCACCAAGCGCTCCGGTGGCCCGCCCTCACGTTCGACCACTCGCTCATAGGCCCAGCGAAGGTGATCCGCAACCAGGTCGACCGATTCCAGCCGAGTACCGTCAACCTCAACTGCGCCGGACTGACCAAGCCTGCGCTTCAGGTTGCGAACCAGCCGCAGTGGCTCAGAAGCCCCCCTTAGGAAGGCGTCTTCGCCATGCAAGAGGGAACCGTCGGGTCGAAGGAACACCGCAGCAGGAACAGCCCCAGACCGGTTTCCAAGCGTGGCAACGCGAACCACGCCGTCTCGCTCAACCGCGGCCGCGGTGAAAGTCGTACCAAAGTCAAGTCCGAGTGAATAGGCCATGGCGCTAGTTGATCCCGTTCACTTGGAACTCGTTGAAGTGGATGTGAGCCTTCTCAGAGCCTGCGTAGCTGAGAAGCACCAGGCCAGCCCCGGTGCCGTTGAAACCCGGAATGGTTCTGGTGTGCACAACCGAACCATCGATCTTGAATTGGTATTTGTCGTCTCCGAGGGAAACAACTTCGAGGGTGGCGTTCGGGGGAATAGCGCGGGTGGCCTGTTCGATTACTTCGTACTCAGCTCCGTTTGGCCCAAACGGGCCCTGGCCACTGACGCTCCTTGAGCAGAGCTGCCACAGGGACGTTCGTTCGTCGACAATGAAGATAAGCCCGTTGCCTTCATCGTCGAAGTTGAAGGCCAGCCCCTGGGCGAAAGTGCCCGACTCTGAGGTGAGGCCTTCCTGTACAAACGACGATGTGCTTATTGAGAATCCCTCGTCTGGATTGGATCTCCAGGGCGCAAGCGCCAGTGCCTCTTTGAACTCATCTCTTGTTTCTAGGTGGAGAAACTCGTTCGGGTGGTAGCCGCGACGGAATTCACCTTCTACCGCTGCTTCGGTCCAACCGGAGGTTGAGTCGGTGAAATCGTCAAAAACCAGCACCCCTTCCGGTAGGTCTGCTTCCTCAGGCGCGTTTGGTCGCGGAGGAGCGTCGTAGGCCAGGAACGTGCCGGGTTGAGCTGCGGGGTCGATCCCGTCTGCGGCGCAGCGAAGCCCGGCTGTGTTCAGCGAACTTGACCTGATGGGATCAACCGGCAGCCGAGTAACGGTTTCGCGCAAGAAGCCGTTCTGACCGCCACGCAAGACTCGCTGATCAGCGCTAACCCTGGCGTCGTAGCTGTCAGACACCCACTCCCACACATTGCCCGTCATGTCGAACACGCCAAAGGGGCTTACATTGCCGGGGATGGAGCCTCCAACGTAGGTGTCTGCCCCAGGAAGCTGAACCACCGAGGCGTCGTCTCCCCACGGCCACACTCTGCCGTCGGCGCCGCGGGCAGCAACCTCCCATTCAGCCTCGGTTGGCAGACGCTTAGCCGAAGAGGCACAGAATGCGGCCGCCCACTCGAACGAAACGCCGCGCACCGGATGATCGGCCAGGTCGGCTGGGTACTGGCCTGCCCGCCAACCCGCCGGGGGTTCGGCCGCGGTTTGGTCAAGGAAATTCTTGTAGTCGGCGTTCGAAACCTCAAGGGTGTCAATAAAGAAAGCGTTGAGGTCGACCGTGCGACTGATTGTTTCTGAGCTATTGGACTCGGGTTGGTCAAGGCCAAGGGGGTAGGTGCCTGCCTGAACCTCAACCATGCCGTCCCCCGGTGCTGACATAGCACTGGTGGCCACGACGGGCGTTTCGGCTTCTGGGTCGTCGGTTCCCTCACCTTCCTCGACCTCCGGATCGGTACCGGCATCTGAGCCGGACTGATCGGCTGAAGGAGCTATTGCCACGTTCTCGTCTCCTGGCCGGGTCAAGAAGAACGCGGCGGCGGCCACCAAAGCCAAAACAGGCAGCGCAATTAGGGCTAGCCGCTTGATCGGCAAGCCGGAGTCGTCGACCGACCCGCCGGGGGCCGATACTGGCACCGCGCCAACCGGGGCGGCAACGCGACCTGAAGCAGCCATTGCCGGAGCAGGCTGAAGCGGTTCTGTTGTTGGCCCAGGCGTGGGCTGCGGTATGGGAGTGGCCGCCGGAGTTGGAGTTGGGGCTGGGGTTGGCGGAGAGGACGGTTCGGCTGCTGGTTGTACCGATTCTTGTGGTGCAGGCGCAGGCGTGGGCTTCTTGGCTGGCGCCGGAGGCGACGGCGGTTGAGGCGGCGTTGTCACCACGGGCTGGGCCGCAGCAGGTTGGGCCGCACCGGCTTTATCTCCCGAGGATCCCTCAGCCGATACCGCTGCGGCTATGGCCGCTCCCTTTGCCACCGCGTGTATCGGATCGACGTCAACCGCAACAAGCGCCCCAAATCGTTCCTGAAGCACCTGGGATACCAGCGGGATCCGAGACGACCCTCCAACCAGCAGAATTGCGCTGAGAGCCGAAGCGTCTTCGCCTGCACGGGTGATGGCTTGGTCCAAGGCGTCAACCGAGGACAAGATTGACGGTCTGATCCTTGCCTCCAGTTCGGCGCGCGACAGTTCAATGCTTCCCTCAACCCCTGGCAGGAGCACCGGGATTGCCACCGAACTCTCGCTGGAAAGAAGCTCCTTTGCCTCCATGCAGCTACGACGCAGGTGAGACATCGCGGTAAGTTCGGCCGCGTCATCGGGATCTCCCACCCACTCAGATCCCAGCTCTGACCGAACGTGGTCCAGTACGGCCTGATCGAAGTCCATTCCACCGAGGTGTTCCAGACCGACCGGTTCTCCAACTATCTCGAATCCGGCTTCGGACTTGCGAACGATCGCCGCGTCAAACGTGCCACCCCCAAGGTCATAGACCGCAAACGTGGAGCCGGCCATCACCCTGGTTTCAGAAGCGTAGGAAGTTGCAGCTGCCGCAGGTTCGCTTATCAGAACCGCCTCATCGAGGTCTGCCATACGGAGCGCCTGGCCAAAGAGCTCCATCTTGTACGGTCCCCAGTTGGCCGGATGACAAACGGCGACCCGCCGAGGCTCTGACCGCTGACGCTCGACAACCCGCTCAACGACATGACGCAGCATTCGGGCAATGAGTGCTTCGGCCGAGAACGGTGCTCCTCTGAGAAGCGAAGGAGTTGGATCGCCAAGCCTGCGTTTGAACTCACGCGATGAGCCGGAAGGATCGAGCAGTGCTTTACGGTTCGCAGCGTCGCCTGCCACCATCGAGCCGTCTTCATCCAGGTAGAGCACCGTCGGGATGCTGTCGGTGATTGGCCCTAAGCCAACTACGCTGATTATTCCCGCGTCATCTGAGATAGCGGCCGCGGTGTAGCTGGTACCCACGTCGATACCAAGATCGTAGGACACGATTCCCTCCCCTTATTTTGAAGCGCCAGGCTAGTGGTTCGGTGCTGGCGGCTCGCTCGCAACACAGTAGACGCATCTCAGCACGGAACGTGCCTCGACGCCAAACGTTGTGACACAACCCACAACTTCTGCGTGATCGAAGCTACTCGAGCGCTTCGGGTGGCAGCGGCACGCAGTTGCCTGTGTTCAGAACAACTGCGTGGCCTGACTCGGCCACCAACACACAAAGTTCAGTGGCCCCAACCTCGGCTGCGTCTGAAAGTGTGTACCCGGCACCTCTGAAACCCGGCCCGAAGGTCGGGTCATCCCAGGCAATCCAGCTGGCAAAGTTCGGGCCCGCTGAGCCCGCGTTGGTTGGGTCGTCGGCAATAGTGCCAACGGGGAAGAAGAAGTGGACGTGGCGGTTAGGGGCTGGGCCGATCAGAGGGAGGAATCCCGAGCGGTCAAACTCGGCAACGATGTTGCCGTTCCCGTCAACCAGAACCGAGGTGATGCAGACGAAAGGAGTTGTTGCCGCCTCGCAGGTGGCCGTAACCGCAGGAGTTGGGGCTTGTGTGGTTGGAGCCTGCTGCGCAGTGGTGCTGACAACGGTCGTAGTAGTTACAACGACAGTGCTGTTGGTAGCTGCGCTGGTTGCGAGCGCCGTTGACTCAGCAGCTGTTGACGTGCTAACGCCAGCGACTTCCGGATTCCCCGAGTCCCTGGTTGCGAGCACTATCCCACCGACAGCCAGGATCAGAAGCACCGCGGCCGCGCCAAGCCACAAGAGTCTGCCTGATCGATCGGCAACAGGCTTGACCAAAACAGGATCGGCCAGCTCGGAGGCAACGGGCTCGGGTATCACAGGCTCAGCCACAACCGCTGGAGCGAGCGGCTCAGCCACAATCGCTGGCTCCGCAACCTCAGGAACCGCCTCGTCGACCTGAAGCAGCGCGGCTGCCGCGGCTGCTCCAAGGGCAACGGCGTGTTTCGGGTGGGCATCAATGGCAACTGGCCGGTTCAGCTCGGCTCCAACCAGCTGAGCCACCAACGGGATACGAGAAGATCCCCCTACCAGCAACAGCGCATGCACGTCGGCGGGCGTTACCCCAGCGGAGGTGATGGCCTTTCGTAAGGCCCCGACAGTGTCGGCAAGCGCCGGGCGGATCATGCGCTCGAACTCAACCCTGGTAATGCGAATTTCGGTCTGGAGGCCAGGTAGATGAACTGGCACACCAGCATCGGTGGCCGATGAAAGCCCCTCCTTGGCGTCGACCGCATCAACCTTCAGCCTGGCCAGCCCAACCGCAGTTGCCCGGTTGTCGTCGCTGAGCTTGTCGAGCGCACCGTCAAGAGAGTCGTTGACATGCGCCAGCACCGCGGCGTCAAAGTCGATCCCGCCCAGCCGCTCGATTCCGCCGGGCCTACCAATGACTTCGAAGCCGGTTTCGGTGCGCTGCAAGACAGCAACATCGAAGGTTCCGCCGCCAAGGTCATAAACCGCAACTATCTCGCCCGGCTCAATCCGTTCGTTTGTTGCGTATGAAATTGCAGCGGCCTCGGGCTCGGTCAACAGCTCGATCCGAACCTCGGTAACCGGCGAAACGGCGGCCAGCAGCCCATCTCTCTTGCTCTGGCTCCAGTTGGCCGGATGGGTAAGCACAATCGCTTCCGGCGGCCCACCTTCACGGCCTTGAACAATGTCAAGCACTGTCGAGAACATCTCGGCCATCAGCTGAACGGCGCGGTACTCGATGCCGCCTCGCTGAATTGGGTTTGGATCTCCAATCCTGCGCTTGAACTCTCGAATCACGCCCGCTGGTTCGGTGCTCTCCCTTCTCGCCGCGGCTTCACCGGCAAGAACTCTGCCGTCGTTCGTCACCAAGACCACCGACGGGATCACCGTTGAACGGTCTCCAAGCACAACGATCTTTGGCGGGCCCTCACCGCGAACGACAGCCGCGGCCGAATACGTGGTGCCAAGGTCAACTCCAAGCCGGTAGCTCATCGCGAGGGCTTCTTAAGTTTAGTTTCCGACCACTTGGCGTTGGGCCTCATCGATGCAGCCCGCCTCGTTCTAGTTGTCGGGTGCGTGCACCCTAACCGCCAGCCAGCTCGCGGCGCCGACGCAACCAAAGCACGCCCCAACCAGCCGCCACCAACGATAGAGCGGTTGCCAACAGCACAGTCAGATTCGCTCCGGTCAAAGCTAGCGGGCCAGTGCCAGGGGTGGGGTTTGGCACCGAGGCAGTTGCCACCAGCGGGAAGTTGGCATCTCGGTTCTGCTCGCCGGCGGCCAACTGAATCGTGATTGGCGTCGGCACAACGAAGCCGGTGGGCACCGTGGCCGAGTCCATTGAAACTCTGTAGATCCCAGCGGGGAGACCGGGAACCAGATAGGTGCCATCCGCCGCGGTTGTTGCTGTGAACCGCACGTCGTCTGCTGTTCCAAGCTGGCCGTCTGGCCCTGCCCATTCTGCAATTATCACAACACCCGATGCGCCTTCTTCGCCTGCGTCGTCAACGCCGTTGCGGTCGGTGTCAAACCAGGCTTGGGTTCCGATGGAGCCCGTGCCTCGATATCCAAAGTCGGCAACTGTTGATGAACCCGGGGGTGCCGCGAAGGAAGTCGTGTTGTCGGCATCGCCATCCCGGTCAGATGACGGAGCAACGCCAGCCGGAAGCGAAGCAGCATCCACCGTCACCTCGTACTGGCCGGCAGGCACCCCTGAGATCTGATACGCACCGTTGTCGTCTGTGGTGAACGGATAGCTCAGGTCATCAGCGGTACCAAACTCGCCGTCGGGCCCAGCCCACGTGGCCGACCCGGTGGCGTTGACGAAGAGCGGCTCGCCCACATCAACAGCCCCGTCGCCGTTCAGGTCAAGCCACAATGTGCCTGCCAGGCTGACGGGACCAGCCAGCCCAGTGGTCAGATCGTCAACCACGCTGCCAGAAGACAGGCTCACGCTGTTCGCGGCGCTACCGGCGGAGACGGTAGACCCCGCTGGAACAACCACCGTTACCACGTACTCACCAGGCACCAGATCAGCAAAGCCGTAAGATCCGTCTGCGGTCGTAGTTGCGGTAGTCGTCGTGTCGTCTCCGGTGCCAGTCAGGCCGTCTGGCCCGGCCCAGGTAAGCACAACATCGATGCCTTCGATCCCAGCCTCCGACGCCGAGCGTGATCCGTCGCTGTCGTTGTCTGACCAAACGGTGCCAGAGATCACGGCAGGAACGTACCAACCAGCGTCGATGCCAGACACGTCGACTCCGCCGCCAACGGTGAGTACCGCAGTAAGACCGGAAGAGTCAATGTCTGAATCTGTTAGGTCGTCTCCAACATCCTGGGCGGTTGCCAGTACTCCGCTAGGCAATACGAACTGCACCTGGTAGTCACCGGGCAGGACTGCCTCGAAGAGGTAAGAGCCGTCGGTGTCAGAAACCAAAGTCTGAACCACGCTGCCACTTGAGTCGACCAAGTTGACAGTCGCGCTGCCTACCAGAAGTTCGCCAAGCTCTCGTTGGCCGTTGCCGTTCTCGTCAACCCAAGCAACACCGGCAACGGTTGACAGCGGAGCGAAACCAACGTCGACCGCCGTTGCGGCAACACCGTCGGCCACCGTCAAGGCCTGGGTTTCGTTACCGGTGCTGATCCCGTGATTGAGCGGCACGTTTGGCTGGCCAGGATCAACCGACACCGCAACGTCTCCAACCGGCACGGCTGACACCACGTAGTTGCCGTCGGCGTCGGTTGTGGCGGTGAACACTGTGCCGTTTTGGTGGGTGATCTCGACGTCAATACCTGCGAGGTCGGCCTCGCCCGGTCCTTGCATCCCATCCCCATCGTCGTCAACAAAGACATGGCCTACGACCGAGCCGACGGCAGTGACAACCACAGCGGCGCTGTCATCGGCTGTGTATGTGCCGCCGATCGGGTCGGTTGCAACCACCGCGGCCAGATTTGTGAAGTCGGTGGTGGCGAGCGTTGTTGGCAAGTCACAGGTATAGGTGGCCGACTCTGTCACATTGAGGCTCGGGATCGTTCGAGCACAAGCGGGGGCAAGTGCATCGGTAACGGTCACGTCGGTAAGGGCGGCCTCGCCAACGTTGGCAACGGTTATCTGGAACGTTGCGATCTCGCCAGCCAGAATCGTTGGGGTAAGAGCCAGCTTCGTGATCGAAACAGCAGGCTGAAGCACAACCGCGTCGGCGGTGTCGGACGCACTGACGGTGCCGCCCGTTGAGTCGGCCCCAACCGCAGAAGCCTCGTTTGTGAGATCCGCGGTGAGGCCTGAAATTGTGCAGTTAAGCAGAACCACTGCGCCCTCGGCGAGGGACGGAATCGTCTGATTGCAGCCTGGGGCCAGCGGATCTGTTACCACAACATTCGTGAGGTCGGTGTCTCCTGTGTTGGCTACCTCCACAGTGAAAGTGGCATCCCCGCCGATCACAACAGCCTGGAGATCAGGGGCTTTCACCACAGTGAGCTCTGGGGCAATTATGTCAACCTCGGCGGTGTCGCTGTCTCTAACGCCGTTGCCAATTGGATCAAGCCCGGTGACGTTGGCGGTGTTGACCGTGTCGGCGCCGAGGGTGGCAACACAGGTGTAGGTAACAGACGCTCCGGCAGCCAGCGGGCCGATCACCGAATCACAGGCTGGCACTAACGGGTCGGTTACTGCCACCCCGACGAGGTCTACCGCTCCGGTGTTTGTGGCCGTGATCGTGAAGGTGGTCTGGTCTCCTATCACGGTTGTTTGGAAGCCTGGCGATTTCTGGATCTCGATGGCCGGAACCAGCACCAGAACCTCGGCGCTGTCGCTGGCGGACCACGTGTTACCAAGCGAATCGGTGCCACTGGTTGAAACAGGAACGGTTGTGTCTGTGGCCACCGCGCTCAGTTCGCAGGCGTACACAGCAGACTGACCGGCCGCCAGTGCCGGGATAACAACGGTGGCATCCGGTGTGCACACCAGCGCCGGCGGGATCACAACGTTTACTCCAGCCAAGTCGGTATCGCCGGTGTTGGTAACCGTGATAGTGAACGACGCGTCTGCGCCAACCACGACGTTCTGGCTGGGCGGCGTGATGGTGATCCCAATCGAGGGGTCAATCACGTCAACTGAAACCTCGTCAACGTCACTGAACGTGTCGCCAAGCGGCCCGATGGCTGCCACGTCTGCCCGGTTGACAAGGCTGGCTGTCAACCCTGTGGCCGAACACGAATAGGTTGCGGAGGCTGAAACCGCCAGGGCCCCGATTGAGTTGTTGCAGGCCGGAGTGAGGGCATCAGTGACCTCAACCGCGGTGAGCGGAACGTCGCCGTTGTTGGTGACTGTGATTTCGAAGTTGGCGGTGCCCCCCGTGAGGAGAACAGGCGTGGTTGTTGTCTTTGAGATTGTGACGCCAGGGTTGATCACAACAACGTCTGCGCTGTCTGACGCGGTGAGCGTTGAGCCGCCGAGCGGGTTCGGGGCCGAAACGTCTGCGACGTTGGTCAGGTCTGCAACTACGCCGGAGAGAGAGCAGGTGTATGAGGTGGAATCGCCTGCGGCAAGAGAGCCGATCGTTGAGCTACACCCCGGGGCGACTGCATCGGCTACCACAACGCCTGCCAGGTCTATGGCTGCGCGGTTGGTAACGGTGATGGTGAACGTTGCCGCGCCGCCTGCGGTAACGGTTTGCAGGT
>QIKW01000102.1 GCA_003231975.1 Acidimicrobiia bacterium
CAACGGCCTGCCCCGGTTCAGGATGCTTGAGAAGTACATAGACGGGGCAACGATGCAGAACACTGCGGGCTTCGTCGGCGCGAACCTGGGGGGCACCCTTTCGTTTGACTACTTGGCCGAGGTGCGGGGGCTGTGGGATGGGCCTCTGGTGGTGAAGGGGATTCTGCACCCTGACGACGCCCGCCGCTGTGTTGACTGGGGGGCCGACGCCGTTCAGGTTTCAAACCACGGCGGCAGACAGCTTGATGGCAGTATTGGCGCCATCGACGCCCTGGAGGCAGTGGTTGAACGGATTGGCGATGCCGTGCCCGTGCTGTTCGACAGCGGTGTTCGCTCTGGTCTGGACGTCGCCCGTGCCATCGCGCTTGGAGCCAGCTTCGTGTTCTGCGGGCGGGCCTTCATGTTCGGGCTTGCCGCTCTCGGCGAGCCGGGTGCAGCTCACGCCTTCGACATTCTGAACGAAGACCTCGTGAGTGTGATGGCCCAGACAGGTTGTGAGCAGCTCGATCAGCTGGCCGACCGGTTAGCTGCCGGGTAGCGAAACCACAAGAGCAGCGGCGCGATGGCCATGATGGCCGTCATTGTCCACCAGCTTTCTTGGAACGAGGTAAGCCTTGTGCCAACCGCGGCATTGCCAACGATGGCTGTGGTGATGGCAACGCCCATTGCGCCCCCGGTCATCCGAGCGGTGTTGTAGGCCGCGTTTGCCGCGCCCAGCTGCGCCGGTGGCACATGTTGCAGGGCTGCGGCATTCGCAGGCCCAAGCATGAACGCCATGCCGAGCCCGATGGCAACCGTGCCGGGGAAGAATGCCCTGAGGTAGGTTTCGCCTGGCTGAAGCCGCCAGGACATCCAGGCTGTTCCGGCAGTGGCGAAAGCGGCGCCAAGAACGAGAAGGCCTCGGTAGCCTCGACTGTCGACAAGCCTGCCTGCGAAAGGCGCAACCAACACCAGTATCACTGGCCCTGGCGTCATGGCCAAGCCAACCTGAAGGATCGAGTAGCCCCACACCTCGGTCAGGAAAAGCGGGAACAAGAACCAGGTGGCAGCAGTTGACGTTGCAATCAGCCCGCCGGCCAGGGTGACCACCCAAAACGTCGGAATCCGGAACAAGGCGAAGTCCAGAAGGGGCTCTTCGTGGCGCAGCGATGTGCGAACGAACGCGGCCGCGCTGAGAACTGTGACGGCCGCAATGGCCAGAATTCGTTGGTCGGCCCAGCCCCACGCGCTGCCTTGGACGACAGTAATTGTGAGCCCCGCCATCGTGGTTGTTCCCGTAAGAACGCCAACTGGGTCAAGCGGTCGTGGGCTGTCGGCTACCAGCCCGTCTGTCAGCACCCGCCTGCCAAAGAACAGGGCTGTTAGCGCGATGGGTATGGCAACCAGGAAGAGGGCCCGCCAGCCCGAAGCGGTCAGAACAACGGCGGCAACGACCGGCGCAGTGGCGGCCCCCAGAACTCCCATCGAGGACCAAAGCGAAACCACCGTTCCGTGCCGCTCCTTCGGGTACTGCGGCAGGACTGCCGCCAGCGAAGATGGAAGCATCAGGGCAACACCAACGGCCTGCACGATCCGCGCCGCAATCACCAACTCAATAGTCGGGGCAACGCCGGACAACCCAGCGCCAACCACAAACACGGCGAGGCCACGAAGGAAAATCTTCTTGCGGCCAATCCGGTCGGCCAGACGGCCGCCAAGCAGCATGAATGTGACCTGGGAAACGTTGAAGGCAGACACCACCCACGAAATTGTGGTGAGGCCGGCGTTCGGGAAGTCCCTTTCGAGAATGGGGATAGCCAGGTTTGAAGCGGTTCCAACGAATGCGGCCAGCAGCATCGCAGTTGCAGCAACCGCTAACGCCTGGCCGCCGCGCACTGTGCCTAAAGCAGGCTTGGTGGTTGTCAAGCTGGTGCGTTCGCCATGTCGAGGGCGACGTCAACAATCATGTCTTCCTGGCCGCCAACCATTCTCCTTCGCCCAAGCTCCATCAGAATGTCCCTGGTGTCCAGCCCGTAGATCTCGGCTGCTTTCTCGGCGTGACGGAGGAAGCTGGAGTACACCCCGGCGTAGCCAAGGCTGAGAGTTTCGCGGTCTACTCGAACAGGGCGATCCTGAAGCGGTCGAACCAGTTCTTCGGCTGCGTCCATCAGTTTGGCAACATCGCAGCCGTGGCTCCATCCCTCTAGGTTCGCAACCGCAATGAAAGCCTCCAACGGGCAGTTGCCTGCGCCCGCTCCCATGCCGGCCAGCGATGCGTCAACCCGGTAGCAGCCCTCTTCAACTGCAACCACAGAGTTGGCGACCCCGAAGGTGAGGTTGTGGTGGGCGTGAATGCCAATTTCGGTTTCGGGGGCCAGCGCCGCCTTGTAGGCCCGCATCCGGTCTCGGACTTCGGCCATGGTTAGCCTGCCCCCGGAGTCTGTGATGTAGACACAGTGAGCACCGGCGCTTTCCATGATCTTGGCCTGTTTGGCCAGGCTTTCCGGGTCGCTCATGTGGCTCATCATCAAGAACCCGGCAACGTCCATGCCCAGATCTCTGGCTTTGGCAATGTGCTGCACGGCAATGTCGGCCTCGGTGCAGTGGGTGGCGACTCGAACCGAAGACACGCCAAGTGAGTTGGCCCGCTGCAGGTCTGAAATAGTGCCGATGCCAGGCAGCAACAGCGTGGCCAGCTTGGCGTTGACCAGCACATCTGCCACCTCTTCCAGCCACTCCCAGTCTGTGTGGGCGCCAAAGCCGTAGTTGAAGCTGGAGCCAGAGAGGCCGTCGCCGTGGGCCACCTCGATGGAGTCAACCCCGGCTTCGTCAAGTGCTTTGGCGATGGTGCGCACGTTGTCGATCGAGTACTGGTGGCGGATGGCATGCATGCCGTCTCGCAGGGTTACGTCCTGGATGAACAGCTTCACTTGGCTGCCCTATTTCTCTCTTTAGACCGGTCAGTCTGGGCGAGCCTTTCGGCTGTTTTGATGGCAGCAGAGGTCATGATGTCGAGGTTGCCCGCATAGGCGGGCAGGTAATGGGCGGCGCCCTCAACCTCCAGGAAGATCGAAACCTTCCAGCCGGTGAACTTGCGGTCTAGGTCGGGGATGCGAACAGGAGACTGTTCGCTCAACCGCTCGAACTGCACCTCTTGTTTCAACCGGTAGCCGGGCACGTATGCCTGCACCGTTTCCACCATCCCAACCACGGCGGCCTGAATCTCGTCCGGGTCCCCGGCCTCAACGAGGCAGAACACCGTGTTGCGCATGATCAGGGGCGGCTCGGCCGGGTTCAGCACGATGATGGCCTTGCCCAGTTGGGCCCCTCCAACCTCTTCAATGGCTCGAGACGTGGTTTCAGTGAACTCATCAATGTTTGCCCTGGTTCCTGGCCCTGCCGACCGCGACGCAATCGACGAAACGATCTCTCCATAAACAACGGGGGCAACGCCGTTCACGGCGGCAACCATTGGCACCGTTGCTTGGCCGCCGCAGGTAACCATGTTCAGGTTCGGCGCGTCCAGGTGTTGCTCGAGGTTTACCGGCGGCACAACGTATGGACCAATGGCAGCAGGCGTGAGATCAAGAACCCGCTTTCCCGCGGCGGCAAGGATTCGGTTGTGGTTGGCGTGAGCGGCAGCCGAAGTTGCGTCGAACACAAGGTCAACCTCGTCGAACTCATCCAGTTCCAAAAGCCCGTCGATTCCTGCCGCGGTGGTAGCCACCCCCAGCCGTTTCGCTCGGGCCAGGCCGTCGGATTCTGGATCTATGCCAACCATCGCCACCACGTCAACGACATCCGAAGTGCGTTTCGACTTGATCAACAGATCGGTTCCGATGTTGCCAGAACCAATCACTGCCGCTTTCAATCCGTTGGCCATCGCTCCAAGCTAGGCGCGCCTCCACACCGATACCGCATATGGTCCTTCTCATGTTGAAAGACGCGTCAGTCCGCCCGCAGGCCAACCGGCTTGAAGCGTTAACCAAGGGCTGGCTCCAGCTCAACTCGGCGGGTGTAACACTTGGTTCAGCAGAACGCCAGGAAGTGATTGCTTCTGCCCGTTCGGCATGGGCAGGCGGGTCTGCTCCGGAAGGATCGGCCGGCCTCCTGGCCGAGGCTGCTCACTGGGTGGCGGCTGACGCCGGCGGTTTGACAGCAGAGGTGGTGGCCGACTTTGAGAGACGCGGTCTCAGCCGCCTCCGCTACCTAGAAGTAGTGGGCGTTGTGGCCAGACTCAGCAACGTTGACTTCTACGCCCGGGGTCTCGGCGCATCCCTTACCGAACTTCCTGACCCAACCCCCGGAGACGCCTCGGGGGAGGTGCTGGCTGACCTTCAGGTGGGTGATGGCTGGGTTCCCTCCGCAGGCGGAAAGCTTGGTGTTGCCCCGTTTGTGCTTGACGCGCTGCCAGCCGAGGGCCAGGCATTGCGGGCCCTTCACGAGCCGATGTATGTGCCGTTCGCCGAGATAATGAACGGCTCTTACGCCGATGATTTGACCAAACCCCAAATCGAATATCTGGCGGCCCGAACTTCATACCTGAACGAATGTTTCTATTGACTGCTGGCCCACACCTGGTTTCTCCGTGAGAGCAGCCAATCCATCGGTGAAGAGATCGACATCCGAGTCATTGCCTCAGGAGAACCGCCATCGCTTGATGCGGGGCCTCAGTTGGCCGCCCTGGCTGGCGCGCTTACAACTAACACGGCGGCACCTCCCGCGCCAGAAGTTCAGGCGTTGGCAAGCGTGGCGGGGGAGCAGGCAGCAGAACGGGCCGTTTCGGTGGTTGCCACATTCCAAATGATGAACCGGGCACTCGATGGTGTTGGGGCTCCGATCAGGGCGGCGCTTCGCCCCATCGCCGAAGAGCTTGGGTTCCAGTGGGACTCGATCCCAAGAGAACGGCCGGTTAGCTGATGCCAGATTCTGCTGTGGCTGCGGCCGCTGAACGCCTTCGAATTGCCGCCGAGGCTGGCGAACCATGTGAGCCGATCAGAGATCTGATTCCGGAGTCTGATCTCGGTGGCGCCTATGAGGTGCAGCGGGTCAACACTCAGCTGGCAGTGGCCGCTGGCCGGCGAATTGTTGGCCGCAAGATCGGATTGACCAACCCTGCGGTTCAAGCTCAGCTGGGGGTCGATCAGCCAGATTTCGGCACGCTCTTTGCCGAAATGGCGTTCACCGACGGTGCCGAGGTGCCGTGGACCGGTTTGATCCAGCCTCGCATTGAGGCCGAAGTTGCCTTGGTTCTTGGCGCCGACTTGGATCACAGCACTCACACAGTTGTAGATGTGATCAATGCCACCGCCTACGCCCTTCCCGCTCTGGAGATCGTGGATTCAAGGATCCGAGAGTGGGACATACGAATAACAGACACCATTGCCGACAACGGAAGCTCTGCCCGCTTTGTGCTTGGCACCAAACCCGTGCCGCTGGAGGCTGTGGATCTTCGTTCGGTCCAGATGACTATGAGCTTGAACGAGAAGGAAGTCTCCTCCGGCAGCGGGGCCGCCTGCCTTGGAAACCCACTGAACGCAGCCTGTTGGCTGGCCGATGTGCTCTCACAATCAGGTGACCCGCTTGGCAAGGGCGACATCGTCCTAACCGGAGCCCTTGGGCCAATGGTTGCTGTTGCCCCTGGAGACTCCGTCGAGGCCGCGATCACCGGCCTTGGCACCTGCTCGGCTAGCTTCGCCGACCCAGATCGTTTGAGGGCGGCCTCAGAATCGTGACCGCCACACTGTACGCGCTGTCGCTCTAGCGGTCTTCGCGCATTCTTGTTCTGGAGTTCTCTACTACGATTTTCCGGGGGTGGGGAACTCCAGTATCACCAGCAACAATCATGTGCGGTCGTCCCGATGCGGCGCTAACCGGCGATGCCGCGGAATTGGGACATGTATAGGTTCTTGTAAAACCCGTTCTGCGCTAAGAGTTCATCGTGGCTACCGCGCTCGGTGATCTGGCCGTCCTGCAACACCAGAATCTGATCTGCGTGGCGAACCGTTGATAGCCGGTGAGCGATCACAAAGCTGGTGCGCCCAGCCATCAGCTTCAGCAGGGCGGCCTGAATGTCTCGCTCGGTTCGAGTGTCGACAGAGCTGGTCGCCTCATCCAGTACCAAGAGGCGCGGGTTGGCCAATGCAGTTCGGGCAATTGCCAGCAGCTGCCGCTGGCCAAGCGACAGGTTGTTGCCGCCCTCAGACACCACCGTGTCGTACCCCCGAGGAAGTGCCTGGATGAAATGATGAGCATTCGCCAGCTCGGCTGCTGCCTCAACCTCGGCATCGGTTGCGTCCAGCCGACCGAAGCGGATGTTGTTTCGCACGGTGTCGGTAAACAGCATTGTGTGTTGCAGAACAACCCCAAGCTGGCTGCGAAGCGAGTCCTGCGGCACCGTTCGGATGTCAACGCCGTCGATTGTCACCGATCCGGATTCGATGTCGTAGAACCGATTCAGGACGTTGATGATGGTTGATTTCCCGGCCCCGGTTGGGCCGACTAGGCCGATCATTTGCCCGGGTTCGGCAACGAAGCTGACACCGGAAAGAATTGCTTGTCCTGGCACGTAGGCGAAGTCAACGTTGTTGAACACCACCTCGCCAACCACTGGCGGAAGATCGGTGGCACCGGCCTCGTCGGCAACGTCTGGAACCTCATCCAACAGTTCAAAAACCCGGCCTGCGCCTGCCAGCGCGGCGAACACCGAAGTAACCGTGTTTGCTATCCGGCCAAGCGGTTGGCCAACCCTGTTGGCGAACGTGACAAATGATGCAATCAGCCCGATCGAAACTCCGTTGCCGTCTCCGGAGACAGCCAACCAGGAACCAACGCCAATCACCGAAACGGCGCTGAGATTGCCAAGGCCGAACATGATGGGCATCATCATCACGGTTAGGGTTTGAGCCCGAATTCCCTTTGCTTTTGTTGCTTCGTTTGCCTCCGCGAACTCTTCTGTTGCTTCGCGTTGGCGGTTCAACGAGATCACAACTCGTTGCCCGCTCAGCCTTTCCTGGGCCACCGAGTTCAGCCTGCCGATGCCTGCCTGGTAGTCGCCGAAGGCAGGGCGGGAGACCTTGGCGATTCGGCCAACCAGGAAGATCACAAGGGGCACCGGAACAAGTGCGGCCAGCGTCATCCGCCAATCAAGCACGGTCATGATGGTGATCAGGCTGACGATCTGGATGGCCGAGGTAACAATTTGCAGCAGGTTCTGGCTGAGAAGTTGGTCTACCGCATCAACGTCGTTTGTCACCCGACTCATCAGGTCCCCGGTGCGGGCCCGATCAAAGAAGCGCAACGAGAGCCCCTGGAGCTTGGCAAAAAGGTCTTGTCTGAGCCGTGCCATTGCCCGCTGGGCAACAGCGGCAACGATCCGGCCGGCAACGAGGGAAGTCAGCCAGGCTGCCAGGTAGACAAAGGTGAGGACGGCCGCCACTTTGGCCAGCCCTGTTGCATCCCGCTCTGCTATGAAGTCATCAATTGCCACCCCCTGAAGCCAGGGTCCGACCACCTGAAGCAGCGAGGCAACCAGCACCAGGCCAACACTTGCTGCCAACTGCTTGCGGTAGGGCCCCAAGTACGCGGCCAGGCGCCGAAAGGATTGACCAGAGTTGGCGTCTTTGCCAAGTGGCTGGCCCATCGAGCCTGGGTGCCCGGTTGGGCCGCCCCGAGAGGCTGTCACTTGGCGGCCTCGCCCAGCTGAGAACGGAAGATCTCCTGGTAGATCTCGCTGCTTGCTAGGAGCTCTTCGTGGGTTCCGTTGGCGCACACCCTGCCGTCATCCAGCACGACGATCTCGTCTGCGCCAAGCGCGGTGCTGATTCGCTGGGCCACCAGCAGAACGGTGCGATCGGTGAATGCAGCCAGCGCATCTTGGATCTTGGCCTCGGTTTCGAGATCCACTGCGCTGGTTGAATCATCCAAGATCAGGATTGCCGGGTTGGTCACCAAGGTTCTGGCAATGGCGATGCGTTGCCTCTGCCCGCCCGAGAGGTTCGCTCCGCCTTGCTGAATCTCGGATTGGTAGCCGTCTGCCATGGCCATGATGAATTCGTTGGCCTGGGCAGCACTAGCTGCGGCAACCACTTCGGTGTCGGTTGCGTCGGGGCGGCCATAGCGGAGGTTGTCCATCACCGACCCGCTGAACAGTTGGGGGGACTGAAGGGCCAGGCCGATGTGGCGCCGTAGCGAAGATTTGCTTAGCTCCCTCACGTCCACGCCTCCAACTTTCACTGAACCCTCGGTGACGTCGTAGAGCCGGGGCAGCAAATGCACCAAGGTTGATTTGCCAGATCCGGTCGCTCCCAGGATGGCAACGGTCTGGCCTTGCTTGATGGTGATCGAAACGTCAGTAAGGGCGTTGTTCCCGACTCGCGGGCCGTCATCGTTTCCACTTTCGTGTTTGTCATCGGCTTGCGGGTACCTGAAACAGACCGAGTCGAACTGGATCTCACCCGGTCGGTCCTGCGTGGCCAGGTCTATTCCTTCCGCACTTTCTGGCACGTCTGGGGTTACGACAAGAACTTCGTGAATCCTGGCCATCGAGGCGCCAGCGGCAGACAGCAGTGGCTGAACGAAGGCGAACATCATCATCGGCATGGCAACCATTGCCAGGTAGGTGATGAAGGCCACCAGCGTGCCATCGCTGAGGTCGCCGTCGATCACGCTGTTGCCGCCAAGCCAAATCACCGCGGCGATGGCGAAGCCCGAAACGGCAATGAGGGTTGGCATCAACGAGGCAACCAGCTGGTTCACCGTGATTGCCTGCTCGGCCAAATCGTCGGCCACCGCGTCGAACCGTTCGGTCTCGTGGTCCTGGCGCACAAACGCCTTGATCACCTCGGTGCCCTCGATGCTCTCCTGAAGCACCGTGTTCAGCCGATCCAGCCTTGACTGCACCGCGTCGTACAGGGGCCCTGATCGGGTGATCACATACCAGACAATCAGGCCAATCACCGGCACCATGAACAACACGATCACAACCAGCGAAGCGTCTAGGGCAACGATCGCCAGCAGGGCGCCAACAAACAGGAATGGGGCTTGGGAGATAACCGACAGGCCCATTGTCAGCACCGTCTGCACCTTGGTGATGTCGCTGGTTAGCCGAATCAGAAGCTCTCCGGAAGGCAAGCGGTCGAGGTTCCCGAACGACAGTGTTTGGGTGTGGTTGTAGAGATCTCGCCTAAGGTCGGTTACTGCGTTGAAGGCCAGGCGAACAGCCATTGCGGTTGAGGCGGCAGACATCACCATCCCCAGCAGGATCAGGGCCACCATCAGCAATACCGTCTGGCGAACGAAGCCGCTGTCGCCGGTTTGGATACCGTCGTCGATCACCCTGGCGGTGAGGAATGGAATGTAGAGGTTGATCAAAACCGAAGCCAGGGTGAGGCCCAACGCAGCCAACGCGTAGCGGCGGTAGGGCGCAACCCAAGGCCAAACTCGGGCGATTGCTTTCACCGTCTGAATCTAACGCCGCGAACGTGGCCGCATCCAACCAAGGCTGCCAGCAGTGATCCCGCAAACTCGCGTCGCTCACCCGCTAGCTCTGGACGGTCACTCGAAATATGCCACTATGCACGCTTGTCGTACATCCTCAGGAATCCGTTCGCTCCCTAAGCTAAGTCAACCCAGGCGCTATTGAGTTGGTGCTAGGTAGGAGTCTGTGTTCACAACTGAGGCGTAGAGCATTCCAAGTGGTGCCATAAAGGCAGCGTGGACCTGGGGGGCTGGCAACTCCATGTCGTTGAAGCTGGCTTCCTTGGCACCGCAGGCGTCTTCAACCACGGTTACCGAATAGCCAAAGTCGGCAGCAGCCCTGGCGGTTGCGTCTATGCACATCTGGCTCATTGCGCCGCAAACCACAACGTCGGTAACACCCTTGGCATCCAGATCCTCGCGCAGCGAGGTGTCCTGGAAACTGTTGGGCTTGTGCTTTAAGACCGTTGGCTCGTCGCCCTCAGGGGCCACGCTGGCGTGGGTCTGGGCTCCTGGAGTTCCCGGTCGGAAGAACGGCGCGTCGTCAGATTGGAACTCGTGACGCACATGAATGATCGTGTGGTTCTTCTCCCTGGCATTGGCCAGCAAGCGGGCCGCATTCGACGACACCTCCTGCATCTTGTCGACTGGCCACATTCCGCCTTCGAAATAGTCGTTCTGAATATCGACGAGGACGAGTGCTGTGTTTGACATTTCAGGCTCCTTGGGTCGGTGCTTTGGTTGGGTGCGGGCCTCACGCTATATGCCAACTCTCTGGCCATTCGTTGGCGGAAACGACATTTCGTGTGCTATTCACGCCATATGAACCCGCTCACTAAAGGACGCCCTATGGCGGTGGCCAGAATCGCAACCGTTAGTTATCCCGGTGTTCAGGTATCGGCCCTGCTCGGCATTGAGGATCTTTTCACGATCGCGAATCGCAAGGCCCAACCGTTGGGCGATGCCCGTCTGGAGGTAACTCAACTCTCCAAGAGGGCCATGTCTGGCCAGGTCTCTGACACCTTCGACGCTGTAATCCTGCCGCCAAGCTTGGAACAGGCGCGGGGCCAACACGAACCAACGATTCACACCTGGTTGCGGGCTCAGCATGGCGCCGGAGCCATGTTGTGTTCGGCCTGCGCCGGGGCATTCTGGCTTGGTCACAGCGGCCTGCTCAACGGCCGGGCGGTAACCACTCACTGGGATCTTGAAGAAGAGTTTCGTGCGGCCTTCCCCGAAACTCAGGTGAACTCAGATCAGCTGCTGATCGACGACAACGACATCGTTACCGCCGGGGGGTTGATGGCTTGGTTGGATCTTGGTCTGTTCATCGTGAACCGCTGGCTCGGGCCGCAGGTGGTTTCGCAGACGGCGCGCTACCTGTTGGTTGATCCCGCTGGCCGTGAGCAGCGGAACTACCGCACCTTCACCCCGCCCTTGAGCCACGGTGATCCATCCATTCTGTCTCTTCAGCACTGGCTGGAGGGCCATGTCGAAAGTGAGATCACTGTGAAGGGAATGGCTGAGAGAGCGCATCTGTCCACCAGAACCTTGTTGCGGCGGTTCAAGGCGGCAACCGGATACACACCAAACGCCTACCTTCAGAATCTGCGAATCGAGAAGGCGCGCGGATTACTGGAGCGCACCCGCCTGCCTGTCGCCGAAATCAGCTGGAGCGTTGGCTACCAGGACAACTCGGCCTTTGGTCGAGTTTTTCGGGCAACAACGGGCCTCACCCCAGGCGAATACCGAAATCGCTTCGGCGTTCTCTCGCGCCAAACCCACGAGGTAACAACTTCGGTCTCCAGTTGACCTTGGTCCAAGGATCTGATCCCATGACCCAATGGTTGAGTACGGAATCAAAACACCTCCCCAGCACGGCACCTGGCAGGAGTTCCTCGACGTTTGGCTGGCCGCCGACGAGGCAGAAGTGTTCTCATCAGCCTGGACCTTCGACCACTTCTATCCGCTAACAGAACCGCTCGACGGCAACTGTCTTGAGGGTTGGACAATGGTGGCCGCTTTGGCTCAGGCCACAAGCCGTATCCGGATTGGGTCCATGGTGAACGGTATGCACTACCGGCACCCGGCGGTAACTGCGAACATGGCAGTAACGGTTGATCACATCTCGGGCGGCCGCTTCAGCCTCGGCCTCGGGGCTGGTTGGATGGAGCCCGAGTCTGACGCCTACGGGATCCCCTTGGGCTCTAAGAAGGAACGGTGTGACCGCTTCGACGAAGGGGTAGAGGTTGTGAAGAGCCTCCTCACCCAGGAATTCACAAACTTCGATGGCGCCTACTACCAGCTGGCTGAAGCCAGGTGCCAGCCCAAACCGGTGCAAGATTCAATCCCAATTGTGATTGGGGCCAAGGGCAAACAACGCACCCTGCGAACAACCGCGAGGTTCGCCGACCATTGGGACATGACCTTCCCCGAAAACCCGGCGCACTGGCTTGAGCTCAGCCAGGTGCTTGACGCTCATTGTGAAGACGTTGGGCGTGATCCCAGCCTCATCAAGCGTTCAATTCACATGGCTCTTGAGCCAAGCCCAGACGTGCCTGCCACGGTGGCCAAAGCGGCGCCGTTCATTGAGGCCGGGGTTGACATGATCATCTTCTCGATGCGGGGCCCGTACCGGGCAACAGACGTAACCGCGCTGGCCGAAGGCCTGCGCTAACACCGCATGAGTGAGGCAGCCCGGCTGGTGAAGACAGCGCGAGTGAGGCAGAGCTGTGAGTGAGATAGTCATTATCGGAGCCGGAATCTGCGGCACCCTTACCGGGCTGCTGCTGGCCGAAGACGGTCACAACGTAACGATTCTGGAGCGCGACCCTGTTGGCCCTCCAGACGGAGGGGCGGCCGAATGGGCCAACTGGGAACGGGCCGGGGTGCGCCAGTTCCATATGGGCCACCTCTTCCTGGCCCGCTTCCAAGCAGAGCTCGGCAAGGAACTTCCCGCGGTGGTATCGGCCCTGGAGGATGCCGGGGCTTTGCGAACCAACCCGATTGAGGGCATTCCCGCCAGCCTTTCCGGTGGTAGGCGCAAGGGCGACGCCCGGTTCGAGTTGCTAACCGGCAGGCGCCCCGTCGTTGAGGGTGCGGTTCACTCCGTTGCCGCCAGGGCCGAGGGCCTAGCGGTTCGACGCGGCGTGGCGGTGAAGGGCCTGATCCTTAGCGACAACACCGTTCCGCACGTGGACGGGGTGGTTCTTGATGATGGAACCGAGCTGAGAGCTGACCTGGTAGTCGACGCCTCTGGCCGCCAATCCAGGGTGCCAAGGATGCTGCGAGACGCCAGCCTGGCTGGGCCTGTTGAGGAAAAGGAAGACTCCGGCTTCATCTACTACGGCCTGACGCTCCGGTCTGACGATGGTTCCGTCCCTGGCGCCGTCGGGCCGTTGCTTCAGCACTACAACTCGGTATCTACCCTCACGCTGCCTGCTGACAACGGCACCTGGTTCGCGGCCTTTGTGGCCACCGGATCGGATGCGCCGATGCGCTCGGTCAGAGACGTCGATGTGTTCACTCGTGCGTGGCGGGCGTATCCGTTGGTCGCTCACTGGTTGGACGGAACGCCCCTCCACGAGGTTAAGGCCATGGGTCAGATCGAAGATCGAATCGTTCACTATTTGGTTGATGGCCAGCCCGTGGTTAGCGGCCTTGTTCCTATTGCGGATGCCTGGTCTGGTACCAACCCGTCGGTCGGTCGGGGTGCCTCAATTGGGCTGATCCATGCGGTTGCTCTGCGAGATCATCTCAGGGCGCAGCCCTTGGCTGATCCCGTTGGCTGGGCCGCCGCCTGGCACCAGCTAACGGCTGAAAAAGTTGAGCCTTTCTATCGGGAAACCCTCATCGCCGACCAGCACCGACTGGGCGAAATTCGAGCCGATATTGCGGGCGAGACATACCAAACCGACGATCCGTGGCATGGCCTCATACAGCAGTTCACGGCCGCCGCCACAAGCGGAAATTTTGACCTGCTACGCCACTATTTGGACGTTCTGAACGTAAACCGGCTGGCAGCCGATGTGTTCGCCGAACCCGGAGTACTTGACCAGATCAATGACAGCGAGGCGAGATATCGTCAGCCCCCCGGACCTAGCCGGAAAAGGCTGTTGGCGCACCTGGCCGGTACGGCTGGGGGTACTCGGTAATTGTTGGTTCTTCAGTGGACAACAGAGCCAACGCAGCCTGCACCACTGAGAGTTGGCGCTCGCCGTCGCCCGGAGCGCCAAGTGGCCTGCCCATTGGGTGAGGCGTGATCAGCGCCCTGGCCACGCCCATGAGGCCAGGAATGTGGCCGAAGCTCTTGACAAAGATCCCAACAGTTGGGATCCCTGCCAACTCCACCGCTCGCTGAACGTGTCCGACCGACACGTGGCAGACGGGTCAAACGGGAACCAGTAACAGCACGTCGATTTCGTCGCCCCGCAGTTGCTCTGCCCATTGGGGGGCGATGTCCTTCTTCAGCCGCACTTGTGAGGTGGCGCCAACAAATGAGTAGGCCGACGACGCAACCTCGCCGATCTCACCTGAGGCCGCCAGCTCCTGGAGGTGCTGGATTGGCAGCGCCACCTGATGGTCGGCCGCAACGGCCTGCACCGGGTAGCCGCCATGTCGGACCCGCAGCTGTTCTGCTTGGGTGGTGACCGGAATAGTCGACAGTTCGGGGGCTGCCCTGAGGAACTCGCCGATTCGGCCCTCTGCATCTTTCTGGGTCATTGCCTGCTCGCCGAACGGCTCGGGGTCATCGCCATCAACAAAATGCCCGCTGGAGGTAAGCAGCCCAACCCTGCATTCCGACAGTGGTTTTGGCAGGGCAGTGAAGGGCGTGTCTGCGTAGCGGTGGGGAAAGTCGGCAGGGTCGCCAAGATGGCCCCCGTATGCATCGACCTGCCAGCGATAGGCCACATCGACTACCCGCCCCGCATCACCGTCATCGGTTGTCTTCCCAACTGCATCCAGCATGTCGCTAAGAAACTTGGCGAAGTCCGTGTCGCTCAGATCCTTCAAGAACTTGAAGTTCAGATTGCTCCTTGACCCGTAGAAGAACGATTTTCGCAGCTCTTCAATTGTCTCGGCTGGGTTCTTTGCTGATGATTCCATGTTTCTCCTGGCTCGACCGACGGACATCGTCGCGCAGACCCTGCCGTCTTGAGCACGCGGTTAGACGAACTGGAATGGATTAGTGTCGAAAACGCACCTAATCCATTCCAGTTCGCCCCAGACCACCCAATTTCGGGATTCGCAACGTCTTCGCTGTTTCGGGTGCGGTCACCGTCCTTGCTGGCATCGCGGCTTGGGTCATCTTCGGTGAACCGAAGAGGCGGCGCAGCGACGGCGCTAGTCTTGGCCCGATGAACAGCGAACAACTGGCCAAAATCGAAGAAGGCGCCGGCTTTGTTGCCGCCCTTGACCAGAGCGGCGGCAGCTCGCCAAAGGCACTGCTGCTTTACGGAGTTGAAGAAGACGCCTACAACGGTGAAGACGAGATGTTCGACCGCATCCACGAAATGCGTTCTCGGATCGTTTCCAGCGACGCGTTCTCGGGCAACCGAGTGCTTGGCGCCATCCTCTTCGAGATGACGATGGATCGCCAGATCAACGGTAAGGATGCAGCCGACTATCTCTGGTCGGTCAAGCATGTGGTGCCCTTCCTAAAGGTAGACAATGGGCTGGCCGACGAAGCCGACGGCGCCCAGGTGATGAAGCCAATGCCAGACCTCGACAGCCTGCTTGCCCGGGCCCAGTCAAAGGGAGTCTTCGGCACCAAGATGCGCTCTGTGATCAAGCTGGCCAACCAGGCCGGGGTAGACGCCGTTGTTGACCAACAGTTCGAGGTGGGCGCCCAAATCTCCAAGCATGGCCTGGTGCCAATCATCGAGCCCGAGATAGACATCAACAGCCCCGAAAAGGCCGCGGCCGAGGCCCTGTTGCGCAGCGCCATTGAGGCCAAGCTCGACCAGTTGCCAGAGGGCGACAAGGTGATGCTGAAGCTCACGCTGCCCGAGGAAGCCGGATTCTATCAATCGCTGGTTGATCACCCGAACTGCCTGAAGGTGGTTGCCCTCTCCGGTGGCTACAGCCGAGACGACGCGAACGCCAGGCTCGGCCGCAATCAGGGCATGATCGCCAGCTTCTCCCGGGCGCTTTCCCAGGGATTGTCCGTCAAGCAAACCGACACCGAATTCGACCAGATGCTTGATTCGTCCATCCAGGCCATCTACGAGGCCTCCATCACCTAGGTGGCAATTAGCAACTGAATCTCGGCAACTACTTGCGCCGGAGTACGCCCGTCGGTGGTGACCTGCGGGAACCTGGCATACAGCGGCGCCCGTTCAGCCATCAGTGCCGCAATTCGTTCGCCAGGCTCGGCACCGGCAAGCAGCGGCCTCTCTGGTCGGGAGGGGTCGTTCAGCACTCTGTTTAGAACGGTGTCGGCCGACGCCGTCAGGCAAATAATCTGGCCGGAAGCCCCTAGCGCTCGGCGATTCGCCGGATCCAACAGTGTGCCGCCGCCGGTTGCCACAACCAGCCCGTGGCGAGCCTCCATGGCGCCAACTACGTCTCGTTCGAACTGACGGAACTGGGCCTCGCCGCCGTCGGCGAAGATGCCGCTGATCGGGCCGTGAACCTCCTCAACAAGGGCGTCGGTGTCAACAAACTCACGATCAGACACCCTCGCCAGAAGGCGGCCAATGGTTGACTTGCCGGTGCCCATGAAGCCGGTGAGCACAATGTTCGTCTTGGGGTTCACAACAAGCTGCTCATCCTGGGCGTTTCGTTGGCGCTCAAATTGGGTATCGGTGGTTCCTGGCGTTGCCTGGCATAGTGTCTCAAACGATGGCAACCGAGATTCTGATCCTGAACGGACCGAACCTGAACCTGCTCGGTTCCCGCCAGCCAGACGTGTACGGCTCGGCCACGTTGGACGACATTATCGTCGATCTTCAGGCTCAGGCTGGCGAAGCTGGTGTTGAGCTTCGCCACGTGCAGTCCAACTCTGAGGGGCAACTGGTAGACGCTCTTCACGATTGCCGGCTGTGGGCGGCGGGCGTGGTATTCAATCCTGGTGCCTACTCACATACCAGCGTCGCCCTCCGAGACGCCATTGACGCCATAGATGTTCCTGTGGTGGAAACCCACCTCTCCAACGTGCAAGCGAGGGAAGAATTCCGTCACCAGTCTTTGGTCACGGCTGTCTGCCTTGGTGTGGTTGCCGGATTCGGTGGCGATTCCTACCGAGGAGCCCTCGACCTGTTGATACGCCACGTCGCGGCCGGTAAGCAGCGTTAGGTCCCGTTATCCCTGGGCGGCGCGCTGGCTGCTGGTGCCTGACGGGAAGGTTGCCGCGGTCAGCACCGCGGCAACTGTGTACATGGCGGCGACGAACAGCCATGCCCACCTGAACCCCTGAAGGCCGCCAACTCCTGTGCCCGCTGTAATCAGCGCCAGCACGATCGAAATGCCAAGGGCGTAGAACACCTGCTGAACGGTGCGCAACATGGCTGCCGCCGTGCCGAATTTCGCCGGGCCAACATCACTTAGCGCAGCGCTTGACCAAGTGGCAATGGTGGCGCCGATGCCAATCCCAAGCAGTACCGAGATCGGAACGAAACGGCTGAACACCTGCGGGCTTCCGTCAAGCAGTAGGAAGCTGAGGAAGTAACCGGCGGCGCAGAGGAGGCTGCCCCCAGTAAGAATCCACCGGTGGCCCAGCCGGTCTGCCATTCGGCCAGAAAGGGGGGCAAAAACCGCAGTGAGAAATGGGGCCACCATCAGCGCAACGCCCGTGGTTCGGATCGACTGCTTCCAAAGGCTCTGGAGCAGCAGGGAACTGACCAGGAAGCCCGACGTGAAGGCCAGGGAATAGAAGGCAACCCCAAGCGAACTGCTGCGAAACGATCCGGACCGGTAGAGCTCTAGCTCAAGTAGAGGCTCGCGGTGGCCCTGGGACCGTTTCACCAATGCCCAAACGAGGGCCAGCCCAACCACAAATATTGCGATCCCGCGAGGGTCGGCCAGGCCCCAAGACTCGGCCTGAACGATGGCCAGCATCACCAGCACGATTCCCGCCGTTCCAATCGGCACGCCCAGGAAATCGATTCGCCCCGTGGCATCTGGATCCTTTGATTCCCGCAGCAGCCGCGGGGCCAGAAACAGCACCAGCAGACAGATTGGAACGTTCAGCAGGAAGATGCCGCGCCAAGACCACAAGTCGATCACAACCGAGCCAAGGGCGGGGCCAGCAACGGCGCCGAGGCCACCAGTTGCTCCGGTGATGCCAATCACCGTGCTGCGCTTCGACGCTGGGAAGTCGGCAAGAACCACCGCCAGCGCCGTTGGTGAGAGGATCGCCCCGCCAACCGCCTGGAGGACCCGGGCGCCAACAAGCAGCAGGGGAGTAGGGGCGATTCCCGACAGCGCAGACCCAACCATGAAGATCGCAACCCCGGGGATGAACACTTTCTTGCGGCCAAGTGAATCGCCCAACCTGCCTGCCACCAGCAGCAAGGCGGCGACTGTGATGTTGTAGCCAGAAACAATCCAGCCAAGCGAGGCGGTGGAAACTCCGAAGTCCTCCGCAATCGAAGGGAAGGCGACCGTTACTGCCGAGACGTCAATCACTACAAGGAAGAACACCAGCATGGCAACCCCGAGAGCTAGCCAGGCGCTTCTTGGGACCTCGTCATTGTCTGCGGCCAGTGGTGGCGGCTGTTCGGCGGCTTGGGTCACCGGCGCACGCTACCGGTCGGCGGGCGGGGCGCAATTCAGCCGCGCGGCTTGGCTACGGTCTGGCCCATGAGCGCGAATTCTCAGTTGGAGCCAGACCTCGTAGTTAACAACGCACGCCTGGTGGCAACGATGGATCAAGGACTTGGTGAGGTAGAGAACGGCTGGGTTTCCATTCGGGACGGTCTGGTGGCCGCGGTTGGCACCGGCCAAGCGCCAGCCGCTGCCCGCACGCTGTCCGCCGAGGGCGGCCTGGTAACCCCTGGCTTGATCAACGCCCACCACCACCTCTTCCAGAACCTCACCCGGGCGTATCCGCCAATGACCAACGCCCCTTTGTTCGGCTGGCTGGAAACCCTGTACCCGCTGTGGGGGGCCGCTCTTGATGAAGAGGCGGTTCACGTTTCGGCCTGGGTTGGGTTGGCCGAGCTGGCCCTCAGCGGCTGCACCACCTCGAGCGACCACCTCTACCTCCATCCCCGGGGCCGCGGAGACTTGATAACGGCCGAGATCGAGGCCGCCACCGACATAGGGATGAGATTCCATCCAACCCACGGTTCGATGAGCTTGTCTAAGAAAGACGGAGGGCTGCCGCCAGACAGTGTGGTTCGCAACGAAGACGAGATTCTGGCCGAATCAGAACGCCTCGTCGGGCTTCATCACAATCGCGACTTCGGGGCAATGACGCGCCTGGCGCTTGCTCCCTGCTCACCCTTCACGGTTTCGCCCCAGCTGATGACCGCAACCGCCGAACTGGCCGAACGGCTGGATGTTCGGCTGCACACCCACCTGGCCGAGAACGCCGAAGACGACGAGTACTCAATGGCCACGTTCGGCAAGCGTTGTGTTGATTTCTTTGAAGACGTCGGTTGGATGACCGACCGCAGTTGGGTGGCCCACTGTGTGCGCCCGAACCCAGAAGAGATAGCGCGGCTTGGCAAGGCTGGGGTTGGCGTTGCCCACTGCCCAAGTTCAAACCTGATTCTCTCTTCCGGGATTGCTCCAGTTGTTGACCTAAGGGCAGCAGGTTCGCCAGTTGGCCTCGGGGTCGACGGATCGTCGTCTGCTGACTCTGCGTCAGTTTGGCAGGAAGCGCGGTTGGCAATGCTGCTTGGCAAGCTGTGTAACGGAGCTGATGCCATGAGCGCCCGAGCTGCCCTGGAAATGGCAACTATCGGCGGGGCGGCCTGCCTTGGCCGTGAGGGCGAGCTAGGGGTGCTTCGCCCCGGTGCAGTTGCCGATCTGGCTGTCTGGAAAATGGACGGGCCTGCCTTTGCCGGTGTGGGCCCAGACATGGTTGAGGGGCTGCTGCGTTGTGGCCCGGTCGGTGCCCATCACACCATTGTGAACGGTACGGCCGTTGTTGAGGCCGGGCAGATCGTGTCGCCCCGCCTTGACGAGATGCTGAAGTCCCACAACGTAATTTCAAGGCGCTTCCAGCCTGTCTGACCCGCGAACCCAAGCCAGGATCAGGCCAGCTTCTGCCTGTGGCTGGCCCACCAGTTGTCTGGCACCGGAATCAGCCCACCGCAGAGGCAGCGGAAGTTGCCGGGCTTGTCCAGATCTCGATGCTCTCGGCCCAAATGCACGATCTCATCGAGAACCTCACAAAGCACGGTGGTTCGAACCTCTTCCCGCTCAGCCGCTGTTGGATACATGGCTGTGCGTAACCGATGCATTCGCAGCCTGGCTCCGTCAAGCTCGGCCTGGCTGTTGCTGAGTTTGGGAAGCGGCACATCCTGGCCATGGCGCAGATCATCGTGATGACGCCACCGAGTCAGTAGGTCATCGAACGCTCCGGCCACCAAGAAGTGCAAAGCCATCCACGTCTGTCTAGCACCTCAGCCGAGGGCGGCCCAGTCGAGCGCCGGTTACAGAGCAGCGAGCGCTGAGTTGAAGGTGGCGCTTGGGCGCATGGCCTTGGCCACCAGGTGGCTGTCTGGGTAGTAGTAGCCGGCTAAGTCCATTGCCTGGCCCTGCACGCTGTTCAGCTCTTCAACAATCTCTGTCTCCCGGCTGGCAAGGGCGGCGGCCAGCGGGCCGAAACGGGCCGCCAACGACGGGTCGGTGGTCTGAGCGCCAAGGGCCTCGGCCCAGTAGAGAGCAAGGTAGAAATGGCTGCCTCGGTTGTCCAGCTCGTTGACCTTGCGGGAGGGCGACTTACCGTTTTGGAGCAGCTTGCCGGTGGCGGCATCAAGCGTTTCCCCAAGAATCTTGGCCCCCTGGTTCCCGGTGGCCTCCGCCATGTGTTCAAACGACACAGCGAGGGCCAGGAATTCGCCGAGGGAGTCCCAGCGCAGGTGATTTTCGGCTTCGAACTGCTGCACGTGTTTGGGCGCCGATCCGCCTGCACCCGTTTCAAACAGGCCCCCGCCGTTCATCAAGGGCACGATGGAAAGCATTTTGGCGCTGGTGCCAAGCTCCAGGATTGGGAACAGGTCGGTTAGGTAGTCACGAAGAACGTTGCCAGTAACCGAGATGGTCTGCTCGCCTGCCAGAACCCGGGCCAGGGTAAACCGGGTTGCCTCAACCGGGTTCATGATTTCGATCTGAAGCCCTTCGGTATCCAGTTCCTTTAGGTAGGGCTGCACCTTCGCTATCAGCTGGGCGTCGTGGGCGCGGCTGGCGTCCAGCCAAAACACGGCCGGGGCTCCTGTGGCCCTGGCCCTGGAAACTCCCAGCCTCACCCAGTCCCGGATGGGCTCGTCCTTCACCGTGCAGCAACGCCAAATGTCGCCTTCCTCCACGTAGTGCTGGATCAACACGTTGCCCGCCCGGTCAAGCACCCGCACTTCCCCTTCACTCTCGATCTCGAAAGTCTTGTCGTGCGAGCCGTACTCTTCTGCTTTCTGCGCCATCAGGCCAACGTTTGGCACCGTGCCCATGGTGGTTGGGTCAAACGCTCCGTGTTCCTTGCAGAAGTTGATGGTTTCCTCATAGAGCCCGGCGTAGCTGGAGTCTGGAATCACGGCCTTGGTGTCTTGCTGGTTCCCGTCGCGGTTCCACATTTGGCCCGAAGTGCGGATCATGGCAGGCATCGACGCGTCGACGATCACGTCGCTTGGCACGTGAAGGTTCGTTATACCCTTGTCTGAATTCACCATTGCCAGGCCCGGGCCGTTCTTGTATGCGACCTCGATATCGGCCTCAATTGCTGCTCGTTGGTCTGCGGTTAGCTTCTCGATGGCGCCAAGCAGGTTGCCGAAACCGTTGGCTACGTTCGCCCCGGCCTCGGTCAGCACCTCTTGATGGTTGGCAAACACTTGGGCGAAGAAGGCCCGCACGCCGTGACCGAAAATGATCGGGTCGGACACCTTCATCATGGTTGCCTTCAGATGAAGCGAGAACAGCACACCCTGTTCTTTGGCGTCAGCCACTTCGGCCGCCAGGAACTGTTGCAGGGCTGTTTTCGACATGAAAGTGCCGTCAACCACCTCTTTGTCTAGAACAGGAACGGCCTCGCGCAGCACGGTTACCGCACCGTCGGCGGCCACGTGTTCAATGCGCAACACGTTGGCGCCCCCCATTGTCAGCGACCTTTCGTTTGACCGGAAGTCGCCCGAGGTCATGGTGGCAACGTGCGACTTCGAATCCGCGGCCCAGGCTCCCATTGAATGGGGGTTGGATCTGGCGTATTCCTTCACCGCTCTTGGGGCCCGACGGTCTGAATTGCCCTCACGAAGAACCGGGTTCACCGCGCTGCCCTTCACACGGTCATAGCCAGCTTTGATCTCGATCTCGGCAGCGGTGATTGGAATATCGGGGTAGTCTGGAAGAGGGAAGCCCTTGGCTTGAAGCTCGGCGATCGCCGCCTTCAGCTGCGGGGTTGAAGCGCTTATGTTCGGCAGCTTGATGATGTTGGCCTCGGGGGTTAACACCAACTCTCCCAATTCGGCCAGCGCATCGTCAACCTGTTGCTCTGCTGAGAGGTGGCCAGGAAAGGCAGCCAGAATTCGCGCCGCCAGCGAGATGTCTCGGGTTTCAACCGCCACACCCGCCGCCCCGGCAAAGGCCTCGACGATGGGAAGAAATGACTGAGTGGCAAGCGCGGGAGCCTCGTCTGTGATGGTGTAGACGATGGTTTCGGACGATTCGTTGGTCACCGCGCCATCATATTGGGGTCTGCTCTCGCAGACCCGGCTTCGCCCATCCAACTCACCAGGGTGCTGCGTGCCGACGCCGTCGGCAACGCGTGACGATCATATTGGGGTCTGCTCTCGCAGACCCGGCTTCGCCCATCCAACTCACCAGGGTGCTGCGTGCCGACGCCGTCGGCA
>QIKW01000243.1 GCA_003231975.1 Acidimicrobiia bacterium
GCGTCGAGTCGAGGGCGAGTCTCGCCGTTGCATGATGGCCGGGCACGTCTCCCATGCTGCCATAGCTGGGTCGGAGTGGTTGTCTAGTCCGATCGGACCGCTGCGTGGTCGTCCAGTTTCGGTGCGAGCCAGATATCGCTTGTCAAGTCCAAGATGGCGAACCTCTAGCGTGGAGTGATGGCGTTCAAGTGGTTCGGCAGATTTTCCGCGCGGAATGCGAACCTCCAGCGTGTGGGGCTTGGAAACGAGTAAGTGAATAGGGGCCACCCGTTCGCCAAAGACGTAGTAAGCCAACAGGCATGGCCCCGTATTCCTCAGGAGGGGATGTGAGTACGCCCCCGGGACTTGAACCCGGAACCTGCGGATTAAGAGCAGCATCAAGCCTGTTCTGGGCTGTACCGAATTGTCCCCGAAAATCCCATCTGAACTGGGGAAATGCCCTACTCCTGGTTGCGGATCGTGTGGGGACATACCTGCGGATAACGCCCTGTCACGGATCTACTGTGACCACCGTGTGACCACAGGAGGGTCCAATCAGGAGCGACCGCCGCGACTACGCGTTGAGCGACCTCGGCTCCGGCGTCGATGGTGTAGGCGTCCGGCCAGTCGGGAACCAAGGCTGCGAGATCGTTGCGGAAGTCCGCGTCTCCGAGCTTTGCCGCGAGGTTATCTAGAGCGAGGCCTGCCGTCCACTTCTCGGGTCGGTATGGTTCGAAACATGAGGCGATGCCCTCGGGGCTGAGGCCGAGGTGTTCGACGGCGAGCCACATGTCGAATAGGTCGCGTCCCTTCCGTCGCTGGTAGAGCGCGCGGATCTTAGTTGCTACGAGTCTCCTCGGCGGCGAATGTAGCGACCTCGGCGCTCCCGTTGAACCAGGGCGACTCGATGGTGTAGGGGACCGTGGTGACCGGCAGTGCGGGTGAGCGTTCGTAGGTGTTCATTTCGACCTTGACCCGCATCGGGTTGCCGCTGTTGAAGGTGGCGAAGAGCCGGACCTTCGGGTGGCGTCGCACGTCGGTGCGAACTCGATCGAAGCCGACGGTGTCGGCTACCTCGCGAAGCGCGTCGAGGATCTCCCCGGCGCCTCCTGCACTCCGTCGCACGTAGTCCAGGTCTTCGCTGTAGCGCCACGGCCGGTCCATCCAGAGCTTGTGAAGGCAAGTACCACCACGAAAGACCAGTTCGTCGCCAAGCAGTTGGTGGTTGGCGATCTCGATGATGAGCCGCGACAGAACGAGGTCTTGTTCAACGGTGTCGTCGGTGTCCCAGGGGGCAACATGGCGCCACTGGTTGAGGGCGGCTTGGTTGATCACAGATCGTGCTCCACATTCGTGTTGAGGGTCACGTGCCAGCGCTCGCTGCGTGGTCCGTCATCATCCAGGCGGGGATCGAGCGGCGTGTAGTCGGCCCCATCCACAAGCGAGCAGAGTCCGCCGAGGTCGATGGGCTCGTCAACCTCGACCGCCATATGATCGAGGAACCAGCCCACGCGTTGTACCACAGTGGTTGGATAGCCGGCAGCTTCCGCTACGAGGCGCTCCATGTCGATCCGTCCTTCGAGTACAAGTTCGCCGAGAACGTTTCCCACGTTTCCCAGCCCAGCTGCATGCTGCGGAGCCTCAACAACATCGAGCACTGTCGTCTCTGGAGTGGCGACAGTGATCGTCCCAGCGTCGATGTCGCGTCGTTCAGCGGCGCGATCAGAAGCTGCAGTTCTGCGGATGAACTGGATGCGATGGCCACCGATTCGCCGGTCTCGCAGTCTTGCCGGTGTCACGATCTGCAACACCATCGGCACCTGGTGCGAGGCGCCGTGGATCCTGGCAGAGGACAGGAACCCCACGTAGTAGGGGTAGCCCAGGAAGTCCATCAGGTAGTCGATGTAGTCGATAGGGGGCGGGGCGCCTGCTGTGCGATGCGTTGGCGGTACCGGGACCCAGCCGCCCTTGGTCACCGAAACAATCCTATTGGCACGCCGTGCTCGGTGCAGGCTTGTGGCAACAGACCCCGTGGGAACCGCGATCAGTTCGCTGACTTCGGCAGTTGTGACGAAATGGCGTCCGCGTCCGAGCAGCCAATCGGCAAGATTGCTCGGGCTGATCGTTTCGGTCTTCATCGGGTCAAAGGTATCAAACTCTGACGTTTTGCCAAGGTTTGATAACCCAAATCCGAACGCTTGCCGCCCGGCGCACCGAAATCCGGCGATGCGCCGGGGTATTCTCGCGGAAGTCGGTGAGGTACATGAATGCTGGGATGCGGGTGGCGAACTTGATGAGCTTCTCCTGGATCAGCTTCCGCTTCGACTTGTATCAGACTATTAGCGGCGTGTTCAGCTTGTTCGAAGGTAAACGTCCCTCGACCTTGACGGACTCCATAGGAGTAAGACGCTAATGGGACTCGACTCATGTTGCCGGGTGGGCGATGATGGTTCGGAGCCACTGCCTTGCCTGGGGTTCGTTTCAACTCCAGCTTTCGAAAGCGAGTTGGTGCTTAGCAGGCGTCTGTCACCCCGTGCCAGTTGGATGGCTGCAATACTTGGCCGATGGGTGAACGGGAGAAGAACAAGGAACGCACACGGCGGAACCTGGCCGACGCGGCTGTGAGCCTGTTCACAGATCGGGGCTATGACGAGGTGACTATGGCGGAGGTGGCGGCCGCGGCTGGAGTGTCTCGTCGCACCGCTTTCCGCTACTTCGCCTCCAAGGACGAGCTGGTGATGGACTACCCGGCCGCGTGGTTGAAGGTTTTCAACGAATCGATTAAGGCCAACCAGGCCGAGCCCCTTGCAGTTCGGGTCCGGTTGGCCAGCCATTGCGTTGGCGCGTTCATCGAGTCAGATTCTGAGGCGGTTAGAAAGTTGTTTGCCCTTGCGTTCTCACATCCCGCGCTGGCGGCTAGATACACCGCAAGCGCCAGGCACTGGACCCAGCATCTGGCGCTCGAGATCGGCAAGGATCTAAAACCAGGGCCAGAGTCGGCGGCCCATGCCCACATGCTCGCCGCAGCCGTGATGGGAATGATCGACAGTGTTTGTGAGATCTGGGCAACAACCAACCAGCCAATGGAACCGTTGCTTAACAAGGGGCTAGACCTTCTGGCCGTGCCGCTGGATGCAATTGGTCAGGCTTAGCGCCCACCTTGACATCTTGACCTAGGGCGTCGGCAGCTCCAAGCCCGACCATCCGGCCAGAACCTTTCCTCCCTCGGCAACCAGGGTCATGTCGGTGGTGTCTGAGGCAACAGTGAAGACCAGTCGACTCACCTCGGGTGTTCCCATCGCAACCATGTCAAATGCTCAATTGCAACCAAAACGAGAACTGATCTCAAAATAGTGAGGATCGTTCTCGTTTTCACGCAAGACTGTGGTGTGAGAAACAGCCAGAGGCCGCGGTCGGTCTTCCCACGGCGTGTCGTCGTGTGGTTGGCCCTGATCCTCACCTTGGTGGCAGGCTGCGTGGCGCCAAGGGGCGGCGAGCCAGGCTCCGAACCGTCGGCTGGAAACGAGGTTGCCCCCGTCGTTGTGGCCACCACCAGCATCTGGGCCGACGTTGTTGGCAACGTGGCCTGCGGCGATCTGGCGGAAATTCGCCAGCTCATCCCGCCCGGGGCGGATCCCCATGGATTCGAGCCGTCTCTGGCTGACCGAGTGGAACTGGAGGGCGCAGTCCTGGTAGTTGCCAACGGTCTCCGTTTCGAAGCAGGGCTGGCCGACACCCTTGCTGAGGTAGAGCGCGGCGGCACAAGGGTCTTCTGGTTTGGTGATCAGGTTGACCCGATCCCACTTCGCGGCGCCACGAACAAACCTAAGGGCGAGAGCGCAGACCCCCACGTGTGGCTGGACCCAATGCGCGTCGCCGCAGCCCTGCCTGCACTGGCAACCCAGCTTGAAGCGGCGGGGCTTCCGTCAGAAAAGATCCGCCCTTGCGTGGTTGCCTATCAGAAAGAGTTGGCGGCCCTCGATGCCCAGCTGGAAGAGATGGCAGGCTCGGTGCCCGCGTCCAGACGGGCCATTGTCACCAACCACGACTCGCTTGGGTACCTGGCGAATCGATACGGGTTCGAGATCGCAGGCACGGTGATTCCCGGAGGGTCCTCCCTGGCCGAGGCCAACCCAGCCCAGCTGCAAGACCTGGCCACTCTGATGGAAGACAGGCAGATCAAGGTGATATTCGCCGACGAGGCAGAATCCATCGCGGTTGCCGAGGCCCTTGCCGCCCGGCTGACTATTGCTGAAATTGTGGAGCTGCGGATCGGCACACTTGGCAGGCCGGGCACCCCAGCCGACAGCTACGTTGGCAACATGGTTGACACCATGGAACGCATCGTGAACGGCCTTGATCTCGACTTGTAGCCGTGGAGACGCCCACCAAGCTGGCTGACAAAGCGCCGTCGGCTCAGCGAGGCATCGTACTCTGGAGTTACTCTGAGGTGGATGACTGCTGGGTCCGAAATCAATGGCGAGAACGCGATAGACAAAGTAGTGGATCACGGGCTCAAGGTGCTGCCCGGCCGGACAGACATGGAGGCCGTAATCCGGCACTACTACGGCCACGTGGATCCAGAAGACCTTCAGATGCGCCGCACCGAAGACCTGTTCGGAATGGTTGCTGACCACCTTCAGCTTGGCGCTTCATGGAAGCCGGGCACAATTGCGATCAAGGTGGTTGATCCAAAGATTGAGATCGACGGGTGGGGGAGCGAGCACACCGTTGTTCAAATCGTCAGCGACGACATGCCCTTCATTGTGGACTCGGTTGGAATGGAACTCTCTCGGCTCTGCATTGGGATACGCCTTGTTGTTCATCCGGTGATGGTGCCCGACCCGGATTCGCCTGCCGGGTTTGGCCCGCCTCAGCCGGGCCGAGAGCCAACAGCAGAAGGCACCGAAGTGTCCTTCATGTCAATCGAGGTGGACCGCCAGGGTTCGAAGGATCAGCGCCACACAATCGACAAGAACATTCGTCGAGTCCTGCGAGACGTAAGCGCAGTTGTTCGGGACTGGCGCCAAATGCGGGATCGAATGGGTGAGGTTGCGGCATCGCTTGAGGCTCCGAACGCCGCCATCAGTGAAGCCGAAGTTGACGAGACGCGTGAGCTTCTGACCTGGTTGACCCAGGACCACTTCATCTTTCTGGGGGCAAGAGACTACGTAATAGTCCACCAGGAAGGAGCGGCGGCGTTGCAGGCTGTAACGGGCTCTGGGCTGGGGATCCTGGTTAACCCGAAGGAGGCCCAGCCTCGCCCGCTTGCCAACTTTCCGCCGGAGGCCAGGGAACGGGTGATGGAGCCCCGCCTGGTCAACCTCACTAAGGCCAGCTCCCGGTCAACAGTTCATCGAGCCTCATACCTTGACTATGTGGGGGTTAAAACGTTCTCTGCCGAGGGCGAAGTGGTTGGAGAGCGCCGGTTCCTGGGGCTCTTCACTTCTGAGGTCTACCACCGCAGTGTGTTTAGGATTCCGCTGATCGGTCACACAGTGCGCCAGGTGCTGGACCGGGCGGCCTACTCGCCCGGCGGTCACGACGAGAAGCGACTCACCACCATCCTCGAGCGCTACCCCCGAGACGACCTCTTCCAGATGACAGTTGCTGAACTGTTGGAAGTGGGTGCCGCCATTGCGGGGCTTCAGGAGCGGCGCCGGGTCCGGGTGTTTGCCAGGCGAGAAATCTTCGGGCGGTTCGTTTCGGTTCTTGTCTACCTCCCAAGAGACCGCTACAACACCGCCGCCCGGTCCCAGATCGAGACCATTCTGCTGGCCAGCTACGGTGGCACGATTGCTGAGTGGGATGCCCAGATGTCTGACTCAGTTCTGGCTCGGCTGAGATTTGTCTTGCACGTTGATGGCCCAATTCGCCAGGTGCGCCAGCGTGACCTCGAAAGCCAGATCGAGGCGTTGATAAGCGTGTGGGAAGACGGCCTGGCCGACTCGCTTGTTCATCAGTTCGGCGAGGTCGAGGCGCTTCGACTTGGTCGGGAGTACAGCGAGGCATTCACGTTGGACTACCAGCGCGCCTTTGAGCCGCGCACGGCGGCCGCCGACATTCGCCAGATCGAAGAGCTTGGTCAGATTGAGGCGTTGAGAATCAACGCCTATCGAGAGCCAGGCCATCCGCCAGGAACCTTCAAGCTCAAGCTCTATCGGTGCGGAGAGCGAGTATCTCTCACAACCGTGATGCCAAGCCTAACGAACCTGGGTGTCACCGTAATCGACGAGCGCCCATACGAGGTGCGGCCGGCCGGGCAGGATCCGGTGTGGGTGTATGACTTCGCTCTTGAGCATCACGGCAACGACCTGGATTTCGAGAGCGCCGCGGTTCTGATAGAGGAGGCTTTCGCCGCGGTTTGGCACAAGAGAGTGGAAGACGATGGCTTCAACCGTCTGGTTCTGAGGGCCGGAATGGGAGTGGCCGACGTTGCTGTGTTGCGGGCCTACGCCCGCTATCTCAGGCAGGCCAGGATTGAGTACAGCGCCTCGTTCATAGAACGCACTCTCGACAGCCACCCAGCAGTTGCCAAGATGCTGTTCGAGCTGTTCGTTGCGCGGTTTGACCCCGACCGCGAAGGCAGCCGTAACACCAGCGCCATCGAGGAGAAGTTGGCCTCGGCCATAGACGAGGTGCAGAGCCTCGACCAGGACCGAGTGCTTCGTCGGTTCCTCAATCTCATTATGGCCACCCTGCGAACCACCTGGGCCCAGCGAGACCAGTCTGGGAATCGCCGCCCCTACTTCGCCGTCAAGCTCGACCCAAAGGCAATAGACGAGCTGCCAGAGCCGCGCCCCATGTTCGAGATCTTTGTTTTCTCGCCGCGGTTCGAAGGTGTTCACCTGCGGGCTGGCCCTGTGGCTCGTGGCGGCTTGCGCTGGTCTGACCGAAGCGAGGACTACCGCACCGAAGTGCTTGGTTTGGTGAAGGCGCAGATGGTGAAGAACGCCGTGATTGTTCCCGCCGGGGCCAAAGGCGGTTTCGTTCTGAAACACGCCCCGGGTGACCCCACCAAACTTCGGACCGAAGTGGTCACCTGTTACACCCTCTTCATCAGCGCCTTGCTTGATCTCACCGACAACCTGGTGGATGGCGAGGTTCAGTGCCCGCCTCGCACGGTGCGCTATGACGAGCCCGACCACTACCTTGTGGTTGCCGCCGACAAGGGCACAGCCACTTTTTCAGATATTGCAAACGAGGTGGCGATCAGTCGCGGTTTCTGGCTTGGTGATGCTTTTGCTTCTGGTGGCTCGGTTGGTTATGACCACAAGGTGATGGGAATCACGGCCAGGGGTGCGTGGGAATCGGTCAAGCGGCACTTCGGCGAGCTCGGCACCCACGTGCAGTCTCAACCTTTTTCGGCGGTTGGCATCGGCGACATGTCTGGCGATGTGTTCGGCAACGGCATGCTGCGCTCTCGGTGCACCCGCCTGCTAGCCGCGTTCGACCACAGGCACATCTTCGTCGATCCCGACCCGGATTCCGAGGTGGCGTTCGACGAGCGTCAGCGGCTGTTCGACCTGCCCCGGTCCAGCTGGGATGACTATGACCGCACCCTGATCTCCTCCGGCGGCGGGGTCTTCAAGCGCACCGACAAGTCGATCACGCTGACAGACCAGATGCGCAGCGCCCTTGGCGCCGAGCTGTTGATCGCTACCCCAGACCAGCTGATTGCAGCTGTGTTGCGCGCCCCGGTTGACCTGTTATGGAACGGCGGCATTGGCACCTATGTCAAGGCTATCGACGAGAGCCACGCAGAGGTTGGGGACAAGGCGAACGATCGAATCCGGGCCAACGGCAAAGAGCTTCGCTGTTCTGTAATTGGAGAAGGCGGCAACCTTGGGGTTACCCAGCGGGGTCGGATCGAATTCGCCGAAAGCGGGGGCCGGATTTTCACCGACGCGGTCGACAATGCAGCCGGGGTTGACTGCTCTGATCACGAGGTAAATATCAAGATCCTGCTTGACGCTGTGGTTGCAAACGGCGACATGACCCTGAAGCAACGCAACGAACTGCTCCACTCGATGACAGACGAGGTTGGCCTGCTGGTTCTTGAGACCAACTATCGCCAAGCGCTTGCTCTCAGCACGGCTCGGGTCGACGCGCCAAGCCTGGTTGACGTGCACGCCCGCTACCTCGACCAAATGGAGGCAGCAGGCCTGCTGGACCGCAAGATCGAGGCCCTCCCAGATGCCGAGGCCATGGCCGAGAGGTTCAAGGCAGGAGCTGGTTTGTTAACACCGGAAATCGCGGTGCTTCAGGCCTACACAAAGAACACGTTGAAGGCTCAGCTTCTGAAGTCTGCGGTTCCCGACGATGAGGCGTTTGTGTCGTTGCTGGTGGACTACTTCCCCTCTGCCCTTCGGGATCGGTTCGAAACCGAGATCCTGACCCACCGGCTCCGGCGTGAGATTGTCGCCAACCGCTTGGCGAATCTTGTTGTAGACCGGGCAGGCCCGTCCATGCTTTACCGGCTGGGTCAGGAAACGTCTGCCCCCGTTACCGAGATCGCCGCCGCTCACTTCGCGGCCTGGACTCTCTTTGAACTGGAGAGTGTTTCCGAAGCCACCAACTCACTCGACGGCGTTCTTGACTTTCATCGTCAACTTGGCATCCATCTCGCCTGCCGTCAGCTGGGCGAGCGAGCCACTCGCCTGCTGGTGAGGAACCGGCCAAACCCGTTCAGTCCACTTGATGCCATTGCCGAACTAGGTCGCCAGGTTGGCCAAACAACCGCTGGTTTGGCCGAGGACCTTGTTGGCGCCGACCGTGAGGCGTTCGAAGCCGAGGTTGCTGATCTGACCGGGGCGGGTGCACCGGCCGAGCTGGCAGTAAGGGCGGCGGGGCTGTCGCCCGCGGTTGCGGCCCTTGACATTGTTTCGATTGCCGCGGAATGCGACGTGGCTGTTCGTGAGGTTGCCGCCACCCACTTCGCCGTTGCCGAGAGCCTCGAGCTCACTTGGCTCCGAGATGCAATCCTGGCCCTGCCCCGAGACACACAGTGGGCAACCTTGGCCCGCCTCACTCTGCGCACCGAGCTTTATGCCGATCACGCCAAGTTGACATCTCAGGTGATTACCGCAAATGGGGCAGCCGACGCAGCAGGCAGAACCGACGCCTGGATCCAACAGAACCAGTTGGCTGTCGACCGCTACCGCCAAACAATGCTTGAGATTGCAACGGCCCCAACGGATGTGACATCGCTGGTGGTTGCTGCCCGCGAGGTAAGGAACCTGATTAGCCGCACCGCCAAATAGCACCGTCGCCGGGGAGCACGCTCAGGCTCCCGCCTCGCTGACCGACTGAAACAAGCTGATGAAGTTGCCGCCAAGAACGCGGTCGACCTCGCCAGCAGTCATGCCTCGGTTGCCAAGGAGCGCGGCTACTTCTGGAAACTGGCCATAGTTGGTTAGCACCGGTTTGTAGTTGGCATCCAGATCTGTGCCAACGGCAACGTGATCAATCCCTACGAGGTCGACCAGCCTGCAGATTTCGTCGCAGTAGTCCTCAAGTGAGGTTGCGGTAACCCCAGATGGCCAGGCCCCAATTAGCCCACCGGCGTCACAGACCGCCAGTGCGTGTTCTTCAGACAGCAACCGGGGATGGTTGGCCCCTGGGGACGCCAGGTGGCTGTGTGAGATCATCACCGGTTTGGTTGAAACTTCCAGCGCGTCAACCGTTGTTTTGAACGACGCGTGAGCCATGTCGACGATCATTCCAAGCCGGTTCATTTCCGTGATTACTTCTTTGCCGAACTGGGTAAGACCATCATGTTCGGGGTCTTCGGTTTGCACGTCGCCCAGCTCGTTCAGCCGATAGTGCACCAGGGTGATTGCTCTCACCCCCATCTGGTATGCAGGGGCCAAGCCGTCAAGCCTGCTGTCTAGGAAGTCGGCACCCTCGCAGCCAATGAAGACCCCAGGAAGGTTTGCATCTAGCGCACCCTGAATATCTTCTGGGCCAAGCACAGCCTGTATCCCAGGCGCGCCAACCAGCGCGGCCAGCGCTGCTAGCTGGCGGGTGTGGTCGGCCTCGGCTTCGCCCGGCTCGAATTCTCTGGTTGCGGCCAGCCCACCCTTTGGGGTGAGCCCAAGAACAACCAGGTCGCCAACAGTTGAGGCATTCACCGCCGCAACACCGGCGGATTGCGCGGTTAGGACCCGTTGCGGACCGTCGTCAGCGCCGAGGAGCTGAACCATTGGAGCTGCCGGATCGAGGCCGCCAAGAAAGCAACGGCCCGGGTGGGCGTGGATGTCTACCCAAGGTCCATGAGGCATGCCTGGAATCTATCCCAACCTAGGCACCGGGCCCTGGCGATAGTGTGCCCGAATGGAGGAACCGGCAACGCAGGACTTTGTTCGAGAATGGGTGAAAGCCGACACCGAATCAAAGAAGTTCGGGGGCCGGGTGCAAACCCGTTTCCCGCCAGAGCCAAACGGCTACCTCCACATCGGGCATGCCAAGTCCATCTACCTGAACTTCGGAGTTGCCGAGGAGTTCGGTGGCAAGTGCCTGCTCCGTTTCGATGACACCAACCCCGAAACCGAAGATCCGGCGTTTGTTACTGCAATTCAGGAAGATCTGAGCTGGCTTGGGGTTTCGTCAGCCGAGCCTGCCCGGTTCGCGTCAGACTACTTCCCGCAGCTCTATGCGTGGGCCGAAGATCTGGTTAGGAAGGGCCTGGCCTATGTGGATGATCAGGACGCCGAGACCATCTCAGAGCAGCGAGGCGGCTTTGGCCAGCCCGGGATAGAGAGCCCGTTCCGAGGGCGCCCGGTTGAGGAAAATCTTGGCTTGTTTCGACAGATGCGAGACAGCGCATTCGCCGACGGCGCGAAGGTGCTGCGGGCCAAGATAGACATGCAGGCCGACAACATGTGGCTGCGAGATCCGGTGCTGTACCGGATCAGAAGAACCCCTCATCATCGCACAGACAATCAGTGGGTGATCTATCCAACTTATGACTGGGCCCACGGCCAAAGCGATGCCATCGAAGGCGTCACGCATTCGATCTGCACGCTTGAGTTTGCGGATCATCGGGCGCTGTATGACTGGTTGCTCAGCCAGATCGACCTGCCAGGCGACCGGCCCCAGCAGAACGAGTTTGCCAGGCTCAACGTAACGCACTGGGTACTGTCGAAGCGGGTGCTTCGGGCGCTGGTGGAAGACGGACACGTTGATGGTTGGGACGATCCCCGGATGCCAACACTTCGGGGGTTGCGTCGGCGCGGCTATCCGCCGTCTGCCATCAAGGCGTTCGTTGACCGCGTTGGGGTTGCGAAGTCCAACAGTGTGGTTGAAGTTGAGCTGCTGGAATCGTTCGTCAGAACCGAGTTGAACCGCAGCTCGCTGCGTCGGATGGCGGTGGTGAAGCCCTTGAAGCTGACAATTACCAACTGGCCAGAGGGCCAGGTTGAATTGATGGAGGTTGTCAACAACCCAGAGGACCCAGATGCTGGCACTAGGCAGGTGCCGTTCAGCGGTGAGCTCTGGATCGAACAGGACGACTTCCGGTTGGAGCCGCCGCCGAAGTACTACCGGCTCACGCCCGGTCGTGAGGTTCGGCTGCGCAACGCATTCTTCGTAACGGCAACCGATGCCGTTACCGACGACGACGGCAACGTTGTAGAGGTTCTTGCCACGTATGATCCCGAAACGCTTGGCGGCAGCGCGCCAGACGGCCGCAAGGTCAAGTCAACAATGCACTGGGTTTCTGCTGGTCACGCCCTTGACGCAACGGTCCATCAATACAGCCGCCTGTTCACAGAACCTCATCCCGGCGCCGACGGAACCGACCCGCTCAGCTCTGTCAACCCCAACGCCAGGGAAACCAACCCGGCAAAAGTAGAGCCAGCACTGGCCGAAGTGGCCCCAGGCCAAGTGGTGCAGTTTGAACGGCTTGGCTATTTTGCGGCCGACCTGGACTCACCAATGGTGTTCCATCGCACCGTTGGCCTCCGAGACGAATGGGCCAAGATTCAGAAACGCAAGAAGAACCAACCAAAATGAGCGAAGCCCGGCGGCCGATCGTTCGCCGGTCTGCGCGGCGACAAAGGAGGAAGCTGCTCGCAGTCCTTGTCGGCACGCTGATTTTGGCTGCTTGCGCGGTTGATGAGCCTCAAACTACTGGGGTTGAGGAGGCAACAAGCCAAACAACAACCCGGCTAGAACCTGAGCCGACCACCACAACGGTTTCGGTCGTTGAGGAACCGACCACCAGCGCCCCCAGTCTTGGGTTGACCATTTAAGGTTGAGCATGGCTGAATCTGACCCTGACCGCACCGAAGAACCCTCCCACGGCGGGCGGCTGGTTGCCAGGGCTCTGAAGCTGGCAGGCGTGGATGTTGTTTTCACGTTGTCCGGCGGGCATGTGATGGGAATCTATGACGGCTGCCTCGATGAAGGAATCCAAGTTGTCGACGTTCGTCACGAGCAGGCCGCGGTGCATGCCGCCGACGCTTGGGCCCGGCTGCACCCAGGACGGGTTGGCGTCGCCATCCTGACCGCTGGGCCAGGGGTTACAGACGGGGTTACGGGGGTGGCCAACGCCTGGCGAGCCAACTCACCGATCGTCGTTATTGGGGGCCAGGGCCCCTTCGACAACTTGCGCCGCGGCTCGTTGCAAGAGATGGACCACGTTGCCGTTATGCGCCCAATCACCAAGTGGGCAGACACCTGTTACCAAACCGAACGCCTGGCTGAGTACGTCGAGGTGGCAGTGCGGAATGCGCTGTCTGGCGTGCCTGGCCCGTCGTTTCTTGAGATCCCGGTAGATGTGTTGCACGGGCCGGTAGACCTCGCAGCCGTAGCGATGCCGGTCTTCAGGGACTACCGCGTGCAAACCACAGCCGCAGAGCATCTGTTGGCCGAGGCTGCCGAGCTGATTGCAGGCGCGTCCCAACCAATGGTGATGGCGGGAACGGGGGTGAAGTGGAGCGAGGGTGGCACCGCGTTGAGGGAGTTCTGCGAAACCACTGGGATCCCGTGTTTCACCAACGGGATGGCCAGAGGCCAGATGCCGATGTCGCACCCGCTGTTCTTCAGTCGGGCCCGCAAAGCTGCCCTCCAGCAGGCAGACATCGTGATCCTGGCTGGCACCCCTCTGGATTTCAGGATGCGTTTTGGGGCGTCCATCCCTACTGAAACCAGCATCATTCAGCTGGACCTTGAAGACTCCCTCATTGGCCAGAACCGGCCAGCGACCGTTGGCCTCGCAGGCAACATTGGCCAAAATCTCAACGAGCTCCAGTCCCGGATTGGGAACACCCACCGTCGCCATGAGGCTTGGCGCAATGAGCTGAGAGCAATTGAAGATGAGGCTGACGCAGCCCTCAGCGCTCAGCTTGGAAGCTCCGAGGTGCCAATCGATCCGCTGAGGCTCTGCCAAGAGATTGCCAACTTCGTAGCAACCGATGATTCCATGATCGTGATTGGAGACGGTGGAGACATCGTGGCCCAGGCCTCGAAGGTTTTGAAGGTGCCGGACAACGGCGTATGGATGGACCCAGGGCCACTTGGCACTCTTGGTGTTGGCATGCCCTTTGGGTTGGCGGCCCAGCTTGCCTATCCAGATAACCGGGTGCTTATTGTTTATGGCGACGGCTCGTTTGGGTTGAACGGCTTTGAGTTCGACACAGCTGTTCGTTTCGGCCTGCCGATTGTGGGAGTGGTTGGCAACGACGCGGCCTGGGGACAGATGATGCGCCCTCAGGTTGGCTTGTTCAAACGAACGGTTGCCACCGAACTGCGTTACACCCGATATGACCAGGTGGTAGAAGCGCTTGGTGGCCACGGAGAACATGTAACCGAGCCCGACCAAATCAGGCCAGCAATCGACCGGGCATTCGCTTCAGGCCAGCCTGCTCTGGTGAATGTTGAGATGCGCCAAGACCGCGATGGGATGAAAGGCTCCACCTACATGTAGCTCTAGCGGGTTAGTCGCACCGGATCGCCGATGATGAACACAGACCACGTTGTGCGATCGGTGATGGCGCCGGTTCCGAAGGTGTACCTGATCTGCCACCAGTTCCCGGAATAGACAGACGCGTAGTTTGATGGAAGGTCAACCGTTGCCACAACGGTTCGGTCGTTGTAGCGCGATGTGCTGAGAGTGTCGGCAAAGATCTGGCTGCCGCTGCCGCTGACATCCAGGACGGTGCCGCTGCCGCTGCAACCGCCTAGGGGCAGCGGACCGATCGAACAGTCTGTTGACCAGTCGAAATAGGCCGGGTTCCCATTTGGATCAAGGATTTCGATTTGGTCGGCGCCCTCGCCCACATCGAACAGATTCACCTTCAGTTGCTTGCCGCCATTTTCGGGCCCGATGTCAGCCAGAAAGAAGGTGCTTGACCCACCGCTAAGGGAGGCATAAAGCGACAGGTCGCTAACGGCTGCCACCTGGATGCAGCTGGGGTCACTAAGCGTTGAGCAAGAATAGAAGGACGGTCCGCCGAAGGCGCGAAGGCTGAAACCGTTCGAGCCGAACGAGTCTGATCCGCCGCCTGTTGACCGCACCCGGAAGTAATAGGTGCCGGGTTCGGGGTTATTGATCTGGGCAACGGTTTGCCAGGAGTTGGCGTATGTCGGGTCTCGGTCGGTAACGGTCAACGAGCCGAGGACGCTCTGACCGGCCAGATCGAATGGGGCCCCGCCCTTGTCATAGAGAGTGAATTCGGTGTTGAACGCGCTTGGCGGGCGGAATTCGATGTCGGAGATCGAGGCTGGGTCATACGCCGCGTCGTAGGCCTGGATCTGAACGGGGACCCCCGGATCGACAGCAATCTCTACCGCGAAGAGGTAGCCCTCAGAGTCATAGTTCGGGTTCGGCGAACCTATGCAGGGCTGAGGTGGGTAGGCCCCACCGGGGTAGCCGGCCAGCCACTGGGCCGAGCGCAGATCACCGTTTTCCCGCAACGAGCACCGACCAGAAACTGCTAGCCAAAGGGCGGCATTCCCCAGTTGATTCTCGGGGCTTCCCAACGGAATGGGCGGGTTGTACTCTGCCTCTGAGGCCCGCGTAACCGAGAACTCGTCCAGGAACATGCCAGAGAAACTGAGCGTGCTCTTCGTTGAAATCGAGACCCTCAGACGGTTCTTGTTTGTTGAATCAATGGAGACAGATGAGTCAACCCCGGGGTCAAGGCCGTTGAGGCGCACGGCCTCCATTGCCACCTGCTGGGCTTTTGCCTTGTCTGGAAGCCAGACAACTCCGGCCAGGGCGGCAGCATCGGCCACCCTCTGGTTCTGCTGGGCCTGCACGTACCAGATACCAATATCAACCCCAATGGCGGCAATGGCAAGCAGAGGGATCAGCATGATCACAGTTAGCGCCAGGGCGTAGCCGCTCTCGCTGTGTCTGTGCCTGCGGTGGTTTCGTTGCACGGCTGTCATGGCTCGAACCTTGGTTCCAGCCGCATGATGGTGGTGTCTGAGATCGTCCGGTCTCCCATAAACGGAGCGAACGATTCGTGTTTGACCTCAACTCTTATTCCGATCCAGTCGGGGCCAACTCCCTGCGAGGTTTCGCGATCGATTGGGCACCACGGCGCATCGGGGGCTGTCGGATTGCAGTTCGACGAGCCGGTAAAATCAGCAGCCGTGAGGCTCAGGTCGCTTCCGTCGTAGTAGTTGCACAGCCCGTTCACCGCCGCCGTTTGGCAAAGAATCGGCATCGATCCGTCGGCCTCGGGCTTGAAGATGATGATCCTCTCAACATCGTTGGGGTCGAAGTCGTTGAGGGCAGCGGCCATGGAAGATAGAGCACTACTGTCGGCCAGACGAGTGTCGCCTGCGGTTGCTACCGAGCGAGTGCCAGCTTGACTGGCGGCCACAACGGTCTGGGTATCACGAACAATGAACCCAACCTCGGCCATGCCCATCGTCAGCATTATCAACAGCGGGATCACCAGGGCAACCTCGACGATCACCGCACCGCGCTGTCTGCCACGTGAGCGCATCACACGTCCCTTGGCTCAAGTGGCAGGATGTTTGTTCTTCGGAGGGTTTGGCTGCCGCCGAAGAAGCCTGTAAGCAGCTGGCGCTCCACTTCGATGTAGATGCCAATGAAATCAGGAGGGCCTCCGTTGGCAACAGACTGAATCACTACTCGATCAGACGGGCACCAGAAGCGGTCAACGTTCAGGGCGGTCTGACAGCCGAAGTCTTCGACCGGGCGCGTGAAGTCTGCCGGGAGGTAGGTGTTGCACTTGACGGTTGCTGTGTCTTGGCTTCCGACTAGGCATGAGGGCGGCACCAAGGCGTCGGCCGAGTCGGCTCGGAACACCACGATGCGGGTGATTGCGTCGTCTGCCATTGGCGCAGCGGCAGCCGTGATCACTTCGAGAATGTGAAAGTCTGCCTCGAAGTCGTCTCCGGAGATCGCGGCAGCTCGAATGGCTTCTTGCCCGGTCCCCCGGATGGAGGTGAAGTCGCGGAGCATGAAACCAAATTCGATGATCGCAAAGATGGCAAGCAGGATTACTGGCAGCGTCAACGCGGTTTCAACCAGAACCGCCCCTCGTCTCCGCTTGTGGCGCCGAGGCCTTCCTTGAGCCGTTTTGAGAGCCATGATCTAGCCGGTTGGCGGTACGAATACCGTCGTTGTGGTTGTCGGCGCCGTTGTGGTGGTGGTTGGCGCCGTTGTGGTTGTGGTGGTTGGCGCGGTCGTGGTTGTGGAGCTTGGGGCCGTGGTTGGCGACGTGGTAACAG
>QIKW01000083.1 GCA_003231975.1 Acidimicrobiia bacterium
GGTGGCGGCTAGTCGATGGAAACCCTGGACAGCGGAGATACGTGGCCCAGACACCAGCGCCCAAAGGCGCAAGAAGCGCTCGAGTTCGCCCGTTCGGCCAATTGGACGCTCCGACCTTCAACCGGTCACGCATTCGGCCTGCTTCGTTGCGGGAGGCCAGGGCATCCTTGCAAGATTTCGGTCTTTTCTACATCCGGTGCGAATGACGGGTCTGACACGGCAAACCACATTCGGTCCCTAGTCAACAAGTGTTCGAAGTTGGAGAAGACGGAGAACTCAAACGATTCCTCTGCTGGGATTCTGCGAGCGTGCATTGATATAGAGGCCGACGTCGCAAAACTCACCCATCTGGTTGCGGCGGCTGAACGTCTGGTGAAGCGCGAGGAGCACGAGCGCCAATTCGAAGCTGCGCTGGCTGTGGATGATCTCCAGGTGGCGCTCGACAACGAGGATGCTGCCACTGTGGCGGAGGCCGACGCGTTAGGTCACGCCGCGGCCGCTGGTGGACACCCAACGGACCCGTGGCCGCCTGCCGAAGGTCGACAAAGGCTGATTACGGAGGCACGTGATCTACACAAACGCTGTGCCAATGAGGTCGTGGGCCGCTGTCCGTCACTGGCCGCCGAACTTGACGCCCTAGAAGTTCGCATCGCGGCCGACCCCATGAACAAACGCTAAAGGAGTTTCCTAATCAAACCGATTCTTTTTGCAAATGCCAAAAGTTCTGACATAATGCTAGAAGCACTTTCAAGGGAGCAGCAGTGACTACCTACAATTTTCGGCTTCAGTTCGCGAACGTCGACCTCGAAGACTTCGATGTCCTGGAGGCCCTCGCCGAGATTCCTGGCGTGATGTGGTCCGAGGACCCAATGGGGGTCTTCGCAACAGCAACGATTGCAGCAGAGAGCGGAGTTCGAGCAGTTCGTGAAGTCGTCATTTCAGTCTGCTCTGCCGTTCCGAAAGCTCAGCCGTTGCGGCTCGACCAGGACCTTGTTTCGATTACCGACATCGCGGATCGCATCGGTGTGAATCGTGAGACTGTGCGGGTGTGGGCCAGTGGCACCGCCAAACGGAAGGGAAGGTTCCCCAAGCCCCGCGGTTGTGTGTCAGGAAACATCAAGGTGTGGGGATGGACCGACATTGCCGAGTGGCTCGATGCCAACCTGGCGCTTACCGAGAACGATGATGCGGTTCATTTGCGGCCGAAGGACGAATCCATCGCCAACGCCCAGTTGGCGATCTGGTGTTCAGCAACAGCTGAATCCCCAGCAGGAATACTTCTGACGTGGAACGTCTCCGGCTATCGCAGTGACGACGTCGATCCGACACAACGCTTGAATCCTTCGATGAACCTGATCGGCGATTGGCGCAAAAGCAATGCCACAGGCTGACAAAGAAGCGACCGAGAACGGGGAAGACCTCGACCTGCCAACTGACGCCCATGATCTGGCAAACAATTCTGAGATCGTGAACGTTCGCGTTGCTCGATTGCTGGCGGAGATGACCACCGAGTCACTCGCTCCCCAGCCGGTCGAGAAACTACGTTACAAGCGTACTTCCTCCTACGCAGTCGGCAAAGGTGTATTCGGCGGAAAGTTCGACTTCGAATTCGAGTTCTTCGAGCCGAGTGACGAGCGAGTGGCGAGGATCGAATTCTCAATCCTTGTTGATCATGTGATCACCGACGAAGACTTCGAGCCATCGAATGAAGCCGTCGACTACTTCACATCGACCACCAGTTACTTTGCTGCCTACCCTTACGCTCGCGAGGTACTCCAGTCAACAACTTCACGCCTGGGACTAGCACCACACATCATGGGCCTGATTCGACGGGACAGTCTCGCGAAAGAGTTTGGCGTCATCGAGGCGTACCCTCCGATCAAGCAGTAGCTTCCCCGACAGGCAACGCACGCACCCCGTCGGGATATCGCGACTACACACACCCTGCAGCAGCGCATCGAAGACCACTACTTCAGACGTCTGGGCAGTCCCGCTGACCTCGCTATTCACTGACGCCTGAGGCCAATCGCTCTGGCCTCTCAGAGGCCGAGATGAAGGCGGAGCGCGCCGTCGAGCTGATCCATCAGATCGAAGCCGAGCGCTCCGACCACGGCGCCGACGCGTTCGATCGCAACGGAGCGCATCTGTTCGGCTTGAGCCTTGGAGTCGTTGTCTAGCCCCGTTTCAACGGCCGGCAGCAGAACTTGGAACGGATAAATGCTGGCAATGTTGGAGGTGACGGGCACGACCGTGACCACCCCCCTACCCAGCCGCGCTGCTGTGGTGTTCGCTCCGTCGTTGCTGACGATCACGCCAGGTCGGGTGCGGGCGGCTTCACTTCCGACTACCGGGTCGAGGTTGACAAGTCGAATCGCTGCGCCGCATCAGGCGTCGGCGATCGCGATATCCCACGCCTCGTTGGCCGGATCGTCGGCCCATTCTGTGAACGCTGCGGCGTATGCGTCGGTGAGTTCCGACGCTCGCAACAGCCGGATGGCGCGCTGGAGAGCTGCCGAGCGGGACGCAATGCGATGGGTCTTTGTGTAGCTGTCGAGGAACTCGACGTCTTCGTCCGGAATGCTCACGCTAATTTTCATACCATGCATGCTACTTAGGTAGCAATAAACTTACTACCACTAGCATCTACAACTCCGCGCCTCGAAAGCCCCGAAGGTGTCCTGCCCGAAATCAAAGATGATCACTGACACGGCGTACCGCTTCGAGACATTCGTCAAAGGTAGGTCGTGAAGCGGCTGGCCAGAGCAGCTGGCCAACGACGGTGTGTTCGTATTCGTGTCTGGCCGCATCGAGGTGTGGGCCATCGTTGAAAGCAGGGCTGGATGCGAACCCCGCCGTTGGCCGATGAACGGCGGGCATTTCAGCCGACCGGGAATACGTGCAAACATCGCGTGCGAGCATCGCTATACCGATCTCGTGAATACCGGCGATGATCTCGGGGCGGCTGACAAGTTGGTGCACGTCATAGAAGTGACGTGCACCTCGGATTGCCGCTGTCGGTTCGTTTGCGGAGTGAGCTGTGTGGAGAAGTACGAGCTTTTCAACAAGGGTCCGCCATGTCCTTTGAACACGATCTCGACCCCATCCCCTTCCGCTGCTTGTGTGACGCCCCGCAGCACTTCAGTTACCCAGAAGTCTTTCTCGACATGCAAGGCAGGAATTCCGATCTGATCAGCAACATTCGCAGCCAGCACGGCCACAGCATCAGGGTCGTTGACTAGACGATCAGACACCTAGCGCCATCCACCGCTGCCGCGCGTTGACCCGCGGCTCTGATATCGCAGCGTGGCCAACCACATCGCCCCGAACCTCGCCCGATCTGATGAGTTCGCCTATCCGATGCTCCACTTGGGACCAAGGCACTTCGGCGGCATCCGGATCCCGGAGCACTTCGAGTACCGCGATCTCGATCGGCGTCAGCCGATGTTCTCTACGAGCGTAGGGACGTGAACGGAACCGAACACCAGGAATCGGCGTCGGAATCGTGCCGGGTACTGCTACTTCAACCGTGGCTGGCACCTGTGTCGTGAGACCGAGCAACGCTGCTGCGGCAACGCCGGACGGGCCAGCACCGGGGCCCACCACAGCGAGGGCTACACGGAGGGCCGAAGGACGCGTCATTCCGAACCTCGTTGGCTTTCCTCGCCAGTACAGGCCCTTTCGAACGCGGAGCAGTTCGCCCTCGGCGGCAAGGCGACTTAGCGAGGACTCAACGGCGCGGTCACTGCCATCAAAATCAGCGCGCCGCCAAAAGGTACCGGGCTCGGCCTGCTCTACAAGATGGCGAGCCGCACCAGCCGTCGAGTCGCGTGATACTGTCCTTATGCGAGTAAATACTATCTGCTTCCTCGCAGAAAGCAAGAGCCTCGTTCGCCACAGCCTGCAGATCTCATCTGCGCCCGGGCCGTTTGAGCGGTAGCCGCAACATGTCTGGCAAGCCGCTGATGCGCTTGCTTTAGCTCAGCCAGGTCAGCGAAGACGACCCGAGCGATGGCGACGCAGAGTGCCAGCTCACATCCAGCGCTTCCACCTGCACCCCGGGCCCAAGCCTGCCGATCAGGCCAAAGCCGGACTGAACCTCTTCACGGTGTGGGGCACCAATACCAGCGGCGTCTTCGGCGTTGTAGCGGGGCCCAAGCCTTTGCAACCATGCCGCGGTTTGGCAAAGCGACCCGTGAAGATCATTGGCCCGGCGGGCCTGAAGCGAACGCAGGATGGCCCCGGCCAGCCTGATGCCGGTGGTGTAGTCGGTGGCGGCGGCAGGCAGCAACTCGGGAACATCTTCTGTGCCTTGGCCCACCGCCAGGCCGCTAACCGTTTGGGCAATCTGCTCCCAGCCGGCCCGGCCGACGAATGGACCCTCGGGGCCAAAACACGAAACGGAGGCATAAACGCCACAGAATCCGTCGGCTCTGAGGCTGGCCGAGTCGAGACCGAACCTGACTACCACGCCTGGCCGGTAGCCCTGAACGATCACGTGAGCGCCCATTGCCAACCGACGCAGTTCCTGGGCCTGGTCTGGGTTGGTGAGGTTGGCGAACGCTCTTCGTTTGCCGTGGCCGGTGTCGACCACGAAGGCGGGAACATTCGGAACGTCTGGGCCCGTTACCTGCAACACATCGGCACCAAAGGCGGCAAGCGTTCGCCCGCAGGCCGGCCCGGCCAGAACCCGTGTGAGGTCTAGCACCCGCAGCCCCGCCAGGGGCCGAGCCGGGTTGGTTGGCTCCCAGTCGAGCCGGCTTGCGCTTTCTGATACGACCACGGTTTCAAGCCCGTTCACCGCCTGGCCCTGGGGTTCTTCACCCCATTGTTCGGCGGTGCGGAAAACCGCACCGCAGAGATTCTGCTTGGCAATGGCATTTTCCAACTCAAACGCATCCCACTGGCCGCACGCGGCGCCCACTTGGTCATAACTTGCATCGAACGCCAGGCCAAGAAGGGTGGCCAAGCCCTGCTGCAAATTTGGGAAGCCGCCGTGCAAGAAGATCCAACGGCTGTCGGCGCATCGGTAATGCGAAACGTACGGGTTGGCCCAGTTGGTGCGGGGGAAGGTGACGCCGTCGACGGTTGTCAGCGCGAACGAGATGGTGGCCAGCGCCCCCTCGATGGCAGAGCTTGTTACCACCCCTGGGGCTCCGCCTGCACCAGTGCTTAGCTGGGCCGCAGCGTCGCCAACTTCCACAAGGGCCGCGGCAGCCGCCTCGCCTATTGGGTAAGGCGTTGCCAGTATTGGATCGTTGCCAGCAATGGCGGCCCGACCACCCTGGCTGCTGTGACGCACCAAAAGGTGGCCTGCCTCGGCAACCTGGGCGAACCGTTCCGGAGTCACTGGGTCAGTCTGCCCCAAGGGGCATTTCGTCGAACAGGGCGTCTTGCAGGGGGTTGTCCTTTTCGGTCAGCCAATGTTTGCGGCAGAGAAGGTCGTATGTAACAACCGGGGGCGGCTCTGCGTTTGGGGCGCTGGTTTTGGCGCTGCCGGTCTTGCCGCTGTCGGTTTTGGAGGTGTCTCCAACCACTTTGAGAGCCCCGTCATACACCTGCCTACCGTTGACAAGGCGGGCGTTGTGGGTGGCCCTGGCCCCGCACCAGCAGCGGGCCTCAACCTGAATCTCCTGGCGAACGTCTGCCATTTCAAGCAACCGCTTGGTGCCGGGAAACAGATCTCCCTGAAAGCTGGTGAGCAGCCCGAACGCCCACACATCAATATCTAGCTCGTCAACAATCCGGGTGAGTTGATCGATCTGGTGGGGTTCGTAGAACTGGGCCTCGTCACAGATCACGGCGTGCAGGCCAGCGTCGTTTCGATGGGCCGAGCTGACAACTCTAAACAGGTCGACGGTGTGGTCAAGAACCAGGGCCTCTGCTGAGACCCCAAGCCGGCTGGACACCTTTCCAACCTCACGATCCAGTTGGGTGATCAGCAAGCATTCCATGCCCCGGCTGGTGAGGTTGTGTTGGATTTGGAGGGCAACGGTGGACTTGCCAGACCCCATCGTTCCGAAGAAGAACTTCAACTCTGCCATTGCCCGCATCGTAGAGCGTTCGGCTTGGCGTAGCATCCAGACCCGATCTGCAATGACGAGTGACCACTCACACCTAGAAACAGAAGAAGAGTTGAACGACGGGCGCCCACCGCCCAAACCGAAGCGCGGGTTGGCAGGCATGTTGGGCCGACCGATCTGGCTTGAGGCCAGAAGCCCGGTGGAGCTTCGCACGCTTAAGCGCAGCCGGGTGTGGAGAGGGGTTGGCATTCCGGAAGGCAATGACAGGCCCGTTTTGATCATTCCCGGGTTCCTGGCGGGCCGGAAAACTGCGAATGCCCTTCACCACGTTTTGACAACCGCTGGCTGGGACGCCGTGATTGCCCCTGTTGGTCGAAACGCCGGCCCGGCCCAGTTCAGCATCGATGCGGCCGAGGGCGCGCTGACCGAACTTTATGAACGCACCGGCCAACCCATTCGCATTATTGGCCACAGCCGGGGCGGCCAGTTCGGTCGGATCATCGCGGTGCGCCACCCAGGCAAAGTCTGTCAGGTTGTTGCTGTTGGCACGCCGCTTACCGTTAAGTACCCCACGTATCTGGTTGTGCGGCTTCCAGCCGAGGCACTGGATCGGGCGTGGCGGCTTGGCGCCTTCGGCCACGTAGACATCGCCAAAGAAAGAGAGATTGACGATCTCAGATACGTCGAGTTTCCCGACCACATAGACCTCGTGTCTGTGTGGTCTAAGTCAGACGGCATTGTTGACTGGCGGCTCAGCTTTGAAGACGCGGCCACAAGCGTTGAGGTGAAGGCCAGCCACCTTGGCCTGATCAACAGCATCGCCGGGATGCGTGGCATCGCCGCCGCCCTGGCCAGGGTTGATTGACCGAGGGCCGACCGCAGGCAGGGCTCGAGTTCAGGGCTCGAGTCGGGTCAACGCTTTGCGAATTCTGGACTCGCTTACGTTGCCCTTGGCTCCAACGGTTTGGGCGAACAGCGACACCCGAAGCTCTTGAAGCTGCCAGGTGATGGCCTCCAACTCTTCGGACCAAGCAAGACGGTCAAGCAGCAGGTAGTGCCGGCGTTCCAGGTCGTGGATGCGCGCCATAACATCCAGGTCTCGCTGAAGCGCCTCGCGAAGCCGCCGCAAGCGATGGTCCACCGCCTTCAGATAGCGCGCCACGTTGGCCAGGTTGCGGGCACCGAGGCCGGTGAGGAACCCGGGGTAGAACAGGCTGTCCAGCTGGGCGCGCATGTCACTGACCGATGCTTCGAGCTTGGGCCCCGTTGCCTCGCCAAGGGCGACCTCTACCTTGCGCAACTTGGCCAGGATCTCGCCAGACTCAGCCCCCAGCGAGGCGACCGCTGCCACTAGGCCCTGGCGGACGTGCGCACCCAGCTTGGCCCAATGGGCCTCGGTCCACGCCGGAGCCGAGGCCTCGATCATCAACTGGTCTACGGCGCATCCCAGCACGTCGTCAAACCATTCATTTGGCGACCCATAGCGGCTCTGGAGAAGCGCCAGCTTCACCTCGTTGTTCAGCAGCGCCCTCAACGGCTTGGACACCGACGGCCGATTGAGCAACAGCAAGCGGCGTGTGCCTGCCCACATTGCCGCTTCTTGATCGTGCGCCGTGTTCAGCAGTTGCACGGCCACCGTGTTTCCCTCGTCGACAATTGCCGGGTAGACCGTTACCGAGTGGCCACTTCTGCGAATCTCGATGGTTTGTGGCAGCGTTCCGAAATCCCAGCCGGTGAGGCCCGACCGTTCAAGCGGGTGGGGCGTTTCGGTCAGCGAAGCCCGTGCGTGCTGGTCAAGCAGTGTCCTCAGCGCAGCAACGCTGGTGCCAGTGGCCAGGCAACCACCGTCGGCGTCAACGATTCGGAAGCTGGGACGCAGATGGGTGGGGAGCCCAGCCAGGTCAAACGTTTCAGCTGCGACGGAAACTCCGCCGCGGGCGCTCAGCTCGGCTGCCAAGGCACCGGGCAGCGAATCGTGCCCGGCCTCGAACCGGTCCAACAGCGGGACGAGCAGAGCGGCAACCGTTTCGGGGATGGGCACAAATTGCTTGCGCAGGCTCTTTGGCATTGCGCGCAGCAACGTTGTGACTAGCTCTGATCGCAGCCCTGGCACCAGCCAGTCGAACGATTCCGAACTGACAGCACCAAGAGCTCGCACTGGTATCTCGATGGTGATCCCGTCGGTGGCGCTACTGGGGTCGAACTCATAAGACACAGCCAGCTCAAGCTCGCCCGCCTGCCAGATATCGGGGAAGGCCTCGCCGTCGGTAACAGTAGTGCCGGGCTCGATCAGGTCTTCGATGCTGAGGTCCAACAACTCAGGCGTCACTCTCGCCGCCTCGCTCCACCACCGATCAAAGGTGCGGGTTGAGGTGACGTCGGCCGGAATCCTGGCCCCGAACCACTCGACCAAAGTTTCTTCGCCAACCAACAGATCCCCTCGCCTAAACCGGGCCTCAAGAGCACGAACGGCTTCGGCCTGGCGCTGGTTGTGGCCAACGAAGCTATGGGTCGACTCCCACTGGTCCTGGATCAGGGCGTGGCGGATGAACAAATCACGGGCGTCGCCCTCATCGATGCCCGCCCATAACACTGTGCGCCCGCCGAACAAAATGAGCCCGTAGAGGCTGACCGACTCCTTGGCAACAGCCGCTCCTCGTTCGTCGTCCCAATGCGGGTCGGTGTGCGAGCGCTTCACCAGGTGGGCGGCGGCCTGCTCGACCCACTCGGGTTTGGTAGAGGTAGCCACACGGGCCCACAGCCGGTTGGTCTCAACCAGCTCGGCGGCCATCACCCAACGAGGCCCGTTGCGAAACAAGGCCGAGCCTGGGGCGATCGCAAACTTGGACTGCCGGGCCCCGCGGTACTGGAAAGAGTCGCGCTTGGCCAACTTGGTGTCGGGGGCCTTGAAGCCCACATGAGAAAGCAGGCCAGTGAGTAGCGCTCTATGGATGGTTTCGGGCTTGGCTGGGGAATCGTTGGTGGCCATGCCCAACTGGCCGCAAACACGCCTGAGCTGAGTGTGCGTGTCTTGCCACTCACGTACCCTCGAGTAGTTCAAAAACTCACGCCGACACAGCCGACGAAACCTGCTGGACGAGCCAGCCTGTCGTTCGGTGCGGAGATAGCTCCACAGCTCTAACAACGTCATGAAGTCCGACGTTGGGTCTACGAACCGGCTGTGAGCCTCGTCGGCAGCCTGCTGGTTGTCCTTTGGTCGATCGCGTGGGTCACGCACTGACAGACCAGACACGATAACAAGCACCTCGCTAAGGCAGCCATCGTTGGCGGCGGCCACCAGCATTCGGGCCAGACGGGGATCGGTCGGCAGCCTTGTGAGCTGAGACCCAATGGCGGTCAGCGCCGGCTCGCTAGAAGTGAGGGCGCCGGTAGTGACGGCGTTGAGCTCCTCAAGTAGCGCGATGCCGTCGGCAATCTGGCGGCTGTCTGGCGGGTCCAGGAATCCGAAGTCTTCAACCTTGCCCAAGCCAAGCGCAATCATTGTGAGCACAACCGACGCCAGGTTGGTGCGCTGGATCTCGGGTTCGGTGAACTCGGGCCGGGCGTGGAGGTCTGCCTCGCTGTACAGCCTGATGCACACCCCTGGCCCCAGCCGACCGCACCTGCCTGCTCGCTGGTTGGCCGAGGCTTGCGAGATCGCCTCAATCGGCAAACGCTGCACCTTAGTTCGCTTGCTGTAGCGCGATATTCGAGCGGTCCCGGCGTCTACCACCGACCTGATCCCGGGAACAGTCAGCGAGGTCTCGGCAACGTTGGTGGCCAGCACGATCCGCCTGAGCTTGTGGGCCTTGAACACCCGGTGCTGTTCGGCTGCTGGCAAGCGGGCGTACAGCATCAGAATCTCGGTGCCTGGCAGATTCAACCCGGCAAGCTCATCAGCGGCATCGCGGATCTCACGCTCGCCCGAGCAGAAGACCAACACATCACCGGCCATCTCAGAGGTCAGCTCAACCACCGCATCACCAATGGCCTGAGCCTGGTCTTTGCCGCCTGGCTGATCTGGTCGACTTGGTTGATCTGGGCCTTCTTCGTCTAGCGGCCGGTAGCGGATCTCAACGGGGTGCGTCCGCCCCTCGACAGTAACAATTGGCGCTCCGCCAAAGTGAGAGGCGAAACGCTCGGTGTCGATGGTGGCCGAGGTAACGATTAGCTTCAGGTCGGGCCGACGTGGCAGCAGTTGGTGCAGGTAACCAAGCAGGAAGTCCACGTTGAGGCTGCGTTCATGGGCCTCGTCAATGATGATGGTGTCATAGCGGCTGAGGTTGGCGTCTCGCTGGATCTCGGCCAGCAAGATCCCGTCGGTCATCATCTTCACTTTGGTGTGCTTGCCGACTTTGTCGGTGAAGCGGACCGCATAACCAACGATGCCTCCCAGATTGGTGCCCAGTTCTTCGGCCACCCGTTCAGCGATGGAACGCGCCGCTATCCGTCGAGGCTGGGTGTGGCCAATCCAGCCTTCGGAGCCCCGGCCCAGTTCGAGGCACAGCTTTGGCAATTGCGTACTTTTCCCCGAGCCCGTTTCGCCTGCCACGATCACCACTTGATTGTGACGAATGGCCTCGAGCAGTTCTTGGCGCCGCGCCGTTATTGGCAGCTCGCTCGGGTAGGTGATCTCGATCCGACCAACGTACCGCTGGCGCCCTGGCTTGTGCTGTGATTAAACCTAAAGCCGGGCCAGAAAACCTTCGATTGCGTCGGCCAGGCCGTCTTCGTCGCTGGAGAGGATGATTTCGTCTGCTGCCTCTTTAGCGTCGGCTGTTGCGTTGCCCATTGCGTAGCCGCGGCCCGCCCAGGCCAGCATGGCGATGTCGTTGTGATTGTCGCCAAAGGCCGCAACCTCTGAGCTCTTAAGCCCAAGATCTCCGCACAGCCCATCAAGCGCCAAGGCCTTGGTTACCAGCTTGCCTGCAACCTCAACGAAGTTCAGCCCGGAATATGAAGCCACCCCGCTGTCGCCAACGGCCAAGCTGACCGCCTGAAACAACTGGTCTATGTGCAGCCGGGGATCGAACACCAGGATTTTCTGAACCCGACCGACCAAGGCCTCAAGCACATCGCCGATTGGTGAAATGGAGGGCGGCACTGGAACGAGGTGCTCAAAGCCTGGCTCATAAGCCATCCCGTCATCCCATTCAACCGCAAACCCGGCCCCTGGAAACCCGGCCCGAACACCAAGCACCAGGTTCTTGGCCACATCTTGGTCTAGCCAGTAGCCGCGCACCGTTTCGCCGGTGTCGACATTGCGCGTCATTGCCCCGTTGGCAAACACCCAGAAGCCGCCAAGGCCCAGGGCATTTATCACGTTTGCAGCAACCATCTCGGGCCTCCCTGTGGCAGGCACCACAAAGATTCCGGCCTCGGTGGCAGAGTGCAGCGCCTGGCGAACCCGGGGCGAGAGGGTGCCGTTGGCCCGCAGCATGGTGCCGTCTATGTCGGTGGCAATGAGCTTTGGCACAAAGGGCTGCATCCTCCCAGCTTGCCAAATGGCCGCCCAACATCAAAGAGTTACCAAACCGCAATCATGCAACGAACGGCGCCGTTGCCCCGCGGCGGGGCTAACCTCATCTGGTCTCGCGGAGTAAGGGAGAGCTTCTGTCCGCGACGACTAAACCCGTAGCAACACCCTGGACAGCCAGGATGAAGGAGATACCCATGAACCGCTCTTGGCGACTTGTGCTCGCTCTTTTTGCAGCGTTTGCCCTTTTGGCAGCAGCCTGTGGAGGCGACGACGAAACCATCTCAGCAGGTGAAGGCGGAGGGGAAGGTGAAGCCGAGGAGGCCGCCCTCTCAGGCGAAGGCACCAACGTTGGCCTCACATTCGATATTGGTGGCCGAGGCGACCAGTCGTTCAACGACTCAGCCGCCGACGGCATCGACAAAGCCGAAAACGACCTCGGCATTTCCTTTACCGAAGCCGAGCCAAACCAGGACGGCTCTAACCGAGCCGAACTGCTACAGCTTCAGGCCGATGGAAGCGAGCTTGTTGTTGCCGTTGGGTTCTTGTTCGAAGGCGACGTCGTCGCCGCCGCAGCAGAGAACCCCGACACAAACTTCGCAGTGATCGATTCACCAATGCTTGACTTCGACAACGGCGCCGTTCCTTTTGCCGACAACATTGCTGGCCTAACGTTCTCCGAAGAGCAAGGCTCGTTCCTAGTTGGAGCCGCAGCTGCCCTTCAAAGTGAAACCGGAACCATCGGCTTTATCGGTGGCGTTGGCGGGTTCGGCCTGATCGAGAAATTCGAGGCAGGCTACACCGCAGGCGCAATGGCTGTGAACCCAGACATCACGGTCATCCCGCAGTACATCACAATGGCCCCTGACTTCGACGGCTTCTTCTCAGCCGACCGGGCTCAGGAGATCGCTGGCGCCATGTACGGCCAAGGGGCCGACGTTGTCTACCACGCCGCAGGCGGGTCGGGCGCAGGCCTCTTCGAGGCAGCGAAGGCTCAGAGCGAATCAACCGGCGAAAAGGTTTGGGCCATCGGAGTTGACTCTGATCAGTACAACGCCGTCAGCGAAGGGCTGCGAGAGTACATCCTCACCTCAATGCTGAAGCGGGTTGACGTTGCTGTGTTCGATGTCACAAACCAGCAGGTGTCTGGCAGCTTCAGCTCTGGCAACACGGTCTATGACCTGTCTGTTGACGGTGTTGGTTACTCAACTACCGGTGGCTTCGTAGACGACTACGTCAGCCAGCTGGAAGAGTTCAAGCAGCAGATCATCGACGGCGACATCGTGGTGCCAACCGAGCCGTAGGCCGCATCTGGCCGTGCGGCGAAGCTTGCTTCGTTGCCGCAATCTGTGAGTGAAGGGCGGGGCCGGACTAGTGTCCGGTCCCGCCTTCGTTTTTCCCGCCCGGTTAGTGTCACCAAGTCCCGCCAGCCAAGAAAGACATGTTGCCTTGAGCCCAGCGATCGAGTTGATCGGCATCACCAAACGGTTCCCCGGGGTGATAGCCAACGACAGTGTGAACCTCACAGTTGAAGAGGGCGAGATTCACGCCATCTGTGGCGAAAATGGGGCAGGCAAGTCCACCCTCATGAAGATCCTCTACGGCATGCAGAAAGCCGACGAGGGTGTGATGAAGGTTAACGGCCAGGAGGTCTCGTTTTCCTCCCCAACCGAGGCCATCGCCCAAGGCATCGGCATGGTGCATCAACATTTCATGCTGGCCGACCAGATGAGCGTTATCGAAAACGTGATCCTGGGCTCTGAACCAATGAAGTCGGCAGGCCGAATCGACTTTGAGGGGGCCAAGGCTCGCCTGGCCGAGGTTGGCGCCGCCTACGGTCTTTCGGTAAACCCCGACGACCTGGTCGACTCGCTTGAGGTTGGGGAACGGCAACGGGTTGAGATCATCAAGGTGCTGTTTCGCGGCGCCCGGATTCTGATTCTTGACGAGCCAACCGCGGTGCTGGTTCCCCAAGAAGTTGAAGAGCTGTTCAAGAATCTGCGCGAACTGAAACAAGACGGCGCAACCATCCTGTTCATAGACCACAAACTTGAAGAAGTTCTCGACATCTCAGACTCCATCACCGTGATCCGCAAGGGGAAGACTGTGGCCACGGTGAAGGCGTCGGATGTAACGGCGGGCGACCTCGCCGAGCTGATGGTTGGGTCCGAACTGCCGTCGCCAACCACAACCGAGGCGGTCGTTGGCGGAGACGTGGCGCTTGAAGTTCGCAACCTCACCGTGCTTGACGAAGACGAGCGGCCCGCGGTCAACGACGTGTCTGTAGCCGTGCACAAGGGCGAGATTGTTGGGGTGGCAGGCATCGAGGGAAACGGCCAGACCGAACTGATCAACGCCATAATTGGCATCGACCAGCCAGCAAGCGGGCAGATCACCCTGCTTGGCGAAGACATCACCAGCGCATCGGTTCGTCACAGGCGAGAAGCGGGGCTGGGCCTGGTGCCCCAAGACCGCCATTCCGAGGGGCTTCTGCTAGATGCCCCGCTGTGGGAGAACGCGGCGCTTGGCCATCAAACCAAAGCCCCTTTCGCCAAGGGAATCTGGCTAGACCGCCCGGGCGCCAGAGGCCGAACCGCCGAGATTCGTGAAGAGTTCGATGTGCGCTCTCCCGGTGTTGACGTGTCGGCCAGGGCCCTCTCGGGCGGCAACCAACAGAAACTGATAATCGGCAGGGAGATGTCGGCCAAGCCAGAGGTGCTGATTGCGGCCCATCCAACCCGCGGTATCGACGTTGGGGCCCAGGCCGACGTGTGGAACGACATTCGGGCCGCCAGGGCCAACGGCTTGGCCACACTGCTGTTCTCGGCCGACCTGGAAGAGCTGATCGGACTTTCCGACACAATCGTTGTGATGTTTCACGGTCGCCTGGTTGCCACGCTTGACCCGGCCGAGATAGACCCTCGAACCCTTGGCAGCTACATGACAGGCGCCGCCCTTGCCGAGACCGAAGGAGCCGCCTGATGAGCAACCCGCTTGTGCGAAAGATTGTGCTGGCCTTGGCGGCCCCGGTCGTTGCCGGGGTGTTTGCCATCATCATCTCGGCCATCATTCTGGAACTGTCCGGCTCAGACTCGATCCAGACGTTCCAGACGGTTCTGGAAAACGGGGCAAAACTGGAGACCTTCATAGACACGCTGAACCGGGCAACGCCGTTGTATCTGTCTGCTGTAGCCGCCGCCATTGGCTTCAGAATGAACATCTTCAACATCGGCGTTGAAGGCCAATACATCCTGGCCGCCTTTGTGGCTGCGGTTGTTGGCTCACGAATTGATCTTCCCGGCCCGCTGCACGTGTTGGTGATTGTTCTGACCGCAATGCTGGTTGGGGCCGCCTTCTCCGGTCTTGCGGGCCTCATGAACATCACGCGGGGTGTGAACGTTGTGATCTCAACGATCATGTTGAACTTCGTGGCCACCGGCGGAATAGTTGCCGCCCTGCTGCCTCGGGTGATTGAAGACCCAACCGCCGCCAACCAGGGAACGCCAACCATCGCCGAATCTGGCCGGATACCGAATCTGAATGGCATCGTCGAAGTGTTCACACGGGAGATCGGCAAAGGCCGTGAACTCACCGGCGTGCTGATGTTCGCAGTACTCGCGGGCATTGCGTTTCACGTCGTGCTGAACCGCACCAGGTTGGGTTTTGACATCAGGGCCAGCGGAAAGAACCCGGTGGCCGCCAGGGTGGGGGGCGTGCCACCCAAACGCATGGTTATGTACGCCATGCTTGCCACAGGGGCAAGTGCAGGCCTGGTTGGCATGCCCGAGATCCTCAGCGACAACAACGCCTATGACCAGGGCTTTATCCAAGGCCTTGGGTTCGCTGGCATCGCCATTGCCCTGCTTGGTCGAAACAGCGCCGGGGGCATGGTGTTCGCGGCGCTGCTGTTCGGCTTCCTCGATTCAAGCAGCGCAGTGCTTCAGGTTCGGGCCTCGGCGTCCAGTGAAATTGTTGTGATCATGCAGGCCACGTTCCTACTGGCTGCGGTTGTGGCCTACGAAGTGATCAACCGGATAAGGCAGCGAGACGAAGTAAGCAGGGCGGCCCAAATGGCGGGGGTGACATCGTGAACATGCTGAAAAGCCTCCCGGCATGGGCCCGCTGGTCTGGCTCGGCCGCCGTTGGCGTGCTGGTCCTAGCCATTGTGCAGGCACTAAGTGGAACCGAATTGTTGACCGCCCAAGGCACGTCGCAGGCAATGATTCGCTGGTCTATTCCCATTCTCCTGGCCGGGCTTGGCGGCCTGTTCTCAGAGCGAGCGGGCGTTGTGAACATTGGCCTTGAGGGAATGATGATTCTTGGCACCTGGTTTGGCGCCTGGGGCGCCCTGAACTGGGGGCCGTGGGGAGGCCTGCTGGCCGGGCTTGTTGGCGGCGCCCTCGGCGGGCTGTTGCACGCCATCGCCACAGTTTCGTTCGGCGTTGACCAGATCATTTCCGGTGTTGCCATAAACATTCTGGCCCCCGGGCTCACCCGCTACCTGTCAGAACGGGTTTTCGCTGGCGAAGTTGGCGGCTCGGTCTCCCAGTCTCCAAGGGTTGACGGATTCGACAGCTTCACCGTGCCGCTTCTATCTGATGGCCTCGAAGCAATTGCCATCTGGAAAGTGCCGTGGTTGAGCGACATGGCGTCTGTTCTCAGCGCGGCCGTTACCGAGATGTCGTGGTTCACATTCATTGCGCTGATGTGTGTGCCCCTAACAGGGTGGCTGCTGTGGAAAACAAGGGTTGGCCTGCGGCTGCGAATCAGCGGCGAGAACCCTCAGGCGGGCGAGTCGCTTGGCGTAAGCATCTATGGCCACAAGTACCTTGGCGTAATCATCAGCGGGGCCCTTTCTGGCATGGCTGGCGCCTTCATTGTGCTTGAGTTGGCCGGTTTGTACCGAGGCGGGCAAACCACCGGGCGAGGTTTCATTGCCCTGGCCGCACTGATTTTCGGCAACTGGCGGGCCTTGGGCGTGCTGGCAGGCTCCATGCTGTTCAGCTACCCGTTTGGCCTTTCATTGGTTGACTTCAATGCCCAAACCAGCGGCGAAGC
>QIKW01000071.1 GCA_003231975.1 Acidimicrobiia bacterium
GAGTTCCCGTTTTTGTGGTCGTGTTACGCGTTGCCGACGGCGTCGGCACGCTGCGAGTCCTTGAGTTGGATGGGCGAAGCCCGGGAGGCGGTAGCAGACCCAATGTGTAAGAGTTCCCGTTTTTGTGGTCGTGTTACGCGTTGCCGACGGCGTCGGCACGCTGCGAGTCCTTGAGTTGGATGGGCGAAGCCCGGGAGGCGGGACCCAATGTGACAGCAATTGGCCTGGTGGAGGCAGACCAATTGCGGATTGTGTGGTAGAAGTTGGGAATGACCGCCAGGGTTGGCACGAATGCCCTCTTGAACATGCTTGGAGACTGGTCTGTCGGCGTTGGCGCCACGCTGCACGGCAGGTTGGCCGACTCGCTTCGACAGGCCGTGGAAACCGGTGTGCTTCCTGCCGGGTCGGTTCTTCCTTCGGAGCGAGCTCTGGCTCGCTCGCTCGCTGTTAGCCGGTCAACGATCACCACTGCGCTGAACCAACTGAAGGCCGAAGGCATTTTGGAGGCTAGGCAGGGCAGTGGCACAGCCGTTGTTGGGGCCGAAGCCGCCGCTCCGGCTGGCGCAACGATTCTGCCTGGGATCCTGGGGGTTGGCCACGGAATCGATCTGGCAGCATCCACGCCCGCAGACGCCCGAGCCCTGCCAACAGTTGAAGTAGACCTCGAGGCTTTGCTGCGAGCGGGCCCCCGCCACGGCTATACCCCTGCCGGTCTGCCGGCGCTGCGCGACGCTGTGGCCAAGCGTTTCACCCTCGATGGGCTGGCCACCGAACTTGACGAGATCATCATCACCAACGGCGCCCAACATGGCCTGGCTCTGGCCCTCAAGTTCCTGGCCAGACCGGGCGACCGCGTCCTGGTCGACGACCCCACCTATCCGGGCATGATCGACATGTTGGCCAGCCTCGACCTAGAACCGGTTGGTCTTCCCAGAACCGCCGGGGGCATAGATGTTGGCGGGCTGCGGCGCCTCGTTGAGCAGCACCGCCCTACTGTGGCCTACCTCCAAACCTCGGTTCACAATCCAACCGGAGCCGCCGCATTGGACTGGGAGCTTCGCAGCCTGGCGAGCGTTTGTGACGAGTTGAATCTCACCGTTCTTGAAGACCTGGTTCTGGCCGACCTTCGATACGACGGCTCTCGCCCGGCTCCTCTGGCCGCTCGGGTTACCAGAGCCGAAGTGCTGGTGATCGGCAGCATCTCAAAGCTTGGTTGGGGCGGCCTCCGGATCGGCTGGCTTCGGGCCCCAACCTCGATTTCTGAACAGCTTGTTCGTGCTCGCCTCACCGCCGACCTCGGCAGCTCAGTGCCCTCACAGGTAATTGCCGCAGGCGTGCTCACCAAGTTCGACGACGTGGTCTCGGTCCGTCAACCCACTCTTGGCGATCGAGCCCAGCTGGCAATCAAGCTGATCGACGAGCTGCTTCCCACATGGTCTGTGCTGGAACCCCAGGGTGGGTTGTCGCTGTGGATTGAGTTACCGGCCCCGGTTGGGGAGCGGCTGTCTCAACTCTCGGCGCGCATGGGTGTAACCATCGCCACCGGGGCGGCTGCATGTGTTGAGAGCGACGGAGCCAGCTTCATTCGCCTCTGTTTTGACCGGCCAGAGGTGCAACTTAGGGAAGGCATCAAGCGGCTGGCGAAAGCCTGGCAGGAAATCTAGGTCAGGTGGGCCAGGTGTGGGCCAGGCATCGCTGATCGAGCGGCCCGGGGGCGTAACGCTGCCACACAGTGAGAACAGCATTCTTTGAGTACTCATGCCACGGCACAACACTTGGCGCACCTATTCGCCGAACAACCTGGCGAATTCCGCCTTCGTGAATGACGTAGCCCGCCCAAACACCGGGCCAATGGTGAGTTGACCCAACCTCGGTAAGCAGTGTTGTGCCGTCACGGCGGGCCCGATTTCGGTGGGTGTGCCCAGTGGTAACCAGCGCTTGGCGGTTCACGGCTCCGAGCTGGTCAAGGAACGGGCGGGCCTCGCTCCCTTTGATCCCTGGCGGCCAGTGGCGGGTGGTGTTGTGCTGCTGTAGTTGCTGATGGACTGCCATCAGCACTGGCCGGTCAGAAGACCCGGCACGCTCTAACAGCTCGCTCCCAACAACTCGCAGCGTGCCGATGCCGTGGCGCTCGATCGTTGTGTTTCCAAGGACCAAACGGAGCCCTGGAAGGTCGAGGTGATCGGTTGTGCGGACGTAGCGAATCTGGCGAGACCCGACCCCGTCGGGAAGTTGAGCACCGCCCTTGAAATCGACGTCGTGATTTCCCGGCAGGAGGTTGACTGGGATTCCGGGGAACGAGTCGAGCAGTCTGCCAACCATGTCGAAGTCCTCGGCTCGGCCGTGGTGAGCGGCGTCGCCTTTCACGATCAACCGGGTTGCGCCCCAATCGATTGCCTCGCCAATCGCAGCCTCGGCCGAGCGAAAGGCGAACGGTTCCTTTTCCTCGCCGTGTTCTCGCATCTGTTTCAGGAAACCGAAGTGATCGGACCCCAGATGCAGATCTGAGATGGTGGCCAGCCTGCCAAGCTCTTCGCCCGGCGGGGGGACCAGAGTGGTTGCCGTCAGTTCCCGACGCCCGCCAGGCCAGTTGACCACAACCGTTACTTCTGTGCCGGGCGGCAGTTGCTTCACATCCACAACCCCAGGGCCTCCCGCGTGATCGATCGCAACCGGCCTGGCGACCTCGGCTGCTCCGACGCTGGCAGCAACCGTTACCAAGCCGGCAGGCAGCTGACCCCACGCAATCTGGAGCGCCGTGTCTTCAACGGCCCAGATGGCCATTGGTGATGGGGCGAAAGGGAGTTGGGGGAGCGGCACAGTTAGGCGCTGATGATTGACTGGAAGCGGGAAGCCTCACGTTGATGAAGAGCCGCGTTGACCCGTTGCCGTTCCAGTATTTGGGCCAGAGTCTGGGCGCTTTGAGGCAGCGGGTTGGCGGCGAAGAAAGCAGCTGCGGCCTCCGGTTCGCCGGGGTCGGTTAGCACCGCAATTCCCTCGATCATTCGCACAACCGCAGAGCTGGCAAGCAGTTCTGTGAGCTGATCCCAGTTTTGCTGGATGAACTCCCAACTAGACCGGCCGTTGGCCCGCTGGAGCAAAGATCGACGGAGCCAGAATGGAGCGTTCTGGCTGCGAACCTCGCCGTCAAGAATCATCTGCCGCACCCGGCTCAGCAATGCGTCGTCTGGAAAGTCGGCCATCGCATAGAGGTAGCGAAGCTGTTCCTGGGGGTTGGTTACTTCTCGGAACGACATCAAGTAGTCGTTGAAGTCGGCCTCGTCGCCGATGGAGGCCACAACGTCTAACGCGGCCGCCATGATTGAAGCCTCAACCAGTTGCGGGTCTCGGCGCCCCTCGGCCACTGTGCGTTGTGCTTCGTGCTGAATCTCGAGGTCGTTGGCCAGCGTGCCCATTGCCCGAATCAAGTCGCCCCTCAGCTGGCGGGACCGGTCGGTGTCGTCGGCCTGAGGGGAAAGGGTGAGGCCGGCAAGAGCAGGGGCAAGAGCGTCGTGAACCAGGCCCTGGAATTGCACCCGTCCATCATCGTCAAGCAACCGGTCGAGCGAGCCAAACCCGACGATGATCCTTTGCCACACCGAGCGATCCTCCTCGCCCGTCAACATTTCAAGCGTGCTGAGGAAAGAAGCCGCGCTGATTTGGTCGGCCAGCACGGCGGCCCACGCATCGTCTATCAGGGCGTAGCGCTCAACCGCCAACAGTTCCTCAAGGGAGATGGCGGCAAGGTCGGCCAGGGCTTCGGGAGGGTAGGCAACGCGCACGAAGCTTGCGCCCTCGGCGTTGACTACCAGCCACGAGGCTTGGTTGTCCAACTGCACCTCGGTGGTTTCTTCTTCCAGCAGCACCTGGCCTGTTTGCACGGTTCCGTCTGCTGACTTCCAGCGGTACCGCACTGGCACGATCCACTGCTGGTTGGGCGCTGGGTCTCCGCCTGCCAGACCAAACCGCTCTTGGGTTAGCGTGAACGAGTGACCATTCTGAGCCAGCTCAACAAAGATCTGGGGGAAGCCGCCCTGAAAAATCCATGAGTCCATCAAGCGCCGGACGGGGGCTTGATGGCCGGCACTTGAGAGCTCTTCTTCGATGGCATCCCATAGGTCGGTTGTTTCTGCGTTGCCGTATGCGTGCTGTTTTATGTAGCGACGGATGCCGGACCGAAACTGTTCTTCGCCCAGGTACTGCTCGAGCATTCGAACAACGGCCGCCCCCTTTTCGTAGGTGAGCACATCGAACATTCCCTCAGCCTCTTCAGGGCTGGTGACTTGGAACTCGATAGGGCGGGTAGCAGCCATGGCGTCGGTGTCGAAGGCAGCGGACCGGGATATGCCGAAGTCAACCCAGCGCTGCCATTCGGGTTTGTAGGCGTCGGTGCAGCGCATCTCCATGAACGTGGCGAACGCTTCGTTCAGCCACAGGCCGTTCCACCACTTCATCGTGACCAGGTCTCCGAACCACATGTGGGCCAGCTCGTGATTTATCACATCGGCTGCTTGTTGCAGCTCTGGCTGGGTGGCCGCGGTCGGGTCAATCAGTAGCAGTGCTTCGCGGAAGGTGATACAGCCCAAGTTTTCCATTGCCCCGAAGGCGAAGTCTGGAATGGCCACAAGGTCAACCTTGTCGCCCGGGTAGCCAATGTCGAAGTAGTCGGTGAAGTAGGTCAGCGCGTGGGCCCCAACGTCAAGTGCGTATTCGGCAAGAGCCGGATCCCGCCCCGCAACATAAACAACCCGGAGGGGCACGCCGTTCACGTCGACGGCTTCGGTGGCTTCGATCGGTCCAACGACGAAGGCAACCAGGTAGGTGCTCATCACCATTGTTGTTGCGAACTTCACAAGCACCCCGCCGTCGGGGTGGTCGGTTCGGCTGAGCTCGGCACTATTCGCGATGGCGTCGTTGCCCTCTGTCACCACCAATTCGATATCGAATGTTGCCTTCAGCGAGGGTTCGTCCCAGCACGGAAACGCCTTGCGGGCATGAGTGGCCTCGAACTGGGTTGTTGCCAGCTTTGCCTCGGTGGCACCGCCAGCGGTGTCGGTGTCTTGGCTTGGGAACCGACTTAGGTAGAAGCCAATCAGGTTCTCGTTGAACGCTCCCTCAAACTCCAAGGCCACAACGGCGGGGCCAACCTCGAGGTTGGTGGTCAGCGTGATTCGCTGGGTCTCGGGGTCGAGCTCGAACTGGCACGGCTGGCCGTCGACCGAGGCAGCTAGGATGGTGAGGTCTTCGCTGTTCAACACAACCGTCGTGGTTGATTCGACAACGTCGACGTCGATCTCCACCGAACCTCGGAAGGTCTCTTCGGCAAGGTTGGGATCCATGCGCAGCCGGTAGTGGCGAGGCAAAACGTTGGTGGGGAGTCGGTAGGCATCAGTCACTTGGCCAAGGCTATCCCGGGGTGTTGGAGCAACGAGCCGACCTACATTCGTGGCGCTGATGCTGACAGAGGCGCTAGCTTCGGTGCGGCCCGCCCCTAATCAGGAAACGAATCAGTGACTGAACTTTCATCAGATAATGGCTCGGCAGACGTGGTTGGCGTCGGCAATGCGGTCGACGTGGTTGGCGTCGGCAATGCAATGGTGGATGTGATCGCAACGACCTCGGATGACTTTGTTGAGGCCGAGGGCCTGGTCAAGAACTCGATGACTTTGATCGACGAGGCAAGGGCGAAACAGCTCTACGGAACGATGGGCCCGGGAATCGAGGCCTCAGGTGGATCTTGTGCGAACACCATGGCTGGGATTGCCAGCTTCGGCGGTACCGCGGCCTACATCGGCAAGGTCTCCGACGATCAGTTGGGCGAGGTGTTCGCCCACGACATGAGGGCAACCGGGGTTGACTTCGACGTGCCCTTCGCAACCAGCGGTCCCGCCACTGCCAGGTGCTTGATTCTGGTTACCCCAGACGCCCAACGAACGATGAACACCTACCTAGGCATCTCCTCATTGTTGGAGCCAAGCGATGTTCAGGAGGCAACCGTTCAGCGGGCCAAGCTGCTGCTGTGCGAGGGTTACCTGTGGGATGTCGATTCGGCCAAGCAAGCTATCCGCAAGGCAATGGCCGTTGCCAGGAAAGCTGGGGGGCGCGCTGCGCTTAGCTTGTCCGACACGTTCTGTGTCGAGCGCCATCATCAAGAGTTCAGAGATTTGGTGGCGGGCCCTGTCGACGTGCTCTTTGCCAATCGGGCCGAGCTGGCGGCGCTGTATGAAACCGACAACTTCGAAAAGGCGATCGAGGCGGCGCGGGCCGACGTCGACCTCGCCTGTATCACGATGGGCAAGAAGGGTTCCCTGCTGGCAACCCCAACCGAATTGGTTGAAATTGAGGCCGCCGAGATAGCTCCCGTGGTTGACACAACCGGGGCCGGAGACCAGTACGCGGCTGGGGTGCTGTTTGGCCTGGCCCGCGGTTTTGGCCTTTATGAGGCGGGCTGGCTGGGATCGCTTGCGGCGGCCGAAGTTATTTCCCACGTTGGCCCCAGGCCTGCCAGACCGTTGGCCGAACTGCTGGACCAACCGGATCGGCAGAAAAGTTCGAAAACTCTCTAAGCGGCTCCAGCAGTGCCTTTTTGGCTGTTTTATGCCATCTGGATGTTGTCGAATCGACGCGAACGGGCCCAATTCCAACTAAAACAGGGACCGGTCGGCGGTGAAGAGTCGCCCCTTCTCCGCCGGCCACTACTCTTTCTGAGACTCTTGGGTTACTGACTGGGTGTTGGCCTCGGCGGCGCCGGTGAGCCCAGGAGATGGCCTTGGCCCCAGTCAACGTTGGCGCTCAGCAAAGTCTGTTCCTGGGCTTTGGTTTCGATGTTCTCAGCAACCACCCACGCCCCCGTGGGGTGAGCCAGGGCAACGATTGCCTTAACCACGGCCAGTGCCTCCGGCGACGGCAGCTGGGCCACAATTGAGCCGCTGATCTTCACCACGTCTGGGCGGAAACGGGTTACGAGCGAAAGGCTGGCGAAACCGTCGCCCACATCGTCCAACGCAATTCGGACGCCAAGAGCCCGGAGCTCTGCAACCTGGTCGGCGGCGGCATCGATGGATCGGTAGCGGTTGCTTTCAACCATTTCAAGCACTATCTGGTCGGCCACGATTCCTGCGGCGTGGGCCTGGTGCACGGCGTCTGTAATTGACTCAACCTCGAACGTGCCGTTCGGGGCCATGACGTTGAGAAACAAGAGGCCGGTTCCAAGCCAGTCGGCGGCGTCGCGAATGGCTAGGGCTCGGGCCAGCTGATCGAACTCAGACAGCCAGCCTCCTCGCCCAGCCCGTTTGATCAGCTCCGCGGCATCCAGGGGTTGACCGTCCTGGGTTGCCCGCACCAGACCTTCAAACCCAACGACTCCGTGGTCGGTCAGGCGAATCACTGGCTGGTAGTGGACCTCAAAGGCCGGGGGATCTGCCACCGCGTCGGCAGCTTGGAGAGCAGCGCCAACCTGCAAGAGTGACGCTCCTCCCAGGGCCCGCCGAAGGAGCTGGTTGGACGAGGCTTCAGGGGGTGCCCAGGTCAGTTTCACTGCGGGCTGGTCGGCCCGGCCGGGCACCGCCTTCAACAGCGAACGGAGGAAGCTCTTGGCGTCGAGGACCTCCACCCAAAGCACGTTTGTGCGGAGATCGAACGACTGGGCATGGTCAAGGCAAACGCGGTTTACCTTGGCCAAGATTTGTTCGTCGTCACACGCGATCAGCATCAAAGCCCGCTCGGCACCCGGCAGAGAAGAGGCGCGACGAAGTGCCGGCTTCGCTTGGCCGGGTCTGTCTGCGACGGGCTTGTCTGCGACGGGCTTGCCGCTTGGATGCAGCACAGCAGATGAGGGTAGTCTGGGCGACCCTGTGTGGGATAGGTCACTCTCTGTGGTCGGATTCGGTCTCGTTTTGGGTGGGCTCGGGTGGCCATGCCGCAATACTCTCGTGGTGACTTCTGGGCCAGACATCCTTGCCGCCGCTATCGCTTGGCGAGATCAAGACCCAGACCCAGTAACGGGCGGCAGGTTGTCCGATCTGATTCAGCAGGCAACAGCCGGTAGCTCCGAGGCAGATGCCGAGTTGGCGAAGCTCTTCACCGGTCGGATCGCCTTTGGTACCGCAGGCTTGCGGGCCGCCCTCGGCCCTGGCCCGAATCGGATGAACCGCCTTGTGGTTCGCCAAACAACCGCTGGCCTGATGCGCTGGCTCCAACCAGGGGCGAAGGTGGTGATTGGCTACGACGCCCGCCACGGGTCGGCACAGTTCGCCGCAGACACAGCGGGGGTGGTAGCCGCAGCGGGCGGGGTTGCCGAGCTGCTGCCAGAGCCACTGCCAACCCCGGTCTTGGCCTTCGCCGTCCTTTCCCGCCAGGCCGACGCCGGGGTGATGATCACGGCCAGCCACAACCCCCCAGAGGACAATGGCTACAAGCTCTATCTTGGCGACGGGATTCAGCTGGTCAGCCCGGCCGACGGAGAGATTGCCGAGGCAATCGCGGCCGCGGCTCTTGAGCCGGTGGAAGTAGCGGCGCCAGACGATTCGAACATCGTGCAGCTAGATGGCTCTGTGGCTGCCGAACATCTGGAAGCGATTGTTCGGTTGCCTGCCTCCAACCAAAGAGAGGTATCGCTGGTTTACACCGCAATGCATGGGGTTGGCGGTGCGCACATCCTTCGCGCCTTCAAAGCCGCGGGCTTCGCCCCACCGACTGTTGTGCCAGAGCAGTTCCAACCAGATCCAGACTTTCCAACGGCCTCGTTCCCCAACCCCGAGGAACCAGGCGCCCTGGATCTGTCCATCGCCCTTGCCAACCAGATTGACGCAGACGGGATCGTTGCCAATGATCCAGACGCAGACCGGCTAGCGGTAGCGGTTCCTCGCCGCGATGCCGGCGGCATGGTTGCGCTCAGCGGAGATCAGCTTGGTGTCTTGCTGGCAGATCACCTCATCCAACAGGGTGTTGGGGCCAATCATCCGGGTGGCCGAATCGTTGCCAACTCTGTGGTGTCAAGCCAACTCTTGGCCAGGATGGCAGAGGCTGAGGGCATCCGCTCGGTCGTAACGCTCACCGGTTTCAAATGGGTGGCCCGCCCAATCGTCGAACAGCCTGACGCCCACTATCTGCTTGGTTATGAGGAGGCCATTGGCTACTGCGTTGGCGGAGTTGTGAGAGACAAAGACGGCGTGTCGGCAGCGTTGGTTGCAGCCGAAATGCTGGCAACGCTGAAGGCCAAGGACCAAACCGTGTGGGACCGATTGGATCACCTGGCCGAGAAGTACGGGGTCCACCTAACTGGGCCCGTGACGGTGCGGTTCGATGGGCCGAACGGTAAAGCTGAACGGCAAGGGGCGATGGATCGCCTAATCGAGGCACCGCCATCGACCCTAGGTGGGGTTACGCGGTCAAGCTTTGAGAATCTGGAGGACGGGCTGAGCTTTCCACCAACCACGGGTGTGATCATGTTCTTCGGCCCAACCCGGGTGATCGTTCGCCCAAGTGGTACCGAACCGAAGCTAAAGGCCTACGTCGAGGTTGTTCAGTCCGCCATCGGCGGTCTGGCCGACGCGAAAGAGGCAGCAGCTACCCGCCTCAGCCATATTCAGGCAGAGCTTGACCTGCTTCTCAGGGGCTGAGCGCAGGCTCTTGAGCGCTCGGCGGATGGCAGGGCGCTGGGGCAGTCGAGCGTCAGCGCACACGACAGGCATCGGTTGAGCCCGGCAGCTTGTAGCGGTATCTCGCAACCAGGCGATAGGCCAGGCCAGCCAGCCAGCCGATCGGAGGGCGGCTAATAACCCACCCGAGGGGCTGCATCACCCCTCCAGCCTGTTCAAGCACCCGCCCAACTGCTCGATGGGCACGATGGAGCGATCCGTCGGGGTCGACAAAGTATGCAGCTGACGTGGTATCGGCGTCGGTGAGACCCAGCGCTGCGAGATCAAGAGCTTGCCACGGCTGAACGGCAACCGAGGCGGGCAGCAAACGCGTTGCGAGAGCGGCACTGCTGGTGCAGAAGCCGCAGTCACCGTCGAATATCAGCAGGCCATCGGGGCCAACACCAGAAACCACCGTTTCGTCTGCGACAGCCACGGATCAGGCCCCGAGGGACGGTACCCGGGCTAGTTCCGGCCGTAGTTGGGCTTGCGGCCGTGGTTGGCTTTCTTCTTCCTGGCCTTCCTGCGTTGCTTGTTGCGACGTTTCGACATGCCCTGAATGTAGCGCGCCGCTTCTGCATTGCCGATCGCACCAGCGCAAACGCATCTTGCAAACGGTCATGTCTTAGGCTGGTTGGCCGAAGAGTTTGGGGAGACCTTGGACGTCTAAGGAGAAAGTAGCCGCAAGTGGCCCGTAACTGGGACGCCCGTGTTCGTGGAGCCAGTCAGAAAGTGACAAACTCCACTGATGAGGGCAACATCGATCGCGAAGCGGAGGAAACGGCGAAGAGTCGCGCCGATACCGACGATCAGCTGACCGGTGAGCCAGAGCAAACACGGTCGGCTCCCCTCCCTGGCCTGCGAGCCACGTCCGAAGCGGGAGCTGAAGAGTTCCCAACCCAGAATCAGAATCTGTCGGGCGATCTCCAAAGAAGCCTGGCCGAGACGCTTGGCAAGCCGTCGAATGCCGCAGCCCCATCGAGGCGGGCAGTCGAAGCCGAATTGGTCGCCGAAGGCCTCTCTCAGGCAGTCAAGGCAACAGATATTGCCGTCGCCATCGTTGACCGGTCAACCGGCCTGATTCGTTGGACCTCAGACTCATGGATTGACCGGTTCGGCGAGAAGGACCTGATCGCCAGGCACATGCCTTCGGCAACCGAGTTCGGCGAGTCGCCACTGCCGCCTCCCGGCGAATCTTGGCGACGCACCCGCACTCTGCTGTTTGAAGATGGAGCGGAACGCCTGGTCGACCTTGTGCTTGTTGGGGCCACCGCCTCCGACGGATCAGCCATCGTCTCGGTTGTTGCATTGGACAGGGCAGGCAGCCGGTCGCTCGTCACAGAGCTCCAGCAGGTGATGTCGTTCATCGAAGGGGCCGTCGCAGAGGCTTCAGAAGGTTCGGTCGCAGTTCTCTATGTAGACCTCGACCGCTTCAAGGTGGTTCACGATCTGGTCGGAAACATCGAAGCGCTCCGGATTCTTGATCTTGTCAACCAGCGGGTGGCGGGCACGGTTCGTGGCAGCGACCTGCTGTTTCGCCTCCACTCTGATGAGTTCGTGGTGATTGCCTGTGAGTTGGAACATCCAGCGGCTGCCGAGGAGTTGGCCGAACGAATTCGGGCCTCTGTCGCAACCCTCACCGACCTCGGACACGACCTGGCGATAACGGCAAGTGTTGGTGTGGCGGTTGCCGACGATGTTCTTTCCGCCGAAGAGTTGCTTTCAGCCGCTGAGACTGCGGTCTATGTGGCCAAGGGACGGGGTCGCAACCGAATCGCCCTGCACGACGAAGAGCTCCGTACCCGCACGCAGCGCCTGATGGTCGTTGAGCGCCAGCTCCGACAGGCCATCGACCGCAAGGACGTTCGTTTCGCCTATCAGCCGCTGGTCGAGATTGCGTCCGGCCGCGTCACCGGAGCCGAGGCCCTGCTGCGCCTTGGTGGCGAGGTTGGGTTGTCTGCTGTTGAAGTTGTTGCCGCCGCAGAGCACAGCGGCTTGATGGGTGCGCTTGGTGTGCTGGTGCTCGAAGGGGTGGACGAGCAGCTGTCGGACTTCCTCAGAAGCAGCGAAGACGACCATGTGATCATGGTCAACCTGTCGGCAACCCAGCTGGCTGACGAAGATTTGGTGCGCACGCTTGATCGCCTGGCTCATCGGGCGGGAATCTCGCCCGGGCGACTCGCAGTCGAGATTCCCGAGCTTGTTGTTCGGGATCATCCCAAGGCTGTCGCTCGGCTGGCGAAGTTGGTGCAACCAACCTTCAAGCTTGGCATTGATGGTTTCGGAACCGGCTTGTTGGAATTTGACGCACTGGATCAGTTGCCTGCCGACTACATCAAGCTCCACCGAAGTGTCACCACTTCGCTGACGCGATCCTCCTCGGAAGAGATGGATCGGATACGAGTCATGATCGAGCGGGCCCAGACGGCGGGCGTTGACGTTGTTGCCCTTGGGGTTGAGGACCAGGAGCAAGCGGTGATACTTGGTCAGTTGGGCTGCAGGAAGGCCCAAGGGTTTTTGTACGCGGGCGCGGTCACGTCTGAGAAACTGCTGGAGTTGGTTGCAGGCGGGATCGACCTTTCAGTGGTGGCAGGCAAGTCCTGACGAGGCAGCGCTTCTTGACGGACAGGTCGCTTGCTCGGCTACTGGTCCTAGCCTCAGACGAATATGGAGAAGTTCGGGTTTGTTGGTCTGCCCAATGCTGGGAAGTCGTCGCTCTACAACGCCTTAACCGGCGGCAGCGCGTTGGCTGCCCCATACGCGTTTGCCACAACCGATCCCAACATTGGCGTGGCCAAAGTGTTCGACGAGCGCCTGGATGCCCTGGCAGAGGTCAGTCAGTCGAAGAAAGTCGTTAACGCAACCGTTCAGTTCAACGACATAGGCGGGCTGGTGGCGGGTGCCAGCAAAGGCGAAGGGCTTGGCAACAAGTTCCTCTCCGGGATTCGCGAAGTTGACGCCATCGTGTTTGTGCTCCGGGCGTTCCGCGACACCGATGTTCCCGGCCCGCACGACCCTTTGGAGCACCTGGCGGTGGTCGAGCTTGAGCTCACTCTTGCCGATCTCGAAACGCTTGAACGCCAAGTCGAAAAAAGGCGCAAGGCAGCCAAGAGCGACAAGTCGTTGCTGCCAGAAGTTGCGGCCATGGACGCCGCGCTGGTGCCGCTGGCCGCAGGCACCCCGATCTACCGCAGCGACCTTTCCGAGGATCACCGGGAGCTGCTGAAGCCCTGGTTCTTGCTGACGAACAAACCGGTTGTTGCCATCGTGAACATCGACGAGGACCAACTGAAAACCGTCGACCAGATCATTGCCCCCGTTGCAGAGGAACTAGGCGGGCTGGCGCCAGTGTTCGGAGCCTGCATCCAACTGGAGGCCGAGGCCGCTCAGCTGGACCCCGAGGACCGCGCTGAAATGCTGGAGGGGCTTGGCCTGGGCGACGGAGCCCTCCCGAGGTTCTTGCGCTCCGCCTACCACGTGCTTGGTTTGCGAACTTTTCTCACAACGGGCCCCGAAGAGTCAAGGGCGTGGACTTTCCGAGTCGGGTCGACGGCGCCCGAATGTGCTGGCAAGATCCACACTGACCTGCAGAGGGGATTCATCCGCGCAGAAACCATCCGCTGGGACGAACTGGTAATAATCGGATCAATGGTAAAAGCTCGAGAGACTGGAAAGGTCCGCCAGGAGGGGAAGGACTACGTGGTTGAGGACGGTGATGTGCTCGAAATTCGCTTCAACGTCTGACCCCGGCCAAAGCCCCGCCGGGTGCTGGCTGGTTCGAGACGGCAAGGTGCTGGCGTCGGTTGAGATCCCGCGCACCAAGAGGGCCAAGGCCAAGGGGTTGCTCGGACGCGAAGAGCTGGACGGCGCAATGCTGATACGCCCGGCCCGCTCTGTGCACACCATTGGCATGAAGTTTGAGTTGGATGTGGCCTTGCTTGACGAGACGGGGAAGGTGATCAAAACGTTGCATCTCCGCAAAGGCCGAGTCTCGGCTCCGATTCTGCGGGCCAGGGCAGTGTTGGAGGCCCAAGCGGGCGCCTTTTCCACCTGGGGTTTGAGGATCGGAGATGTTCTGGAGATCCGAGGTTCCGACTCGTCTGAGGAACAACCAGAGCCTGCGAAGTGAGTTCTGTCGGCGGACGCCTTGTGGTGGTTGGAACCCCCATTGGCAACCTCGGAGACCTGTCGCCTCGGGCCCGAGACGTTCTGGAAACTGCCGATCTGATTGCCTGCGAAGACACCAGACGCACGGGCCGCCTGCTGCAGTTGGTCGGGATCGCGAAGCGGCCGCTTATTGTGGCCAACGAGCACACCGAACTGGCTCGAGCCCCATCGGTTATAGAACACATACAGCAGGGCCGCACTGTCGCTCTTGTCAGTGATGCCGGAATGCCAACCATTTCTGATCCGGGGTATCGCCTTGTGTCGGCGGTAATTGCGGCCGGGCTCGATGTTCAAGTAGTTCCCGGGCCAACCGCCATATCAGCGGCTCTCGCAGTTAGCGGCCTGGCCACCAACCGATTTGTGTTCGAGGGCTTCCTGCCCCGGCGAGGTCAGGAGCGGGCAGCTCGGTTGGCCGAGGTCGCAAAAGAGCGGCGGGCCACCGTGATCTATGAGTCACCAGGAAGGCTGCTGGCCACGCTGGACGACCTCACCGTTGCTTGCGGGGCTGAGAGGAGGGTTTCGGTCGCAAGAGAGCTGACGAAGCTTCACGAGGAAGTAGTTGGCGGAACGCTGGCCGAGGTGCTCTCGAAGCTTCACGAGCGTGCGCCCAGAGGCGAGTACGCAATTGTGGTTGATGGAGCCGCGGTTGCCGACGCGGAGCCCACAGATGACGAAATCCGGTCGATGCTGACCGGCGCTCTCTCAGCCGGCGATTCCAAGCGAGACGCGGTGGCAGCCGTCGTAGAAGCAACGGGCCTGCCCAAACGGAAGGTGTACGAAATCGCCATTGCGATGGCATGACAGTTCCCGATAGTGAAACCTGTCGGTCAACGCGGGCGTCTCTGTTGGGTCGCGTAGAGAGGCACGCCGAATTCTGGAGGCTTGTACCCCTAGAAAAGCTTGGTACAGGCCTCCAGAATCGCGAATTCGGGGCCACAATGGGGTGGTGGCTGTACGCGTTGACAAGTGGTTGTGGGCCGTTCGGGTCTACAAGAGCCGATCTGCTTCGAACGACGCCTGCTCGAACAGCCGGGTGCTGGTCAACGAAGAAGTGGCCAAACCAGCAACGAAGGTGAAAGTTGGCGACATAGTTGAGGCGCGACGCAAGGATCGCACGGTGATCTATCAGGTGGTGCAACTATTGGAAAAGCGGGTGGGCGCCGCGCTGGTTCCAAAGGCGGTTGAGGATCTATCTCCACCGGTTCCAAAACGAGACAGCGGGGAAGAGCTGCTGTTGGGGCGTCGCGATCGGGGAGCAGGCAGGCCAACGAAACGAGATCGGCGCCAGATACAGCGCCTGAAAGGTAAAAAGTGAGCAACGACACAGACGACGATGCAGAGGGCGTCAGTCAGGAAACGAAAGCTGGCCGGTGTCAGTGTGGTGCTGTTTCCTATTCGGTCAACGGCCCGCTGCGGCCTGTTGTGAACTGTCATTGTCATCGGTGCAGGCGCATCACCGGCCACTTCATGGCGGCCACGTCCGCTCTGGTCACCGACGTTGAAGTCACAGACTCCGGGGCCCTCAGCTGGTACGAGGCAGCCGAAGGCGTGTTCTACGGGTTCTGCAGCACCTGCGGATCGTCGTTGTTCTGGAAGGTCGGCAACAGGCCCGAACGGCTGTCGATCTGCGCAGGCACCTTGGATCCGCCGACCGGGCTTGACACAACAGTTTCCATCTGGATGGCTGAAGTGTCTGACTACCACCTGCCTCAGTCCGGCCTAGCCGAGCATGAGTATGGCCGCTGAGTTGGCCAGGCGGCGCACTCCGCCGGCGCGCTCCAACCGCCGTAGAAGTGACGTGGCCCGAATAGTTTCGAGCCTCGGGGAACCAGCTGCTCCTGCTGGACGTCCAACTGTCATGCGAATCACAAATAGTCTCCGCGCCCTCAGTATCCTCGCTGGCTTCGCCCTTCTGGCCACGGCCTGTGGCTCTGGATCCGATCCGGATCCCATCTCCGGGGCCGATGTCACCCTTCCCCCCGACACCAGCGAGCCCACTGGCGGCCAACCGCCAGACGCCGACCTTCCAGCTGGCGTAGCGTTCGGCGACGTGGAAGGCACTTTGATAGGCAGTTCAAATATCGGCGGCGAAGTGGTTGACCCGCAGCCAACCGAAATTCTTGACATCTTGATTGCTGAATCATTTCCCGAGCAGCTGGTGGTTTCGTTTACTGCTGGCGCTCCTGAGTGCATGGCCGCGAACGCGCAGGCAATTGCCACCGACACCCAGGTGATCGTGATGCTGGAAGTTGGAATCACCACAGATGCTTTGACAAGGTCCTGCCTTGCCGGGGAGTTCGAGCACACCATCTCGATCGCCCTCACTGAGGGCCTCAACGGCCGCGAAGTGGTGGCCGCAATGTGATTGTTGCGCGTTGCCGGCGACGCCGGCACGCAGTGGGCGGGTGAGTCGGATGGGCGGAGCCGGACCTGCGGGAGCGGTCGCCGTTCCTCGGCCCTTGGGGCCTCGTCTCTTCGCAACTTTTTCGCTTCGCTCAAAACTCGCCTTAATCTTGTTTTGCGTGGTCGCCGTCGGCGACGAGCGAGAACCTGTTTACCCAGATTGGCCGGAGGCCGGACCTGCGGGAGCAGGTCCCAATGTGATCGTGC
>QIKW01000090.1 GCA_003231975.1 Acidimicrobiia bacterium
CTGGCTGACTGACTGATCCGGTGCCGCAGTACCCAGCCGCGTTACTCAGCGGAGTCGCCAACGCAGCTGGGCCCCTCGGCTTCTTGGCCTGTGGTGTTTGTGCCAATCCGCGGACCCAAGATGATGGTGCCGGTGTTTACCAGCAGTTCGTCGGCCGCGGTTACCTCGGTTGAGAACAGATCAAGGCCCCGCGGGGTGGGGCCTGCCTTCTTTTCACCGACTCGGTTGTACTTAGATCCGTGACACGGGCACTCGAACCATTGCGAGGTGACGCACTCCGGCACCCGGCACCCCAGATGGGGGCAGGTCTGGAACAAAGCGGTGAGCCCCACTTCCAGGCTGGGGGCAATCTGGTCGTAGTAGCTGTAGCTGGCCACCGCGTTCTCCAGTGCCGCTTCCGGGTACTCGGTGATCCACATCCGGCCCTCTGGCACGTACAAGAACCCGCCTCCCGCCCTGATTGCTGCCTTGATGTCGGTGATGGTTCCAACGTTGATGACCGACCCAAAACCGCCTGCCTCTTGAGGTGAGAGGAACGCAAAGGCGGCAGCGCCGAAACTGGAAAGACCAAGCCCGAAGGTGGCAACGATGCTGCGGTTCAAGAACTGGCGCCTGACAACGCCATGAGTCTCGGGGTCGCGTTCAGATGCCTGCTCCGACAGCTGATCCAGGGCGACTGACGAATCCCTGGATCGAAACGATGCTGCTGCCGCAACAATGGCGGCCGTGGCGAGCAATCCGATTCCGATGATCCAGCCGACCATTGTCAGCCCCTTCCCGAGCCAGATGTTGGCTCGTTACTGGAGTTCGCGAACCCGTTCGCGGTACTCCTCGGTTGTGAGCTCTCCGTTCGCATAGCGTTCGCCCAGAATGGCTTCCGCCCTGTTGTCCGGGGGCGGGGGTATGGCCCCTGGCGAAACCGGGCTGGCAACACCTCGAACCAGCCAAACGATCAGCAATACAAACAGCGTCATCATCCCAAACCCCCAGAACCACATCCAGCCGCCTTCCCAACCACCCATGTGATCCCAACCAGCGGTATCGGCGAACACTGCTCCAGAAGCAAACATGTGAGTCTCCTTGAACTTCTCGACCTCGGAATTCGAGGTCATGGATTGATTCTGACCGACCTCCAAACTGCCCGTTAGGGTCCAAGGTCCTTTACCCCTACCCCCTATTCGTTGGGAGACGTCGCCTGGGTTGCGTGGTACCCTATACCCCTATGGCAGGATACTCTTTTTCCAAGGACGACTACTCAGCGCGGTTGCGGCGTATCGAAGGACAAGTTCGAGGCTTGCAGCGCATGATCGACAAAGACACTTATTGCATTGACGTGCTGACCCAAATCAGTTCAGTCACAAAAGCGCTTCAGAGCGTTGGCATGGGGCTGGTTGATGAACACCTGAGACACTGTGTGCGAGAGGCCGCGGTGAAGAGCGACGAAGAGGGGGATGCCAAGATCGACGAGGCAACCACCGCAATCGCTCGGCTCCTACGGTCCTGAGCGGCGGGGCACAACAACAACCGAGCCGTCTTCGGGGTCAACAGTTACGTTGACCCTCACGTCATAGACACGACCCAACCGATTGGCCGTCAACACCTCGGCGGCTGTTCCCGACGCCACAATCTCGCCATTGTTCAGCATCACCAAACGATCGGTGTATGCCGCGGCAAGGGTGAGATCATGCAGCGCCGAGATGACGGTTATCCCCTGCGTGTGTCTCAATTCGGCAATCAACTCGAGAGCGCTTTGCTGGTGGCCAATGTCGAGCGCCGAAGTTGGCTCGTCAAGCAGCAGCACAGGCGCCTCCTGAGCCAGTGCCCTTGCCAAAACAATTCGCTGGCGCTCTCCCCCGCTCAATGCGCCAAGGTACCGATTAGCGAACTCCTCAAGGCCAAGCCGAGCCAGTACTCCCGCAACAATCTCACGATCTCTTGGCCCCTCGGTCCCGAAGTAGCCAACATAGGGAGTGCGCCCGAGCAGCACGTAGTCAAGCGCAGTCATATCGTCGGGAATCAGTGGTTCCTGTGGCACGTAGGCAACCAATTTCGCCCTTTCGCGTCCGCTGATCGTCTCAAGCGGGGTGCCAACCGAAATTGAGCCGGTGTAGTCGATCAGCCCGGCGGCGGCCCGCAGCAGTGAAGACTTCCCAGCCCCGTTGGGACCAATCACGCCCAACCACTCCCCCGAGGCGACCTCGTCGGTAAACCCAGCCAACGCCTCCCGTCCGTTGTAGCCAACCGAGACAGCGTCGAATCCAACGATGCTCACGTTGCCACCGGCCTGGCCCGCAGCAGGTAAATGAAGAAAGGGGCACCAACGAATGCGGTGACCACCCCAATGGGCGTCTCCGCCGGGCTGGTCAGCATTCGCCCAGGAATGTCAGCCAGAATCAAGAACCCGGCTCCAAACATCATTGAAAGGGGAAGCAGCCGCCTGTAGCCGGCCCCGGCCATCAGCCGAACAGCATGGGGCACAACAAGGCCAACAAAACCAATCAGGCCGCTGACCGAGACAACGGCCGCGGTGCCAAGAGTTGCCGCAACCACAATAACCAGCCGAACCCGGCTGACAGACATTCCAAGAGTTGCCGCCTCGTCGTCTCCCACCCTGAATACATCAAGGTGCCGCCGGTGAAGCATCAGGACCACGCAGCTAACAACCACATACGGCAGCACAAGCACAACGTCGGCCCACGTAGCCCCCGAAAGCCTTCCCAGGATCCACTGGAAGACTTCCCGCACAACGTCAAGGTTTCGCTGCAACACAAACGTCTGAATAGCAGTGGTGAAAGACACAACTGCGACCCCCGCTAGCACAAGCGTCACACCAGACCTGGACCCCGCGAACGCCCCACCAACTGCATATGTGACGCCGACCGCCAATACCGCAACCACGAACGCCGCGGTTGGGACAGGGTCTATTGGCCACGACGTGGTTAGGTCCCGCCCAATGGTGAGCGCCAGGGTTGCGCCAAGGCCAGCCCCGGCCGCGCTCCCCAGTAGGTAGGGGTCGACCAGCGGGTTGCGAAACACTCCCTGGTAGGAAGCACCCGCAACTGAGAGCATGCCGCCCACCAGTCCGCCAAGAAGCACCCGAGGCATCCGGATCTTCCAGACGATGTTCCACTCGGCTTCGCTGACCCCAGAGTCAAACCCAACCAGGGGCAATCTATTCGCCAACTCCAGCGGCACGCGCCACCACGCTGGGCCTGCGGGGCCAATCGACGCGCCAATCAGAACCGCACCCAGAACAAAGGCCAGACCGGCGCCATACCAAACCATGTTGGTTCTGGCCCCACCGGCGGGTGCTGCGCTGCGGAACTGATTGGCTGTCACGGCTTAGTCTGGCCGCTAGGCGTCGACGGACGCCTCTTGCATCGCGGCTGAGATCGCACCGAGGAAGTCCACCACCCGCGGACCCCACCTCGAGGCGATGTCGTCATCCATCTCGATGACGTTGCCGTTCTGCACAGCCGCCATTGCATCCCAGCCGTCTCGCTCACCAACTGTGTCGGCCGACTCACCGCAGCACTTCGTGTCAGCCAGGAAAATCAGGTCGGGATTGGCCGACACTATGAATTCTGCGTTCAGCTGGGGGAAGCCGAACGACTCAGACTCATCGCCATCTGCGATGTTCTCCAGGCCAAGCATTGAATAGAGTTCGCCAACAAAGGTTGACGAGTCTGCGCTGTAGAACGTTGGGTCCAGCTCATGATAGAAGGTGAGCGCAATCTCTGACTTTGCAGTGTCCGCAACGATTCTGTCCACGTCGGTTTTAATTTGGAGAACCAGTTCGGCAGCCTCGCCCACACGATCGGTCAGGGCTCCAAGCTGCTCAATCTGGCTGTAAGTGTCGCCAAGCGACGTTGCCGACGGGCCATCCCAAGACTCAATTCCCAAGCCGGTTAGCTGATCACCTAGACCGGTGAAGTCTCCGCCGATAAGCACCAAGTCTGGCTCCAGAGCAGCGATGGCCTCAACATTCGGCTCGTATCCGGAAAGCTCGTTTGGTAGCGCCAATGCCGCCTCGGGGTAGTTCGAGAACTGATCAACCGCGATGAGCAGGTCGCCGGCTCCGATCGCAAACATCATTTCGGTATGAGTTGGGCTAAGTGATACAACCCGTAGCGGAGCTGCTGCTGCTGTGTCTTCAGCTTCTGTGGCCTCGGTGGTTTCAGCTGTTGGTGCCGCGGTGGCTGCCGGGGCCGAGGTATCCGAAGCCTGGTCTGTTTGGTCTGAATCGCTACCGCAGGCCGCGGCTATCAGGGTGAATACAAGAGCCAGGCCGACAAGCCTGAGCTTGTGCCCTGCCGGTCTTGGCGGGGCCATTCTTGATTGGGCCAATCTTGATTGGTTACGCATTTGTTGTTTCCTCCAGAGGATTCTTGGAGGACAAGTTCGGTGCGAGCCTTTCCGGGTTTAGCCGGTGGCTGCGAGCCTTCCCTTGCCTCGAGGGATGATTTCGCGTCGAGAGGGGCAGGCGACCGGGCTCGCTATTTGGTGGCGAACCACCAAATAGACAACCGTTGCGGGACAGCGTCGGGATCTCACCGAACTTCGCTGCTACCAACGACGGAACGGAGCGTAGCGAGCCCCAGCTTGTTAACCACCGGGCTGTTACCAGTAGGCCCCACCGTTGGCGCGTCTGGCTGGCTTGGGCCACCATGGCCCGATGTCAGACCCCGTGATCGACCAGCTGCAAGCGCTTGACGCCACCTACGAAGTGGTCGCTTGTGACCCCAACTTGGCAGACACCGCCGCCTTCTGCGAGGCATACGGCTACGCACCTCAGGACTCGGCAAACGCCATCGTTGTGGTCGGCAAGTCAGACCCACCCGCCTACGCCATGTGTCTGGTTCTTGCCAACACCAGGCTGGATGTGAACAAAGTGGTGCGTAAGAGGCTTGGCACTCGAAAAGCCTCCTTTGCCTCTGCTGAGCAGACCAAGGCCCTAACCGGTATGGAGATCGGCGGGGTGACGCCATTTGGAATGTTCTCCAACATCCCGCTTTGGATCGACGCCGCTGTTATGGACAGGCCGCAGGTGATTATCGGCGGTGGCGGCCGAGACCGCAAGCTGCTGGTTCCACCCGAAACCCTGGCCGCCCACCCCCAAGCCGAGGTGGTTGACGACCTCGCCAAACCGGCCCCTCCCCCATCTCCTGGCAGCCCCACCTCCTGACAAGAAGGTGTTGGCATCGAGGGTTCAGCCGTCAAGCATCGCCGCTGCCTCTTTCAGATCCTCAGGCTCAATTGTTACAACCGCTCGGCGGTCAAGCGAGGTGACCTGCCTGCTCTCGGCCAGGCGGACGGCCTGGCGGTTCAAGGCCTGCTCAAACAGCGTTCGGGCATACCGGGCGTTGCCAAAACCGTCTGAGCGGGCAACCGACTCAAACAGAGCGTGCAAGGTTGCTGCGCAACCGGCGGCCAGTTCGTAGTCGGCGTCGATGGCCAGTTTCTCGGTGATCTGCACCAACTCATCCGTGGTGTAGTCGGGAAATCGGATTTCCCTGGAAAAGCGGGAGCGCAGCCCGGGGTTGGAGCGCAGGAACGATTCCATCAGCCTCGGATAGCCGGCAACAACAACCACCAGCCTGTCTCGATGGTCTTCCATCCGTTTGATCAGGGTTTCCACCGCCTCAGACCCAAAGTCGTTTGATCGGGCCAGACCTTGAGGGGTAAGCGAGTAGGCCTCGTCTATGAACAGCACTCCATCCAGTGCCTTCTTCACCGCACGATTGGTCTTGGCTGCGGTGTGGCCGACAAACTCGCCAACCAGCCCGGCCCGGTCGACCTCAACCAGATGGCCCTTCTGCAACATCCCGATGGAGCCGTACATTTCTGCCAGCAGCCGGGCGATAGTGGTTTTCCCGGTTCCAGGGTTACCGAGAAGCACCAGGTGCTGGCTGGTTGCCACATCGGAAAGCCCGTGCTCTTTCCGCCGAGCCTTCACTTCCAGGAAAACTAGCTGAGACCGAATCTGTTCCTTTACCGATTCCAACCCAACCAAAGAATCCAGTTCGGCCTGTATCTCGGCCAGAGGCCGGTGCTGGGGTTTGTCGTCTCGGCTCAGCCGATCCCGTCGGATCTCAAGACCACGATCAGCGGCCCGTTTGAGTTGATCACCTGCTTGGCGGAATCGGTCCGACCAGCCATCGGGTCGCCGAAGCATCCAACCAGTTTACTTGGCCCGGCAGACTGAAAAGCAGCCACTACCAGAGAGAGTAGGTGCCTACGTCTTAGCCTTGCCAGTCGATTCCAGCATCTGGACTGAGATGTCGGCTACCGAATAGTTTCGAGCTGCTCGGGAATCGAGTGTGACCAGCAAGGCAGAATGTTCCGAAGCCGTCCAGCCTATGAGAGCGTCGTACACTGCTCCGCCGTGGAGTCCGGCCTCCGCTGATCGTTGCACCATCGATAGCGTGAGAGCCCGGGTTGGAAGCAGAACCAACTCGTGGCCGAACCGGCGATCAAGAAGCTGGCTCGCATCCCCAGGCGATAGCCGTTTCGGCATTCGAGTGAGCACCGAGTAGGTCTCCAACAGAGCGTGCGCTGGGATATAGGCACCTTCGGCTGCAACGCGTGCGATCTCGTGGAATTGATGCCAAGACGCAACCGCCGGGACCGCAACACTTGAATCGATCGCGATCAACGGCGGATCCGGTCGAGCGTCGCACGCACCTGTTCTGCTGTGAGTACCGGCACCGGTTGTTTCGGCAGGGCTACAAGACCTTCGGCGGTCTCGACCAGTTCAACATCGATCGCCATCGGGCGGATCTCGATCGCACCGTTCTCCTCGGTTACCTCAAGTTCCTCACCCCCGACCAACCCCAACTTGTCGCGAAGCGGTTTGGGAATGATCACGCGACCCGACTTATCTATGGCTGATTTCATGGCATGAATTATGCCATAGATATCGCCACTTTGGGAAGAAGCCACCGACTGGCCGAGCAAGTTCCCAAGCAGCCTGATGATCCCAGCCGGGCTCTATCAATCACCGCACCCTGAAGAGAGACCGTGAGGCAGGCCCATTCCGAACCATTCAATCAAGGTGGCCTCCCACTCATGTTCTGCGACTGGGGTCTCCTTGGTTTCGCCAGCTCGACAAAACTTGATCCGATCACCAAGCAGGGTGACTCGGTCTGGCCCGCCTTCTAGCAGCCGGGCGGCAAAGGGCTTTTGTCGCCATTGCAGCGCTGGATCAGCCTGGAGACTGTTCGACGCGGGGTCAAAGTCGGCCAACACGTGCGCCACACGTTTAAACCGGTACTGAGCCGTTGGTACCCCGTCGTCGACCGAGGCCAAAGTTGTGCCTTGTGAGCTGGGGAGCAGTTCGTACAGCCCGTTGCCTCCATCCTGTTCGCCCCGCCGATTCAGCGCCAGCGGGGCGATGAAGCTGTCTCCAAAACCAACATCAACCAGGTAGGGCTGATCGAGCGCCACTTCGATTGCCAAATGATCAATCACCACGTTTGGGCCATCAAGCAACACCGCGGCCCCTAGCAGCAACACATCGAAGCCCAGGGCTTCCAGCAGGGCGGCGAAGGCGCCGTTCAGCTCGAAACACCAACCGCCTCGTCGCTGGTCAACCACTTTCGGGACCGACCAGGCCAAATCTGTGCGAACGCCCAACCCATGAAACACGTGGAGATTCTCAAAAGGGACAGCAGTTAGATGAGCCCTCTGCAAAGCGGCAAGAGTTGGCAGGTCATGCCCGATCGGATCGCCAAAGCCAAGCCGATCAAGATAGCGCTGGGCGTTCAGTAACTCAGCCATCGGGCTGGTCAGCAGCGTCGGGTTCCATCAGCAAACCCAACTGACGGCTTCGGGCAACGAGGTTTCCGTCCTGATCCCAGAGCGAACCCGTTTCAATCATGGTTCCGTCAACCAGGTCATCACACACAAACGTTGCCGCCACCCACCCCTGAACTGGCTGCCGGCGGACCTGAATTGTCATCTCAAGTGTTGGAACCCAGCCGACCCGGCCGTATTTGGAGAACAGCGACGGCGCGAACGCATCCGCGAACAGGACCAACGACAAAGCATCGGGCGGCCTTCTATCAACAAAACGGATCCAACCTGCCGTGGCAGCCCGGCCCAGTGAGCCATCAAAGTCATACTCTCGGGGGACCCTCACCTCAACGTTGTCCAGGATTGGCAGGCTGACCCCTTGGCTCAGCTGGGCCCGATCAACACATTCCTCTGGCGGCGGCAGCTGGGGCCGATCGACCGTGAGGAAGCGCTGCGCTGGCTCATCAACCTTTGCTGCCTTGGGAAGCTTGCCAAAACCGGCAAGGACCGAAAGCCGCTGCTTGCCTTCTTGAATCAGACCTCCCTGCACGGTGCTGATCGTTCGACCGAGTTTCACCACGTCGCCACGCACGATGCCAGATGTGCCGCCCAATCCCGGCCGGCAGAAGTGAGCGGTAACAGTAAGAGGGTCGGGCTGGGGGCAAAGCGTCGCCATTGCCCGCAGAACAACCGCCATCAGGTAGCCCCCGTTGGGGTTCCCCGAAATGTTCCACTGATCAGACACCTGAACGGCCCAGCTACCGTTTCCGGCCTCTTGAGACTGGGTCTCGCGATCGAACAAGAATGAATCGGCGCCTGCGCTGGTCATTAGCTAACGAACCCGCTCAGCTTGCCGTTGCGAACTCTTCTTGGGTGGCAACAACCGCGTCGACGAATTCAACAGTGCTAGGGCCCCAGCCGATGTTGCGGACAGTCACCAAGCCCTCAAAGTAGGCGGCGAGCGCCGGGGCGACCTCGCCTTCGGTGTGCTCAACCAGCCACGCCAGGTAGGCACCCATGGCTTCGGTGCTGGACGCCGGATCGGTTGAGTCGACACTGCGGCCAAGCAGATCTCGTTCGATGAAGCCGTAGGTTTCGGGCCTCAGCTGACCAATTCCAAGCTTGCCGCCGCTGCCAATGAGTTGTGGATCCCATTCTGAGGACACCCACGCAACCGCCCGGAGAAGATCTGGTGAGAGAGAGGACCGGCCAGCCACCACAACAAAGATGGTGTCGTCGAACTGGTCGTTGCCGATGGTTAGAGGCTCTCCCGACCGAACTGCTGTGAGGCGAAGAACCTGACCCTCAAATATCAGGTTCGGGTTGGTGATGTTGTTCAGCACAGCAATTTCGCGCCAGTCAGTTCCGAACCGGTTGCCGATCTCACTGAGGCTGTCTCCGGCTTGCACCTGGTAGGTGGCTTCCTCAAGAGGCTCAGTGCTTATCGGCTCCGCCGAAGTTGGCTCTTCGCTTGCGGTGGCCTCGTCGGTGGTTGAGGTGTTTCCTGCCTCGGTGGTGGCAGTGGTTGACGAAGCTTCGGGCTCGTTTTCCTGGCCAACATCGGACGCGCCAGCCGCGATACTCTCAGACACGTCATAGCCCGGCGGGAACTGGAGCATGGTTGCTCCAGCCAGCGCCACGACGGCCGGCACTAGGACAAGTGCTGCCCCTAATATCAGATTTCGGCTTCCCACCATATCCACCCGAAGCATCTCAGTTTTTGCTATATACCAGAAGTAGTGCATCATGGACAGGCGGCGCGATGCAAATTGCGGAGCTTTGGCCGGGTCTAAGGGGTCTCTTGACAGGCGTGGGAGGAAATCGGAAGAACCTACTAATGATGCTGGTTTTGGCCGTTTTCGTGGCGGGTTGCGCCGGTCGTGTGGGGTTCGAAGAAGATTTGGCCGATGAGGCGAAAAACGGCGTCGAAAGCGCAGAAGCCGGGACCGACGACGAAAACCCGGTCACAGTTGAGGCTGGCGGAGACGCGCCCGAGGGCAGCTCTGGAACGGCGATTCCTGGCTTCAATGTGATTGAGCTACCAGAGGCTGGCGCGGTGGACCTCGATCACGAACTGGTTTACCAAATCGAGGCAGACTCAATCGGTGGTTGGGCCCCCGCCACCGTGCTGCCAACCGTCAGCGGCCACCTGATTCTGAGATCGGTCTATGACCTTTTGGTCTACCCGGATGCCACCCGGGCGCCCCAACCAATGCTCCTCGAGTCGTTCGAGCCAAACGAGGACTCGTCGGTCTGGACCCTCACGGTTCGCAGCGGCATCAGCTTTCACGATGGCACCGCGTTCAATGCAGCGGCCGTAGTTACCAACTTGGAACGCCATCGCGACGGCCCAATCAGTGCCAACTTCCTGAGAGACGTTGTCTCAATCGAGGCCGTCTCGGATTCGGTCGTAGAGATCACGTTGGAGGGCCCAAGGCCGCAATTCCCCGAGCGCCTCACAACCGTGGTTGGCTACATGGCGTCGCCAACCTGGCTTGATGCAGTTGACGCGGGCACCGCTTCTGTCGAAGAACCGGTAGGCACTGGGCCTTTTGTGTTCGCCGACTACAGACCAGGCCGATCGTTCACCGCAACTCGCAACGAGAACTACTGGCAACCGGATCGGCCGCTTCTGGCTGGCATCAAGTTTCAGATGACCACCAACGGGCGCGCCCGATACGAGGCGGTAACCAGCGCCATCTCGCCCATCGCCGTTGTCGATAATCCCGAGTTCATCCGCCGCGCCAGAGACGCCATAGGTCAGATCAACCTTGTCGAGTCCGCCGCCAACAGCGAAACTCTCTACGTGATGCTCAACCAGGCAGATTCAGAGTCGCCGCTCACCGACCTTCAGGTGCGCACCGCGCTGGCCAAGGCCGTTGACCGTGAGGTTTGGCGCGTCGCCAGGGGCGGCAGCCTTTTTGAGGCCGCAAACGGGCCGTTCCCCCCGGGTTCCAACGGGTTCCTGGAAGACACCGGCATTCCCGATTTCGACGTTGCAGGCGCCACCGAACTGATTGCTCAATACGAGGCGGCCAACGGGCCGGTGGAACTCGGCCTTCTGCTAGAGGACACCTCGGGCAACCTGCTGTCGGCTGACTTGTTGACAAATGCCTGGGCCGCGGTTGGGGTAGACGTCGTTCCCGAATTCACTTCGCGCCAAGAGCTGATGCAGCGGGGCCTGGAAGGCCGCTTTGACATGATGCTCTGGCAGAACCACGGTTCGTTCGACCCCGGCCTTCAGTCGATCTGGTGGCAATCTTCAGGGGCGCTACCGATCGGCGAGCCGACGGCCAACTTCAGTCGGATCAACGACGAGGAAATCGATGCCCAACTTGCAATTATCGAGTCTTCTGGCCATCCCCTGATACGCCAGGTTGCTGCTGAGAACATCAACCGTAGATTCGGCGAACAGTCATACAACATTTGGCTTTCCTGGCCGGTGTGGGCTGTGATCCATAGTCTTGATGTTCACCTAACGGGTTCGACGCTTCCGTCGGGGGATCCAGCGATGCCAATGGGGGGCGCCGTAGGGGGCGCTCATCTGATAGCCCACATATGGGTGGAGGAACGATGACAGACCAAACCACGCAGAAACGGTTCTGCCCACAGTGCGGCACGGAAGGCACGGCCGACTGGAAGTTCTGTGTGTCCTGCGGCAGCGCCTTACCCGAGATCGAGACTCGTCAGGGGCCAAACGCCAAACCCGAGGCCGAAGTTGCGGGCGACAGCCCGCCCAGGGCCGATCACGAGGCCGCAGCGGCCCTTAAGAAGGAAGCCGAGCGCCAGAAGCAACACGCCGAGCGCGAAGCAGCAGCCAAGAAGGCAGCGACCCGCCAGAGGCAGCAAGCTGAACGCGAAGCGGCAACCAAAAGGGCTGCTGCCGACAAGGCCAAACGCGACGCCCGACAGCAGCAGCTGGCCGAACGCGAAACCGCAGCCAAGAAGGCCGAAGCAGACAGAACAGCAGCAGACAAAGCCAAACGCGAAACCGCAGCCAAGAAAGCCGAAGCAGACAGAACAGCAGCAGACAAAGCCGCAGCTGAAGTGAAGGCTGAACGGGCTCGTCGGGAGGCCGAGGAACGCGAGGCTAAGCGGGCCGCAGCGGCTGACGCAGCAGAAGAAGAAAGGGCAGCGCTGGTCGATTCCAAGGCAGCCGACTCAGAGGTCAAGGCCGAAGACGCCCGGCCCAATGATGATTCCAGTGCAACCGAGCAAGCCGCAGAGGCGCAGCCGCCAACCGAAGCAGAAGCACAGAGTTCAGAAGCCGAGGGTTCTGAAGCACAGAGTTCAGAAGCCGAGGGTTCTGAAGCCGAGCGGGCAAAGCCGCAGACACAGCCAGTAGCGGCCGACCTCGCAACCATGCCGTCGGTTTTCCCAGGTGTTCCAGACGCAGAATCAGTGTCTAACCCTCCCAACCGCCGCCTCTTCCCCGACACCCACTCAGAGCGTTCCCAAAGAACCGGCGCTGGCGCCCAGGACACCCCGTCGATGTCTGACCTGGCGGCGGTGGCTGCTGGCGATCGGGTGGTGGCAGGCAAACTCGACAGAGACATGGCCCGTTCAACCATCCTCGCCCAGACCGCGGTGTTGGCCGTTGCATTCCTTGGCCTCGTGACCGTTGGGCTGCTGTACGTGCTAAACGGCCGTCTCGACAAGGCCGCCGTTTCCGGCGACCTGAAACCAGCTGAGAGCGTAGACAGTGCGTTGGCAACGATTGCTCAGCCGCTGATGTTCCTGGCCCTCGCCATAGCGGTGATAGCGCTTCTCAGGTGGACAGCAATCTCATTCTCAGCTGCTTGGTCTTCTGGCCGAACCCAGTTCGCTGTTTCCAGGCGCAACGCCGCCTTCTCGTGGGTGGTTCCGGTGGTCAATCTGTTAGTCCCCCCCATGGCCATGCTTGATTTGTGGAGGGCCGCCAGAAACGACCAATCGAAACGCCTGAACATATGGATCATCGCCTGGCCGGTCTTGATTGGGGCAGGCGCATTCACCACCGTCGTTGCGGCGCTCACCGGACCCTCTGGAATCTCTGGGTCCATTCGGGCCAACACCTTCAGCGCGGCTGGGTACGCACTGCTGACTGTTGGGCTGGTTTGTTTGGCAATCGCCCTCAGTTCGGTTTCCGACGCTCAACGAGAGTCGCTGCACCGAGCCAGCGGTGGCACAGGCGAAGAGCCGCCAAAGGATCTGCTCAGCCGGCTGGGCGCAGCCTGAGTTTCTCTCGCACCTCTCCCGGCTCTACCACCCTGAAGTTGATGCCTTCGAGGATCTGGCGGGCGCGGTTGACAAGATCGGCGTTCGAAGCGAGGCGGCCCTGACCAAGGTACAGGTTGTCCTCCAGGCCAACCCTTACGTTGCCGCCGGCAATGGCGGCCAGCGCCACATACGGCAGCTGTTGACGGCCGATCGAGAATGCGCTGAAAATCCAATGCTCCGGCACGTTGTTGACCATTGCCATGAACGTGTTCAGATCTGACGGCGCCCCCCACGGGATGCCCATGCACATCTGAACCATCACGGGGTCATCGATCAGGCCCGCTTCGACCAGGCTCTTCGCCTGCCAGAGATGGCCGGTGTCGAACACCTCAATCTCGGGCTTGACACCCATTGCCTGGACCAGCCGCGCCATCTCGCGAAGGGTGTCGGTTGTATTGGTTGCCACGTAGTTGCCCTCACCGAAGTTCATGGTGCCGCAATCGAGCGTGCAGATCTCGGGTTCAAGTTGCTTCACGTGCTCCAAGCGCTCGCTGGCGCCAACCAGATCGGTGCCTTCAGGATCGAGGGGAAGGGGCTGGTGGGTCGAACCTATTACCAGGTCTCCACCCATTCCTGCTGTGAGGTTGATCACCACGTCAACCTTGGAACTGCGAACCCGCTCAACCACCTCGGAGTACGAGTCAACGTCTCGAGCCGCGGCTCCGGTGATTGGGTCTCTCACATGAATGTGAACGATGGCGGCACCGGCCTCGGCCGCCTCTATGCAGTCCTTCGCGATCTGCTCGGGGGTTACCGGCACCTTGTCTGACTTTCCGGCGGTGTCGCCGGCCCCGGTTACAGCACACGTGATGAACGCCTCAGGCATTCTGCGTCCCTTCGTCAGCGTCGATTCTTGCAGCGCTCCGGCGGTTCAAAACTCGCAGCCGAGAGTACAGGTCGTCATGGTCCATGTAGCAGCCTCGCAGCAGCCTCAAGCCACCTCCCTCGGCAAATCCGTCACGGCCATGCAGCACCCGTCTGTTGTCGAATCCAACAACGTCGCCGGGGGCAAAGGCAAACCGAATCTGGAACCGAGGATCGTGGGCAACCTCAGAGAACGCTCGGAGCGCGGCGTAGGCACGGGGCACGTCGGCCGGGCTCATAGCGGGAAATCCTCGAACCGGCGAGAACGCCCGCAGGGTAAGGGGCAGGCCATCTTCGGAATGATCAATAAAGGGGCCGGTCCAGCGATGATCATCGGTAGCGGACCGATTGGCAAAGACCCAATTCAGCGTAGTTAGGGCTTCGTAGTGTTCTGCGTGGCTGGTTCGAAGCTCGTTGACCACGCTGTGGCCATCTGTTAGCCGGCTGAACCCGCCTGCAACGTTGTTGACCACACAGTGAAGAAGCTGAAACCCCGGTGGTGTCTCCCTGGTTGGAAGGTCGGTGTGCTGGCCAAGCCCGAGGCCAGTGTTTGCCGTTGAGTTCGGCTCAACCATCGCCTGAACCGAGAACACAGCGCCGAAATTCGAACCTCGAATGGGGCCAATGCGGCGGCCAAGTTGTTCACAGAATTCCTGGTCGGTGGGGGTGTTCTGAAGCCGAGCAATTCCGAAACGACACAGCAACGAGAGCCATTCCGCCAACACCGCGTCGTCTTCCAGCACGGCCTCGCCAGAAACCGACGGTGGCTCGCCGAACGTTGCCGCGGTCCAGGTTTCGATCGATGGCAACGAGGCCTCTGGCAGCTGGCCACCATCGGCGATGTGGCGCAACCAGCCGGGGTGCACCTCTGTGATTAGCGCCCCCGTTGGAAGACTCCAGCGGAGAGACAGCTCGCCACGCGGTCCAAGCGACGCCTCGGTCAACGCCTCGGGAGAAGGCAGATCGCCCGGGTCGACCATGCATTCCCTGGTTTGTGGGTGGAGCCCCAGGCCGTCGGCGTTCTCGGCCAACCAGAGGCTGTAACAGGCCAGTTCTGTTCCGTCGGCCCAGCCGACCACAACGGTGGAACCCTGCAATCGAACCGATGTAAGCGGCTGCCATCGGTACTGGTAAAAGTCGGGTGTGAGCGGTTCTGACCAACCGCCAGGCAAGTCTTCGCTGATAGCCACGAGCTCAGGCTAGATCGGGTGGGTCAGTCCACGCCAACGACGAAGCTGACGCTGGTGGTTCCGCTGCCGCCGATGTTCAACGTCTGAACGTTCCTGGCCCCAGGGATTTGGTAGTGACCAGCGGTTTCGGTGACCTGTTTGTGGGCATCGAGAAGCTGTCGAACACCTGTGGCGCCTACCGGGTGGCCAGCACCAATCAGACCGCCGCTGGGGTTCACGGGGGTTTTCCCGTCTATCTCCAACCACCCATCTTCCACCGCCTTCCAGCTCTCGCCGGGGGCGGTGATACCAAAGTGGTCTATCGCCATGTACTCAGACGTGGTGAAACAGTCGTGGGTTTCGATCCCGTGAATCTGTTCGCCCCCGTCAGAACCGAACACATCCGCAATGCCTGCCCGTGCCATTGCTGAGGTGATCGTGCTTCGAACGTGAGGCAGCACGTACTCCGCCTCGCGGCTTTCCCGCACCTTGTCGGCAAACAACAACCGGGCGGTGTTGTGGCCCCAGCCTTTGATGCGAGGAATGTCGGAAAGGTTGATTCCGCGAGCTGTGGCGTACTTCGTTGCGTATTCTCGCGAGGCCAAAAAGACACACACTGCGCCGTCTGTAACCTGCGAGCAGTCGGCCAGCCGAATGCGGCCCCCAACCTCAGCGTTCATGTCGTCCCTGGCAAGGGCGTGCTCTTTGTTCATGTACCAAGTGCGGGTTTGCGCGTTCGGGTTCAGCTTCGCGTTGTCGTAATTGAGCCTGCTGATTTCGGCCAGGTGCTCGTCGGCCAGCCCGTAGCGTTTGTCGTACTCGTCTCCCAGCCTGCCGAACAACTTCGGGAAGGGGAAATCAATGCCCTCAGCCTCCTTCTCATACCAGGCAGCCGTTCCAAGGTAAGAGCCGCCAAGCGATGCTGGAACGGTCTTCATCTGCTCGATCCCAACAACAGCCTGAAGGTCGTAGCGGCCAGCCTCAATCTCGGCCGACGCAGCCAATAGGGCGATCGACCCGGAGGCACAAGCCGCCTCGTGGCGCCCGGTTGGTAGGCCACTGAACACAGGGTCAACCTCGGTGAAGAAAGCCCCAAGATGGCCCTGCATGCAGGATGTCTTCAGCCGGGATGTCGGCTGCCTGCATGGCCCCGGTTACGGCTTCTCTCATCAGGGCCGAAAAATGCTTCTGTTCCTTAGTCCAATTGCGAGCAAAGTCGGTTTGGTAACCCCCAAGAACAAACACCTCGGGGCTGGCAGATTTCTGCGTCATTGAAGTTCCTGTTCGCTTAAGCGGCAACGAAGAAACGGCCGGTGTTTACAGTGGGGTGCTGGAAGAAACGGTCCGATGGCCCAGCATTCGCCAGGGCGTCGGGAACGGCCACGCCAGCTTCGCCGAGCATCCGAACAGCGGCAGCCGGGCCCATGAGGTCAACCAGAACCGACGGCGGGGCCCAGTTGAATCCGGCTCCCATGATCCGGTCGATTTCGGTGATCGACTCACAAACTTCGCCGACCCGCATGAAGGCGTAGCTGATGTAGCCAGCCACTACTTTCCTGGCAAGGGCTGCTTCGTCGCCCTTGGCGGCCAACAAGATCTGCATTCCCTCGGCATACCTGGCTTGAGAGTAGAGGTCGGCTATCTCGGCCACGTACGGCATCGGAGGAAGTTGAATCTCCTCTTCAGGGAGATAGGAGCCGGAGGCAAGATCAAGAACCGTGTTGCCCTGGTCCGACCTGGCAAAGAAGCCGCCGCCGGACTTGCGGCCGAGCACTCCCTTTGCCATAAGCGAAGCCATCGAGTCTGGCAGTTTCAAAGTTGGCTTCGCCTCGTCATCTGTCAGCTCCCAGATGTTGTCGACGATCGCCCGATGCACGTCCCAACCAACAAGATCAATGGTTGCCAGCGGGGTGAGGGCGCGGCCCGTGTATGGCCCAACGATCTTGTCGACTAGCAGCGGGCCCAACTGATCTGCCAGCTGGGCGCACTCGTTCAGAACCTTGAAGCCCACCCTGTTGCCTGCGAAGGCCGGCGTGTCTTTTGTTCGCACCATCTCTCGGCCCAGCCGCAAGCGACAGAATACTTCGAGGAAGTCGAGCATCTCGGCGTCTGTGTGATCGTTGGCAACCAGCTCAGTGCCAACAATCACGTTTGGCGGATTGAAGAAGTGCAGGCCGCAGAAGTTGGCGCGAAACGAATCTGAGCGTCCGGCCGCCAACTGGTTGATCGACAGACCAGAGCTGACCGTTGCCACTATTGAGTCTGGCCTCCGGTGCTTTTCAACAAGGTCGAAGATCTGCTGTTTGATTGCCATGTCCTCAGCAACAGCTTCGAAAATGAGATCGGCGGTTTCCAAGGCTGCTTCCAGATCATCCTGGTAGCTGCCAACATCGGCCCTGGATGCAACCGTCGCCGACCGCACCTGCTTGATTGCCGAGTCGAGCCCGGCCTGGGCCTTCTTGGTAGTGCGGGCCAGGAAAGTAACGCGCGGCACCGCGGTTGTGAACAGCGCCGCGCTGCCGTAACCCATAGTTCCGTTTGCGCCAAGTACAACCACATGCTTGATCTGGCGGCTGGCAAGAAGGGCTCGGTCAGATTGGATCCGCCCAGTCACAGATCCGTCGGCCAATTGATCAGAATTCATGCATCACTCCATTGTGCTGCGAAAGATTGTGCTGCCAAGCCGCCGCCCAAGACGACAAGGCGCCGCCAGGGCGCACGATGACAGAAGCTGACCGCTCGGTCAACTTTCCGCGTAGGCAATCCCCCCACCGGCGTTCCTGAAGCCTCGATTGACCCGAAAGTGTTCCCAAGCTGACATCGTCTGCCCCTTACATCACGACAATTGATGGAATAGGCTTCCCGAAGTGTCTGACGATCCGTGGTTTGCGGTCGTCGCCGAACCCGAGTTGATCGACCCCGGCGACGAGGAGGAGATCGACTTCGACGCCGTGGCCGTTGTTTGCAATGGCCTCTCGAAGTGGTTCGGAGATTTCCAAGCTTTGGACAACCTGTCGCTAACCATCGACCGCGGCGAGGTGGTTTGCATCGTCGGGCGCTCTGGATCAGGCAAGTCAACCTTCCTGCGCTGCATCAACCGCCTGGAAAGGTTCGACAAGGGCTCGCTGCACGTGCTTGGGATGAGTGACCCCGACGACGTGTTCGAAACTCGCATCCTCCGAGAGCGGGTCGGCATGGTGTTTCAGGACTTCAACCTGTTCCCAATGTTCACGGTTGAGCAGAACGTTTCAACTGCCCTTCGGCTGGTGCACGGCTGGCCCGCCGACCGGGCCAGAGACCAGGCCCACACAATGCTGGATCGAGTCGACATGAGGAGCCACGCCAGCAAACGGCCGTCTCAACTGTCAGGCGGTGAGCAGCAAAGGGTTGCCATCGCCCGAACTCTGGCCATGGAGCCACAGATCATCCTGTTGGATGAGCCAACAGCATCCATCGACCCCGAACTGACGAGGGGGGTAATGGATCTGGTGGCCGAAATGGCGGCCACCGAAGTAACCATCGTTGCGGTGACCCACGAGATTGGCTTCGCCAAGAAGGTCTCGAACCGAGTTCTGTTCTTCGACTACGGCCAGTTGGTTGAAGAGGGCACCCCAGAGCACATGTTTGGCCAGCCCGACCATCCCGAAACAAGGAAGTTCATGGAAGAAGCCCGCCTAATCATGGTGTGAGCATCATGGTGTGAGCATCATGGTGTGAGCCGACACCCATCGGGCGGTTCCTGCCGGGATCGGGTCCCTGC
>QIKW01000255.1 GCA_003231975.1 Acidimicrobiia bacterium
GCCCGGCCGACGAAGTTCTGATCGACCAGCAGATCATTCGGATGGATGGCCTGAATAGCGTGGCCTTCTGCTCTGGTGATGATCTGATTCGGGTCGGTCTGGCCCCAAACCAACCAACCGATCGGGATAGTTGGATCGGCCTCACGGATTCGCAGGATCGACTGAAAATCGAACGATGAGACCAGCACTCTTTCGTGAGCCTCATACGCAGCAACCAACCCGGCAACGGCCACTGCCAGCCCCGAGGCAGCCTCGTAGTCCGGGTCGGCAGGCAGATTCTTCAGTTCGATGTTGGTCCAGAGTGGATCAATCACCTCCAGAGCCTCGGCCAGCGTGGGCACCGACGGTGGCAGGTCGGCTGAATCAACCTGGCGTACCATCCGGCCGTCGGGCAGTATGGCGTCGTGAGATAGGACCAGTACGTCATCAGAAGTTAGGCGAACGTCCAGCTCGATCCCGGCCGCTCCCTGCCCTTTGGCCCCCACAAATGCCTCGATGGTGTTCTCGGGATGATCGGCCGATGCTCCCCTGTGGGCAATCACCCGGGTGATGTTGGGAGTCTCGGTCTGGTCGGCGGCGTCGCTCATCGCCCAATTCTGGCAGAACCTGACCGGAACCGTCCCAAAAACACGGGTTGCCGACAATTCTTCAAAAAGTCTCGCCCCGAACTCTTTACGGGAGTCTAAGTATTTAGTACGTTCTTCAAACGAGCTGGAGTAGTGGCCCGTTAAGCCGACTTGGGGAGAAAAACGTGACCGAATGTGTCGAGATTTCGCTTTTGATTCCGTCCATGGTGATTCCGTCCATGGCCGAGCGAGCAGCCAAGAAGGTGGCTGCTTCTCCCAATACATCGATGGATCCGGGCTGGCGCACCGGGGCCGCCTGCTGTGATACAAACCCAGATCTCTTCTTCCCCGTCGGCACCACTGGTTTGGCAATCGAACAGATCGACGAGGCCAAGCTTGTCTGCATGGGCTGCCCGGCGCAGGTCCCCTGCCTTGAATTCGCCCTCCGCACTAACCAAGACACCGGCATCTGGGGTGGCACCTCAGAAGAAGAGCGGCGACACCTTCGCCGCACCTACCTGGGGCGACGGCGCCGCAGCGCGGTCTGACATTCGCCGATTTTAGCGAAGCACCAGCCTAATTCGGGGCAAGCACCACACTTAGTTCTGCCACCGTGCCGGTTCCGCCAGGGGTGGCTGTGGCCCGAAGCGAGAGCTTGCCTGCCAACTCGCCTGTTGCCAGCGTTCGGGCGATGGTCAGCCCAAGGCCGTCACTTTCGGCCAACTCAAAGTTCTCCGGCAGGCCCGCCCCGTCGTCGTGCACCCGGATCACCAGATTACGCCCCGAGGTCTCTAACTCGATCAGCACGATTCCGCCCGAGGACCCCGGGGGATAGCCGTGTTCCACTGCGTTCTGAAGCAGTTCGGTCAGCAGCACCGCCAGAGAACTGGCAACCTTCGCTGGCAGGGTTGGCCCATCACCAACCAGCTTGAAGCGCACCGGCCGGTCGGGTGAAACCAGAGCATCCTGAACCATCTGGGTGACCGGCCGTATCACGTCGGTCAGGCGAACATCGTCTCCACCATCCTGGGCCAGAATCTCATGCACCAGGGCGATTGAGCGGATGCGACGAACCGATTCGTCGATTGCAGCCTTTGCCTCGGGAGCCTCAAGCCTGCGGCCCTGAAGTCGCAGCAGTGACGAGACGGTTTGGAGATTGTTCTTGACCCGATGATGGATCTCTCGGATCGTGGCGTCCATCGAAACCAGCAGGCGTTGCTGCTGGCGCAGATCGGAAACGTCTCGAAGCAGCACCAGCACTCCAACGATCTCGTCGTCGGCGATCAGCGGAAAGATTCGGGCGTGGATGGTGATTGCCGAGCCGCGTTCAAGCTCTTGCATGATCGGCACTTTCAGGCTGAACGCGGTGCGAAGCAGATCTGGTTTGAAGCCAAGATCGCTGAGGCCCCGGCCCTCGGCGTTCATGTGAAACCCCATTCGGTGCAGCGCGGAGACGGCGTTTGGCGACGTGAACGTGACCTTGCCCGCCCGGTTGACAATTATTGCCCCGTCGCCAACTCGAGCCGACTGCTCAACCTGGTCATCGGTGTCGAACGGAAACGTTCCGTCTTGCAACATCTGGATGAATCGGTTGAAGACGGTTCGGTACACCCGCTCCAGTTCGCTTGGCTGGCGAACGGGAAGGGTTGCGGTCTCACTTGTGATTACAGCAATAAGGCTGCCCTGATAAACCACCGGCACGGCCAAAACTGAAGCCTGAACGCCAAGGATTTGTATCTCGATCTCGTCTTGGTGACGGTTTCCATCAAGTGCAACCTTGGCCACTACAGGGCGAGCCACAGCAGTGACAAACCTGCCAACCTGATCGTCCCGGTACAGGGTCTGAGTTGTGGTTGGGCGCACATGACCCGCGATCACGAACCGGCTCTGAGGGTTTTCAGATCGAGAAACTACGGGCAGAAACAGCAGCAAGTCGGCAAAACAGAGATCGGCCAGCATCCCCCAACTGGCGGTAAGGCGGCGCAGGTGACGCAACTGCTCTTCGTTCAGTTCGGTGTGTTGGCGGACCAAATCGCCGAGGCTGGCCATCAGCCCAAACAGCCGAAGCGCGAAAGCACTAATCGTGACAAAACCAACATAGCCCCAGCATCGCACAGACCAGAGCTGGCTCCACCAGGGCTACGGTGCCGGGATGCTTTCGGTAGTCCTTGTTCACGGCGGCCTTTACGACGGAATGAACGCCCAGAAGTTCTGGGCCGACAGTGGCGTTATTGAAAGCCTCCGCGCTGTGGGAGTGGATCTGGTTGCGCCCAATCGGCTCAGACAACCTTCCAGCTGGAAAGCCGAGGGAGACTGGCTGGCCACGGCGATCGAAGCCGGCAACCGAAGTGGGGTTGCGGTTGTTGCGGGGTCGAATGGCTGCTCGGCCGCGGTGCGTTTGGCGCTGGATCATGCCCATCTGGTGGAGCGGCTGATGCTCTGCTGGCCAGCAACCGCTGGAGATCCGGTTGTTGACGAACTGGCCCGGATCATTATCACAGACGAAAAGACCGAGGAGGCGGCACAGAACCTGTTGGCAGGAGAACCGCTCCGAGGCACAACAAAGAGCGAGTTGGCGCAGCTTCAGATGCCGTGCGTGATCTACCCAACCATTCCCGAGAACAAACTTCACCGGCGGCGGACGGTGAACGCTCTGATGGAGTCTTTGGGAGGCGCCATCCTGCTGGGAGGCAGCCCCGAACCGGTTGCTGAGGAGTTCACTGCCTTCAAGGACAGCTTCGTTCGTGTGATTGGCGAATTCGCAATAGTTGAAGACGACGACTAGCCGGGGTTTGCCGCGGGCGGATCTAACAGCCGGGCCAAGTCTCCCACCGTTTCAAGCGGGCCAGCGGCAATCGGCACCACCGTCACCGGCACGTCGCCTTGCCCGGCCCCGACAGGAGCCTGCTGCTCGTTGGCAGTTTTGGCGAGGGCCGAAACGGCGGCCCGCAGCTCATCGTTGGCAACCGCTTCAATGGTCTCAGAGCGGATCTGGCCTACGCTGCCAGGCAGCGCTCGGTTCACGATGCGCAGCGAGGGCTGATGGTGGCGACGGCCAAGCTCGGCCGACAGTTCTTTGGCCCGCTGACGAGGAATCTTCTCGGGCGTTTCCACCACCACGTAATGAGTTGAGGGATGGTGCAGGCGGCCCTGCACTGTCTTTGCCCTGGCAACAAAGGTGTCCTGGAGGCGGGAGAACAGCCAGAAGAACTCGGTGATCTCAGAAAGGAAAGGGCCACCGAGCAAACGGCCCGCCACCGAAAGGAAGGGCTTGGCGGCGGCGTGCACCAGGCGATTTCCGTACGGGGCAATAAGCCATTTGAGGAACCGGCTGCGGAAGAACTCGATCATCCGGCTTGGTGCATCCAATACATCTAGCGCGTGAACCGATGGAGGGGTGTCGACAATCACCAGGTCATAACGACCATCGTCGGTGAACTCGACGAGGTGATCAAGCGCGATGAAGTCGTGGCTCTGGACGAACCGTTGAGTGAGCGTGCGGTAGAGACGGTTCGAGAGAAGGGCTTCCTTTGTCTTGGCGTCTGGGGAGTGGCGTGCAACCAGTTGGTCCCAGCTGTGAGACATATCAACCATCAACGCCCAGAACCGGCCGGGGCCTTGGCCCACTGGCACCAGAACTTCCTCTTGGCGGATCTCGGTCACCCCAAGCGCCTGGGCCAAGCGTCGGGCAGGGTCAACGGTTACAACAAGAACTTTCCGGTCGTGGTCTCGGGCTGCCCTGATCCCCAGCGCGGCTGAAAGCGTGGTCTTTCCAACCCCCCCAGGCCCCACAACCAACATCACACTGGCATCGGCCAACAGCTGGTCGACTGGATCGCTCATACCTCAACCACCGACAGGGCCTGACGAGCAGCGGCAACCGGCTGGCTGGATTCGCCAACGCGCACAGTTGGAAGATTGACTTCAGCGATGCGACCGAGTTGGGTCTCGGCCCCGTCTGATCTGCCGACCACGATGGCAAGCGCCTCAGCGAGCGCCGGGTCGACGGGTTCTGTTGCCATCAGGCGCTGAGCCTCGGCCTTGGCGTTGCGACCGAGCAAGGAAGGAACCCTGGTGACGACAATGCCAGAAACAGTGGCCGCGGTTTCATTCTGTACCCGGCCAACCAGCTCGAGGCATTCTGCAACCGGAAGGTCTTCGCTGGTGGTGGCCAGCACCACGCCGGTCGTTGATTGATTGGCCAACAGCTTTGCAATCCATTCGGTCTGGCCAGCCAACGGACCGACCGAGATGAGCTGGCGGAGCGTGGCCGGCGCGGCCAGAAGTTCGATGATGTGGCCGGTGGCCGGGCCGTCAACCACAACAGCGTCCCAGTTTCCCTCTTTGACCTCCCAGGCAATCTTGCCGATGGACAGAATCTCGCGAACGCCTGGCGCGGCAGTTGCCACGTAGTCAAAGATCCTAGAGATGGGTTTGATCCGAGAGGCGGGAACAGGAACCTTGAGGAACAACTTCAGGTATTCATCAAGCGCCAGCTCGGGGGTCAGCTCAAGCAGTTCGATACTGCCAGGGCCACTGGTTGGCTCAGCCGAGCCAAGGGCCGCGGCCAAACCGCCGTCGTTTATGGCATCAACAACCAGAACGCGGCCACCGGCAGCTGCGGCGTTCAGTGCCAACGCAGACGCAACCGTTGAACGGCCAACGCCGCCTTTCCCAGCAACGATGGTTAGTGGCCGCTGCATCATGAAACCAGGGTTGAGCGACGACAGGTTTGGGCCCGCCGCGATGCGAGAATCAGGTTAAGCCCCAAACCCGATCCGGCGCTCGTCAGAAACGGTGCCAAGTTCAACCCAGGCCACCCGCGCCGAAGCAATGTTCAGCTCTTTGCCTCGCCGATCTTCCAGGGTGAGCACTGCTACCTCGCCGGTGAGAACACTTTGAACCTGAGCTTGGATTGCTTCTCGGTCGGCGTCTTCGGCCATCTCCACTTCAATGATCTGGGGGCTCTCGGCGATGCCGATTCGAACGTCCACTGTGTCTCCTGATGTTTGACCCTGTTGTCTAACGCTGTGTTGTCTAACGCTGTGTTGTCTAACGCTGTGTCGTCGATTGCTGTGTCATTTTACTGCAACCTATCGGATGCAGGTTGTGAGATGATTCAGACGATCTTTAGTTCGGATCGGTAGCGGCGGCGCGGGGCCAACTCGACATCAAGCTTTTCGGCAAGCGCGGCGAACACCCGGCCCGCTTCGGTGTCGGTCTGAAGGGCGACGGGGTCACCAACATCTGCTCCCTCGCGAAGCGCCGGAATCAGCGGGATGCTGCCAAGCAGCGGCACTTCGAGATCGGCAGCCAACTTCTGGCCCCCACCGGCACCAAACAGCTCATACCGCTTGCCGTCATCGCCGGTGAACCAACTCATATTTTCGATAACACCGAGAACCTGAAGGTTGACCTTGTGGGCCATATATGCGGCTCGCTGGGCAACCCGCTGGGCCGCAGGCTGGGGTGTTGTAACCACAACGACCTCGCCCCGAGGGAGAAACTGCGAGATCGAAAGGGCGATGTCGCCCGTTCCAGGCGGCAGGTCTATTAGCAGGTACTCAGGGTCGTCCCAATAAACGTCGGTCAGGAACTGCTCAAGCGCCTTGTGCAGCATTGGCCCCCGCCAGATCACTGGCTGGTTCTCCTCAACAAAGAAGCCCATGGAGATGCAACGAACGCCGTGGCGTTCGGGCGGCACAATCATCTCGTCGATGATCGTTGGGTCTTGGTCGATTCCGAGCATGCCGGGAATCGAAAACCCCCACACATCAGCGTCGACAACGGCCACCGATTTGCCTCTGGCCGCGAGGGCAACACCAAGGTTGGTGGTAACCGAACTCTTGCCAACGCCCCCCTTGCCAGACGCAATCAGCAGCACTCTGGTGCGGCTGTCTGCATCGGCGAAGGGCACAGCCCGGCCTTCGGCGTGACCGTGGGCCTGGGTGGTACCCGCCGTTGCGGAAGGATTCCCATGGAGTTGCCGGCGAATGGCCTCTCGTTGCTCGTCAGTCATTACGCCAAACTGAACTTCGACGTCGGCCACACCGTCCAGCGCTTGGACCGCGGCCACAACGCTGTTGTTGATCTCGGCCCGCAGCGGGCACCCGGCAATGGTGAGGTCGATGGCGACCTGCACATCTGGCAGGGCGATCTGAACCGAGCGGACCATTCCCAGGTCGACAATGCTGCGATGCAATTCGGGGTCTTGAACGGGGCGTAGCGCCTCGATCACCTGGTCTTCGGTAAGTGCCACAACGCTCCTGATGATCAACGTGATCGGCCACTGGGGACCGCGGTGCTCTACACTATCCAAGTGGCCCAGCGAGCCCTCCGCCAAGATCAGATGTTGTCCTCAGCAGGCGAGGCGCTGAGCCCAACCGAGTTCACCAGCATGGTGAACGCAATCACTGCCGCCTTTGGCGACCCCACTCGGCGCGAAATCTATCTTCTCATTCACGCATCTGAGGAAGGGAACACAGCCGGCGAAGTAGCACAAGTCACCGGGCTGCACGCCAACGTTGCCCGCCATCACCTCGACAAGTTGATGGCTGGCGGCTACATCGACGTTTCCCAGAGGTCCTCGGCCGGGGCGGGCCGCCCGGCAAAGGTCTACCGGGCAACAAACAGCGGCCTTCGACTTGAATTCGAGGTTCGCCAAGACGACATCCTCGTAACGCTGCTTGGCAAAGCTCTTTCCCGGCTTCCAGAACACGAAGCGGCAGAACTGGCAGAGGAAGTTGGCCAGGAATTCGGCAAGCAAATGGCAACGGCAATGCGCACCAGACCAGGCGAAACGGCCGATGCGGCCGGAACGCAGCGCTCATTCCGCTCGGCCCTGCACCTGGTTGCCGACGCCCTTTCGTCATACGGCTTTGCCGCCCGGTCCGAACGGCACGGCGAAGAACTGCGGATTGTGTCCGACCACTGCCCGTTTGGAGACGTCGCTATCGAGCACCCAGTGATCTGCGCGGTCGACCGCGGCATGGTGAAGGGCTTGCTGGAATCCATCTACGGCGAAGCCGAAGTGGCCCTTGGAGGCTCGGTGGCCCAAGGCGATGACGCCTGTGTTACCGACGTTCACGCCTCAACCTGAAGCTTCGCCCGACCGAGCCCCTCTTCTCGTTTTATCCAGACGGGCCGCCCCCAGGATTAGATCCCACTTCTGGGGGCCCACCTTTGCGGCTACCTTCCTTACTATCTCCACCAGTTCCCTGGCAATGTATCTTGACGCGAAGGGGCGAACCAGAGGCCAAACCGGGGTTAACAGATTCAGGCTGCGGGGCCGCAGCGAAGCAACACCGGCCACCGCAACCCGTACCTTCTTTCCACCGCGCCCTTCCGCCTTGGCCGACACATTCAGCCGCTTGATCCGACTTTTTTTGTCCCCAAGCACCACATCCCCCACAGCCACGTCGATTCGATCCTCATCGAAGGCAACCAAGGCCGTCCCAAGAGAAACGTTCTCTGCCTCTTCGTTGCCGGGAACGGCTCTTTCCACCCTCACAGACAGTTCACCGGATGGGCCGGGCTGAATCCGAACAACTCGGGAGTCGCTGGTTACAACAAGCCACCGCCTGGTCGGTCGCGGCTCTTGAGGTTCGAAGCGGACCCACGTGTCGGCTTCGCCCAAGCCAGATTCCGGGGCGAAGGCGGCAACCGTCCAGCCTGTCCAGCGCCCGGCGGCCTGCGGGCTGTGCACTTGGAAGGCAACCTGTTCGGCACCCAACTGGGCCACATGACTCCACGACTCTTCGTTTGTTCGCAGCCGCGCCTGCGCCCGCGTCTCGGCGGCCCAGGCTCGAATGGCCGCCCGATCCGGAATGCGTTCGGCTTCCTCCCCGGCGACATCAAATCCAGCGGAGTCCCACAGATCAACCCACGAAGGCTCAGATGCCTCGCCCGTCAGCCACGACAAGGTCTCCTCTGGCCAATGCATCGCACTGGCCGCCAGCCATTGACCAACCTCAACCAGTTCCCTGCCCGGCAAGCCGAGCCGGATAGAGCGCTTCCAGGATCCTCGCACGAGGCAACTGTATTGGGGTCTGCTCCCGCAGACCCGCCTCCGGCCATCCCGGTCAACCGTTCACCCGCTGGTCGCCGACGGCGACCACGCAAAACACGATCACACTGGGGTCTGCTACCCCAGACCCGCCTCCGGCCACCCCGGTCAACCGTTCACCGCTGGTCGCCGAAGGCGACCACGCGCGACAAGTGTCGGGAGACTTGACCTCTTCCTGCGGGGCCTGTTTCGAAGTACGGTCTTTGCCGTGCCCCTTCCAAGCTCCCGTGAACCGTCGACCAGCAAACAGCCAAGGCCGCCTCGCCCGGCTCCCAAAGCCGGGAAGCTGTCGCGGTTGCTGCTTGTGATGGCCCTCTTCGCCGGCATCGTGGCCGCCGTCTCCCCGGTGTCTCCCGCCGCAGCAGAAGACGAGGTGCTGTCGTTCCCAACGCCTGAAGACTTCATAACCCAGCAGTACCTGGACTTTCTGGCCAGAAGCCCCGACGCTGGTGGTCTGGCATTCTGGTCGGCCCAGGTGCGCTCTGGGGTGCCTCCTGCCCGGCTGGTTGAGGTGCTGGCCGAGAGCACAGAATTCACAAATGTGATGGCGCCGGTTATCCGGCTCTATCGAGCGCACCTCAGAAGGAGCCCAGACGTTGCCGGGCTGGCCTTTTGGGCCGGTTTGTTTCGACAGGGCACATCTCTGAACACCATCTCAGGCGAACTGGCCAAGTCCGCTGAGTTCACCAACACCTACGGGTCTTTGACCAACAGTCAATTTGTTGACCTGGTCTATCAAAACGTGCTTGGCCGCGGGGCCGATGAGGCTGGTCGCTCTTTCTGGCTTGGAGAGATGGCGGGCGGCCTCTCCCGAGGGGCCGTGATGGTGCAGTTCTCCGAGTCGCCAGAGAACATCAAGCGCACCAACGGTCTGGTGAAAGCCACGATGCTGTATGTGGGGCTGCTGCGGCGCTCGCCAGACAGCTCGGGGCTGAAATACTGGACCGGTGTCATTGACAGCGGCGTTCCATACCGAGATGCAATCGGTGGTTTCCTGATCTCGAGTGAATACAGCAACCGCACCGCCGCCATGTTCCCTGCCACTCATCCCCTTACTGGCGAAAAAACCAGGGCCATCCAGAACCGGCCAGCACTTGTGATCAAGATAGACAACCACAACCGGGCCCGTCCCCAAGCCGGGCTGAACCAGGCCGACATTGTTTGGGAAGAGTTGGTTGAGGGAAGCATCACCCGGTTTGCCGCGGTCTACCACGAACAGAATCCTGGGTCGGTTGGGCCGGTCCGGTCCGCCCGAACGGGCGACATAGATCTGGTCTCCCAACTTAATGTGCCTCTGTTTGGCGCATCTGGTGCGAACAGCGGTGTACTCAACGCTCTGGCCGGCGCCCCGTTGATAAACGTCAACGCCATCAACGTTGGCAGCGCCTACTTCCGCCAGAACGGTCGCCGCGCTCCCCACAACCTGTTTGCCCGCGCCTCCAGTCTATGGGCTGCCGGCGCGCCCGCCGGGGGGATTCCCCCACAGCTCTTCCGCTATCGCGCGGTCGGCGCACCAGCGGCTGGGTCGCCCGATAACGGGGTCGACATAGACTTCGGATTCACCGAGGTCAGCTATCGCTGGAACGGCGTCGGCTGGGTTCGCACTCAGGACGGGCGCCTTCACGTAGACGCAAGCGGGGTGGCCATCGCCCCTCCCAACGTGATTGTTCAGATCACCCAATACGGGGTTAGCGCCGCCGACTTCGAATCTCCCGAGGCCGAAACCGTTGGCCGCGGCACGGCGTATATCTACACCGGAGGCAACATGATTCCTGGAACGTGGAGCAGAACCAGCGCCACCGACCGGATCGTTTACAAAGACGCAGCCGGAAACGAGATTCTCCTAACGCCCGGGCGCACCTGGGTTGCCCTTGCCCCACCCGGAACAGTCACGCTCTGACCGCTGGCCACCAACCACCCAGAGGCTCAGGCCGTTGCCACCACCGCTATTTCCATTTTCCATTCCGGCTGAGCCAGTGCAGGAACAGTTACCAACGTTGAAGCCGCCCGATGGCCGCCAAGGGCCTGGTCTCTTGCTGCCATCACGATTCCAAGCGAGTTGGCTTCAGCCCCGTCGGCCAGCACATAGGTGGTAATCGAGACCACATTTGCCGGTGTCATCTCGGCTGCCTCAAGCAACGCCGAGATGGTTTCCCATATCACCTTCGCCTGTTCTCCCAGGTCTTTGGGAACGGTCCCGTCGGGCCTGACAGGAACCACGCCCGAGGTATGAACTATTCGGCCAACGTTGGTTGACAAGATGGCGTGGGCGTAACTGGCGGCAGGCGGAGCCAGCCCGACGGGAGAAAGTTCACGGTGCATCCGTTCATCGTTGCATCAAATCGCCGGTTCGTAGTAGATCTATGCCCATGTGGAAAGCAGTTGGCGGCCAAAAAGCCGAACCCGGCGAGCCGGTGTGGGTTGGGAACGACCCAAGCGAACGATTCCCGGTCTACACCAGAGGAAACGCGGGCGAGGTGTATCCAGAGGTGTTCACTCCGCTCAGCTTCTCGGTTGCAGCCGAAGCTGGCGAACGGGCAATGCGCAAGGCAATGCTGGCGTCGGGGCTAGTCCGCCCGAACGAGCTGGCGGGCTTGGCATCAACCACCGCGGTTGGCAGCGGCGTATTCGGCGGCTACGCCTACTTGAATCTCAGCATTCAGCGCACCATGTCAGCCCGGATGCCGGGCGGCAAAGCGGCAGATGCAGACACGAACTTGCTTGGGGTTGGAGACCCCCCACCCCACGTGCCGATCGACGGAGAGAAGAACTGGCGGGCCTCCCTGGCCGGGGCACGCTACGTGTGGAAACTGCTGAACACCAAGAAACTGCCCGAGCTAGCCAAAGACCAGCAAAAGGTTGGCGCCTACCTGGCAAGGCTGCCTCCGGTCAACGGATCAAACACCGACCTCCGCCAAGCAACCGGCGACGACTTCATCGACTTCTTCGAGTATCTGTTCGAACGCCATCTGAGAGTCAGCTTCGCCGCCGGAATCACAATCGCAGTGCTCAGCAACCTCTGCGAAAACAACTTCGATGACCCCGGGCTGGCAGTACGCCTCTTGGCCGGTTTGGGCGATGTTGACAGTGCGGCGCCGTCGGTTGCCATGTGGGATCTCAGCCGGGCAGTCAACGAGAACCCAGCGGTGGGCGCCCAGTTCGATGCGGGAATAGCGGGCCTGATGCACCGACTTGGTCAGACCGAAGAGGCCGAAGGCTTTCTTGATTCCTTCAGCGCCTTCCTTGCCGAGTTCGGATCTCGAGGCCCAAACGAGTGGGACAACGCATTCGACACCTGGGAAACCGACCCCGAGCTGGCACTTGTGCTGATCGACCGGATGAGGGGAACCGACGAGAGCCACAACCCCAGGGTTCAGGGCAACCGCCTCGCGGCCGATCGAGTCGAGCTTGAGGCCGAAACTCTGGCGAAGGTCCCGCGGTTCCAGCGGAGCGTCTTTGCCAAAGCGGTTCGTTCTGCCCAGCTGTACTCACAAGGCAGAGAACGGACAAAGACCACCGTTGTGCGGGCCATTCACGGATCTCGGCTGAGAGCGATGGAGCTGGATCGCAGGCTCTACGAACAAGCCGGAGGCAACCGCGGAGACATGTGGTTCCTGGTTGGCGACGAGTTGGATGCCTACCTCGAGGATCCAGGGTCGTTCCGCCGAACAATCAAAGAGCGAAGAGTCGTCCACCAGAAACTGAGCGAGCGCATTCCACCGTTCTTCTTCACCGATCACCAACCCCCGCTTGACGAGTGGGAGCTGAGGTCAAACCAGCTGCCCGGCGTTGTCGTTGGCGAAACCATTACCGGCCTACCCGGCTGCCTTGGCGTGGCAAGGGGCAGGGCCCGGATTGTCACCAATGCCGGCGACCCACAAGGTCTGGAACCTGGCGACATCCTGGTTGCGCCTCTGACCGACCCCTCGTGGACTCCCCTGTTTGTTGCTGCTGACGGCGTTGTGGTTGATGTCGGCGCGGTGATGAGCCACGCTGTGATCGTCTCAAGAGAACTCGGGATTCCGTGTGTGGTTTCGGCAACTAACGCAACCAGACGAATTCCGGACGGAGCGCTGATCGAGGTTGACGGGAGTGCTGGAACCGTCACGGTGCTTGAGCTCTGACTTTCCCGGAACTGGAACAATTCCCCCAGCCCTTGAGGCCATGAGGGGCAGTAAACTCAGCGCAGCGCCATGGCCATTTACCTTGTTCGTCACGCTCATGCTGGATCTCGCCAATCTGGTGGCCGTGACCGTTACCGGCAGTTGTCAGACAAGGGTTGGAGGCGGGCGAACATCCTGGTTGACCTGTTCGCCGAAACAAAGATCCGTGCCATCCTTTCCAGCCCGGCAACTCGTTGCGTGCAGACTGTTGAACCTCTGGCAAAGGCAACCGGCCTCGAAATAGTTGAGCTTGATGAGCTTTGGGAAGATGCAAACACCCTGGACGTGATGGCAGTCTTATTGGCCAACATGAAGGGCAACACCGTTGTTTCCAGCCACGGCAACCTGATTCCCATAATCGTTGAGCAGTTGGGTGAGGCAGGGGCAAAGATTAAGGGCAGGGGCTGCGAAAAGGGGTCGATCTGGCAGCTTGACAGCAAAGGCAAGCGGTTTGTGAAGGCCAGCTACACCTCAAAGAGAACAGAAATGCTTCTTGGCTGAGAGCCACTGGCGCCCTTAACCAGCCGAGCTAACTACCCGGCCTCGCCAGGCCGTAGGGCGGGGGTAAACAGCTCTCAGCCAGAATGGGGGACGGAACCTGGCCCAGTCGCTTTGCGGTCTGGCCAGGCGATCGGCTATCACATAGGCAACCGAGGGGTTGAAACCCAGGCCGCAGTGGCTGCCGAACACCTCAACGTTCTCACTGGTTGGCCCCTTGGATTCGAGGCACGTTCGCCAATCAACAATACCGTCTGTTCTGGTGTAGATCGAAGTGGTTGGCACCGGCAAAGGCGGCCGATCCGCGCCAAACATGGTCTCAACAGTCTCGGGATCGTGCAGGGGCGATAGCGATTCCCAGAGGCCAGCGGCCGCACTTGAATCTCCTGGGACCATCCTGAGTGGCGTGCCGAGGGTGATCACCTGGCGAACCGATTCGGGGTGGGCTCGGGCCAGCTCGCGTCCGTAGATCCCGCCAAGGCTCCAGCCGACGATGCTGACCGGGCTTCCTTCCCGTTCGCGGATGTCGCCAAAACGAGCCTCCAACCCGGTAACGATCTGGGGCGTTGGCCCAACATTCGGGCCAAGCCGCCAGCCGTAGGTACGGTAACCAAGGCGCCTCAGCAGGGCCCGCAAGGTCTCGGTTGAGCGGTCGGCAGCGGTGAACCCCGGCAACACAAGAACGGGGTGCCCATCGCCGCGCGGCAGCCGATCTAGCAGCGGGGCCAACGCCATCCAGGCCGCGTATTCCGATGGCGCCCTACCCTCAAGCGCCGTTAGCCAAAGAGAGGGCGTGGCGGCAACCCGGCGCTGGGTCGTTTCACTTGGCAAGTTTCACACCCATCGCCTTTGCCAACACACCGATTTCGTCAATGCAGTAGTCGGCAAGAGTCCAAAGATCGGGAACCAGCTCTCGGCACGCAACCAGCCCGAAGTCAAGTACGTCGCAGTAGCTCTGCACTGTGATGTTCAAACCCTGGCCTTCAACAACAGCAGACACAGGGTAGAAGTGTTTCAGCGGCGCAACGCCTGCCAGGTGCAGCGGTGCCCGCGGCCCAGGCACGTTCGAAACAACCAGATTCGCGGGAGGGTTCGTTCGATCGGCTATCCGTATTCGGGTGGCCAAACGGGCCGCCTGGACAGAAAGGGCTGGGGGCGCAAGATCGCTCATCTCCATCAACAAGTCGGCAGGCACCAAATCGAACTGACCCTTTCCGGCAACCATTGCGTCGTGCATTTCCTGCAACCGGACCAACGGATCGTCAGTGGTGGTTGGTAGCTCGGCGAAGATGGCAGACACCCGGTTGGACCACTTGTCGGTTTCTTCCCCCGTTCGGATTGACACCGGAACCATCGCAATTAGGTTCTCGTCCGGGAGGGCATCGTGATCCTCCAAGTAGCGCCGGAGCGCCCCGGCGCAAATCGTCATCACGACGTCGTTCACGGTGGTGCCGCTGGCATTCTTCAGCGCCTTGATATGACGCAGGTCTGCGCTTCGGTAGGCAAACCGGCGGTGAGCGGTGATGCTGGCGTTGAACGGGGTGCGAGGCCCTCCTATGGAAGGAAGAAGTGGAGGCTTGTCCTCGTCGGCGGGTGTTTCGCTCCCGATCAGGCGCCTGACCATCTCGCCTGCGGGCCCTGGCAGGCCTCGCCGGAGCTGATTGGCCATGTCATCAAACCCCTTGGTTTGGGTTACCCGGCCCATCTCTTTTAGCAACCGAATCTGGAGCCTGATTGCCTTGGCTGGAGTGCGGGCCAGGTCAACCACGGTGCGGGCCAGCAGTTCGCCCGTCCCTGGCTCGGACTCGGGCCGCCAAGTGTCTTCAACCTCGCCGTCGGCGGGTTCCAGAATGATTACCAGCATCTCGGCCCCAGCCGCGCCGTCAATTGTGCTGTGATGCACTTTTGCCAACACAGCAAAGTCTCCGTTTTCCAAGCCTTCGATTACATAGACCTCCCACAGAGGACGGGTGCGGTCCATTGGCCTGCCAACCAGGCGACCGACAAGTTCGCCAACCTGGAAATCGTCGCCGGTACCTGGCACTGCGATGTGGCGGAGATGAAAGTCGAGGTCAAAGTCCGGGTCGTTGATCCAGTACGGGCGGTCCAAACCAAAGGGAACCTCAACCAGGCGACGACGGAACGGCTCAAGCTGGCCAAGCTTCAACTCAAGCTGCTCCCTGAACGCAACGTAAGGATCAAAGTCAGGATCGTCGTCGGGTCTGCCATAAATCGAAAGGCTTGAGACGTGACCAAACGTGGTGCTCGTCTCGAGGTTCAAGAAAGTCACGTCGAGGCCTGATAACTGTTTCATCTCTACTCCTTGGCTTTCTTCGCATCTGGTTGCAGGTTCGGGACCAGGTTGCGGGGCCCGCTAAGCGGGGCCAGCACTACCTTGCCCGCCGCGTTCCGGGGCAACTCTGACACAAAAATGTATTCCCGGGGCATTTCGTATGTGGCCAGCCTGGCGGCCAAGCTGCTTTTAAGGGCCTTTTTCAGCGCGCGATGTTTCAGATTCGATGACGCAACGATCACGGCCCTGACCCGCTGGCCAAGATCGTCGTCTGGCACCCCAACCACAACCGCTTCTAGAACTTCATCATGGTCAAGCAGGCACCTTTCGATTGCGGTCGGATACAGATTCT
>QIKW01000174.1 GCA_003231975.1 Acidimicrobiia bacterium
GGCTCCGCCCATCCAACTCACCAGCTACTCGCTGGTCGCCGATGGCGACCACGCGCGACAGTCTTGCGTAGTCGCCATCGGCGACCAGCCAGGAACCTAACGACGCAGATAGCCGAAGGCGGGAGGCCCAAGCCGACCCAATATGAAAGAGACGAGGCCGTCGGCAACGCCAGACAGTTTTGCGTAGTCGCCATCGGCGACCAGCCAGGAACCTAACGACGCAGATAGCCGGAGGCGGGAGGCCCAAGCCGACCCAATGTAGAAGAGACGAGGCCGCCAGGCCGAGGCCAGACAGTCTTGCGTAGTCGCCATCGGCGACCAGCCAGGAACCTAACGACGCAGATAGCCGAAGGCGGGAGGCCCAAGCCGACCCAATGTAGAAGAGACGAGGCCGCCAGGCCGAGGCCTCACGCACTACCGTGTAGCTATGGGAGTTCTGAGCTGGATCATTGTTGGCTTCCTGGTGGGCATTGTGTCCCAATGGCTTGTGAAGGGGCCGCGCACGCTTGGCTGCACGGGCACGGTGATCCTTGGAATCGTCGGCTCACTGGTTGGCGGCACCATTTGGAATGCGCTCACCGGCTCCGGATTCGAACTTCAGCCCGGAGGCTTTCTGGCCTCGGTGTTCGGCGGCGTAACTGTTCTAGTTATGGCTCGCCTGTTCAATCCAAGAGCCCCGAGACCGTGAACACCACCCGCCGGTTAGCGGCCCGGCCCGCTTCGCCCGAGTTCGACGCAATCGGCTCGGTCTCGCCTCGCCCGCTCGCTGTCAACTGATCAACTCCAACTCCCAAGTCAACGAGCGAACGCCGTACAGCCTCCGCCCGCTCAAGCGACAAGGCCGCATTGTCGGCCTCAGACCCAACCGAATCTGTGTGACCAACAATGCTGAACTCAAGCGAGCCGTCGGCCACCAGTATCGTTGCTGCGGTCTCAATCAGCGGCGCCCACTTTGCCTCGACAGCGGCCCGCCCGCTGGCAAACAGCACCGTCTCACCAAGCCGCAATGGGGTTGCTGCCGCCCGGTCAAGTGTTGCGCCGGGTTCGACTCGAAGGTCATCCGCCACCACTTCGCCCCCCGTTAATCCGGCAACCCGTTCAATCAGCTCGTTTCGCAGTTCTTGTGTTGGCACTGCCCCCTCAATGTGAATTGAGCCGTTACGAACCACCAGGGCAAGCTGAGGCGCTCCGATCTCAGCGGCCAGCGCGGCCTCTTCGGCCTCGAACAGCGCTCCAAGCGCCGAAAGGCGCCCAATCAATCCCAGTGCCAGCGCCGCCAGGGCGATCCCGATTGCCAACGCTGCTGCCACACCAAGCACGGTTGTGCGCCGTACCTTCTTGCCCGCCGACGGAGCGGGCTTTGGTTCGAAATGAATGTCGGGAACCAACACGGTGGGGCTGCGAACAAAGGCGACATTCTCCTTCGCCAGGCCATCTGGGGCTTCTTCGGAGGATTCGTTCGATACCGGGTCTGGAATCTGCCCAGCGCCCCGCCGAGAGCGCCGCTTTTGCGCCTCCTTGGCCTGGCGAGCTTCCTCCGCTGTGAGTTCCCGACCAACCCAAGACATCAGAGGCTGCTCGACTTCATCAAGCGAAGCTCCAACGGAGCGATCAAGGACTGAGGAGGCGGCAACCATCACAACTGGGAGTAACGGTCAACTCGACCTCTTTTCTTTAGGCCTTTCGGGCAAAGCCATGAGCCCAACGACCAGAAACTCGACCAGGCGCCTCAAGAGTTCGGACTACATTGCCAAGAGCAGGCGACAAAGGGGAGGCAACTTTGGGACCAGGCCGCATCTACCACAGGGAAGCGTTCAAGGATCACCCCGCGTTCAAGCTGGCGCGCCCTTCCCCCGAACTCCAGGCCAAGATGGACAAAGCCGAATGGCCAGCTGATCTGGTGGATCGCCTGATGGCGGTTCGTGTGGACCATGTCACTATCCACGAATGGCTCGACTCTGGATTCCCTGATGCTGAGAATCTTGCCAAGTGGGCAGACCGAGAGGAGCGGTTGATCAACACAACGTTGGTCTGCCGCCAGGCCACCTGGGCCGACGATGATCTGCTGTCCGACCTCTGCGCAAACTCACCAGAGACCCTTGGCGACTGGACGGTAACCGTTGAAAGGGGCCCGAATCCCTACGCCCAGTTCCGCCTCCAGGAACATCCGAATGTTCAGGTTCTTGAAGATCGACGGGTAGGGCTTGGGATGACAGCCAACTCTGTGCGCAACACCCTGATAGCGGGCGAGCGCACCACCGCCAACTTCATGTCGGGCTGGAGAGTCCGCGACGGCTTTCGCGGCCTCGGGCTTTCCAAACTCCTTCAAAATTCAGGAGGGCCTGGCGTGTCGTGGTTTGGCCTTGTCAGCTATTGGTACGTGCGCAAGGGAAACGCCTCACAAGCATGGGTGGCGAAGATCTCCTCAGATCTGGCCGACCGACCAGAGGGGTACTCAACAGAAACCGAAACCCTGTCTGCCACGGTTACTCATCTCCCTTCCAACCCTGAGGCGAATGCCAGCCCTCGTGTCCGCAAGGCAACAGAACAAGACCTAGGCCCGTGCGTGGAGTTGATCAACCGAACCCATCAGGGACTTGACCTCTTCCGGCCATACACAGTCGACTTCTTGTGGGAGCGACTAAACGATCCATCCTGGGGCGAGGAACCGCCGTTCATCGCCAGTATCTACGGGTGGGAAGACTTCGCCGTGATCGAAGACAACGGCCAGATCGTTGCCTGTGGTGGGATGTGGGACCGGGGTCGAGACGTTAGGGAAGTCTGGCGTCATGACCAGACAGACGAATCTCACTTGGTAGACCCAACCGCGATACTGGATTTCGGTTTCGCCGAAGGCCACGTGGAAGCCGGCGCCCAGCTGCTAGGGCACTTCCTGGCCCGCTCAACCAAGCTTGGTCGGAGCTCAATGATGGTTGCCCTCGAGTTCCTCCCAGACCTGGCCGAAGCCTGTGTCAGCCTGGCCCCAACAACCGAGTCCCGAGAGCTTCACGCCATGCCGTTCACATACCCCGGTTTCACCGTGAACGCCACCATTACCCGGCCTTACACCGACCTGGCCTACTGGTAGTGCTGTGAGTAATTGGTTCAACCCGGCGGAACCCCTTGACGAAGCCGAGGCCGCCCCACCGGTAGGCCAGATCTATCGCCGTATCTGGCGGTTCATGGGAGAGTTCCGAGGCACGCTTTCCATCGCTATCGGTTTGGCCTTCGTCACCTCGCTTGCCTTCTCGCTGCTGCCCTGGCCAATCCGCTACCTGATCGACGGAGTGCTCCTTGGCGACACGTTGGAGCTAGGCCCACTTGGCACTTTCCAGTCCTCAAGCAGCGAACAGAAGATTCGGCTTGGCCTGATTCTGGCGCTGGTGTATTTGGCCATTCAGATCGTCGCCGCCCTCGCGGCCGCCGCCAGCTTCTACTACTTCGCCAAAACGGCTCTGTTCATGATCCACACCCTGCGGGGCAGGCTGATGACCCACCTCAGGTCACTCTCTCTCGGCTTCCACTCATCAACCTCCACCGGCGACATGATCTTCAGGGCGATGAACGACGCCCGGTCGATTCAGGAGGTCATGATCTTCGGGGTTCAGGCTTGGATTCTCCCGATCTTCCAGGTGACCTTGATGGTTGGGCTGATGCTCGTGCTGGACTGGGCCCTCACTTTGGCCGCTCTGGTCATCGCTCCATTCCTGGTCTTGTTGATCAAGAGGCTGACCACCCGAATCCAGAGCGCCTCCCAGGAAAGCAGGGGCCATTTGGCCAGGCTCACCGCTTTGATAGAGCAAACCTTGAACTCGATCAGGGCGGTTCAGGTGTTTGGAGTTGAGGGAGACGAGGCAGGCCGGTTCGATGGCACCAGCCGCAACTTCATCAAAGCGCAGCTGCGGTTTCGGATGGCAGAACAGACGCTGTCGGTAACCACAATGACCCTCACTGGCCTTGGCACCGCGCTTGTGCTCTACGTGGCATCGAACAGGGTGATCAGCGGCGCTGTAACGGTTGGCGCCCTTTGGATCTTCATTGCCTACATGCAGCGAATCTACGAAGTCCTTCAACAGAACATGAACCTTTTTGGCCTGCTTCAAGACGCTGTGGTTGGCGTCGGTAGGGCTTTCCAAATTCTCGACATCGAGCCCGACATTCGAGATTCTCCAGACGCGGTGCGCATCGACGGTGTGGCCGAGGGGATTCGCTTCGCCGACGTGAACCTCAGCTACGACGCGGGAATCTCGGTGCTGGCGCAGGTGAATCTTCAGATCTCAAAGGGCCAGAAGGTGGCCCTGGTTGGGGCCACCGGATCAGGCAAAACCTCACTCATCAACCTGATTCCCCGCTTGTATGACCCCTCCAGCGGTGCTGTTTACATCGACGGCCAAAACGTGCTGGGGTTGACCCTTGAGTCGTTGCGAGAACAGGTGAGCCTGGTGCCCCAGGAGGCGCTCCTGTTTTCCACGACGGTCAAGGAGAACATTCTGTATGGCAGGCGCTCTGCCACGGAGGCCGAGGTTGAGGCCGCCGCTGTCGCCGCTCGGGCTCACGACTTCATCCTGGAGTTACCCGACGGCTACGACACAGAGGTTGGGGATCGAGGAGCCAAGCTGTCCATCGGCCAGCAGCAACGCCTGGCCATAGCCCGAGCCTTTCTCAAGAACGCACCGATTCTGTTGCTTGACGAGCCAACCTCTGCGCTAGATCTTCAGACCGAGGCTGAATTCCTGGACGGCCTGGATCAGCTGATGGAGGGGCGCACGGTGGTGATCGTGGCCCATCGGCTCTCGACCATTCGCAAGGTCGACATTATCTACGTGCTCGACAAAGGTCGGATTGTGGAGCAGGGCACTCACGCTGAGCTGATGGCGCTGGGTGGAAAGTACGAACAGCTCTACGTCAGCCAGTTTGCCTGAGCCCAACCGACCGGCACGCCTGGCATGCTTGAGCGGTGACCGAGTCGTTGGCCAAAGCCACAACGCAGCCTGCCCTGACGTTGGAGTTGCGAAACGTGAGCGTTGTCTTCGGGAACCTCACCGCCCTTCGAGACATCTCGCTCCAGTTGTTTCACGGAGACACCCTGGCGCTGATCGGAGCCAACGGATCGGGCAAGACCACGCTGCTGAACGTGATGGCCGGGCTGCAACCGCCAACCTCGGGCACTCGAGAGATTTCGGCAGCAACCACTGGCAGCGTTGGTTATGTGTTGCAGGACAGCGGGCCTCAGGCCTGGCTACCCCTGACGGTTAAGGAAGTAATTGCGATGGGGCGGTACGGAGCGCAGTTCGGCCGCTCGGTTGGGTTCCGCCGTCTCAGCGCCGCCGACCGCGCTGCCATCCAGGACGCTGCCGCCAATACCGACCTGCTGGATTTACTTGACCGGCCACTTACCAACCTCTCGGGCGGGCAGCGCCAGCGTGTCTACATTGCCCAGGCCCTCGCCCAGGAGCCGTCGATCTTGCTGCTTGACGAACCCCTCTGGGGCCTCGACGTCCCAAGTCAGGAACGAATTCAGGCTCTGATGGCCACCAGAGCAGAGCAAGGAACCAGCGTTGTCATCTCAACCCATCACCTTGAAGACGCCCGCCGATGCAGTCGAGTGATGTTGCTGGCCAACGGGCAGATGCGGCTCGGATCGCCAAGCGAAGTGCTTACACCCGAACTTCTGAACGAAGCCTTCAACAACCGCTTGCCTCCCCTCTCCTGTGGGTAAAGCGGTGGACAACTGGTGGAAATCTCCGGTGGACCTGAGGACAACAAAGAAACCCTGCGGATAACCACCAAAATAGGCAAAAACCCCTTGACCGCAGAATTGGGCGGGTGTTTGATGCACTCAGCCAGATGGAAGCAACACCAACCGGCTCACGAAACACCCCCTCACCAAAGACTCGAAACCGGGTCCGCCGACAATGGGCAACCTCTTCGGAGGAAGTTCGGAGGAAGCAGACAACGACCGAGGCCGCGGCGAGGGAAGGATTCATGAGGACGAGGTGGAAGGACTAACTGGCTAGGTGTGCCAATCACCGGCCCCTTCCGCTTGGAAGCGGGCCCCGAGATTTCACTGGAGGCTTCGGCCCCCACTGAAAGATCGGTCCTGGATTCCGAGGACTGCCCGAGGAACCTGAAGAAGTGCGCAAGGGGTTCGCCCCGAGCAAACCGAAACGGGTACGCAAGCAAGCCGAAGAAACCACCGGAAACAATGTGTTGGTTCTTGAAAAGCCTCGGCCGATCAAGAGCATCATCCAGCTTGCTGGGTCACAGGGTTCCTGGAAAAGCAACTGCCCGCCAGCTTTGGCTGACGGGCAGTGGAAACAGTCGAATGAGAAGCTAACGCTGAATCGATCGACTGTGGTGGATGGTCACATTGACACCGACACCCTCGAGAAGACGCAGCTCACGCCACGTCGGCTCGGGGGTGTCAACTGTTTTGGGATCGCGGCTGTTTTGGGATCGCGGCGTGCTGGCTATCGCTCGGCGTGCTGGCTATCGCTCGTTGGCCGCGAACTCCAGCGGTAGGAGCTTGCGATACGCCAACAGCATGGCGCCCAGCAGCGTGAGGAGCCCTCCGATGTAGATCCCGTAGTCGGAGCCGCCGGTGAAGGCGATCGGGCCGGGAGGCGAAGGGGGCCCAGTAGTTGTTGGTCCTAATGGCGGTGGGGGCGGGGGCACAACACCGAAGTCGATCGACGTGTCGTTTGTTCCCGGTGGCAGATCAACAACCACAGTTACCCCGTCGCTGTCGATTGTGTCGTCACCGCAGGCGTCTACCGGCGACAGGGTTGCTGGCAAGTCGGCTCCGTTGGGGTTGCCGGCGCCAAGCAGCTGCGCCTGATCAACCTCGACCGTGTAGGTGCCGGGAGGCAGGCCCGTGAACAGATACAAACCGTCCACGTCGGTTGTTGTGGTGGCCAGCACCAGGCCGTCTTGCAGCAGGTAAACGGTTACCCCTGCCAAGTTGAGTTCGTTCGGGTCGTTGCCCTGGCAGCCGTCTCCGTTGGCATCCAGAAACACCCGGTCGCCGATGGAACTGAGGGGCACCAGTCCGTGATCGATTGTGAGGATGGCCTCGTCGCCCACGATGGTGACCGCTGAGTCAACCGGGTTTGAATCGTCGGCATCTCCGCCTGTGGCACACGCCTCGATGGGGGCCCGGCCCAAGCCTGGGACCGAGCCGAAGCTGACTGTGTAGTTGCCAGGCGTGAGGCCATCAAAGAGGTAGCCGCCGTCGGCATTGGTTAGCTGTGTTTCAACCGGAACACCGTCCTTCAAGAGGATGACGGTAACTCCCGATATCCCAACCTCTTGGGCTCCCTGGCAGCCATCGTTGTTCGCATCAAGCCACACGTAGTCGCCGATGCTTGCTGTGTCGACCAAGATCCAGGCATCGTCGAAGTCGTCCTCGGGAGGATCTACTTCGCCGTTGTTCGGTGTTGAGTCTGTGTCTTCGTTGTCCTGGGCCGTTACCTCGGCCACGTTTCTGAAAGAGCCTGGCTGGGTAATCTCGACTTGGAGCAACAGGCTTATCTCAGACCCCGTAACAAGATCTCCGATGGTCCAGGTGTTCGTTGCGATGTCGTAAGTTCCAAAGTTGGGCGACCCGCCAACCAGCGTGAGACCGGGAGGCAACACATCAGCAACCACAAGGCCTAAAGCGTCGGCATAGGGCAGCCCGTTAGCATCTTCAACCGCAACGCTGATGTCGACCCTGAACCAAGCGGTGTCGCCAACCTCGGCGGTGACCGAATCTGAGAAGGGCCCAGTCGGGTCAAGGGCAACCAGTTTCGCCAACTCAACATCAGATGGCCGCAGCAGCCCGACATCCCAGGTGAGGTCGCCTATGTCGCCTGGCATAAGTATCGGACCGGTATTTCCAACCAGCGATCCTGGCGCGGCCACCGCATCAGAGTCGATCACGTCGTCTGCGCCACAGTTCGCCTCGGTGAAGCTCCATTCGGGCGGGATGGTGAAGTCCAGCTCAAACGTTCCTGCTGGCAGACCGGTGAACAGATAGCGGCCAAGCGCGTTGGTGGTTGCCGGATTCGGCTCTGGTGTTGGCCGCAAATCAAGATACGGGGCCCGGTTGCCTGCCGCGTCTTGTCTGAACAGATCAACTTGCACTCCAGACACTCCAACCTCTCCCGGGTCTTGGAGGCAGTTGCCGTTCTTGTCGAACCAGGCAGTGTCTCCCAGAGCTCCTGGTACCGGTCGAAGGATGGCCTCGGTTGCTATCCAGGCACCAGACTCGCCACGCTGGTCAGGTTCAGACTCCAGCTGGAACCCGATCCAGTCGGTGTTCGGCGGAATCGACACCTCGATGATCGACAAAGATATGTCTGGCTGGAAGGAGGGCGGTGAGATCGAGACCGCCTCAAACGGAGAATCGAGAGCGCCCCCTGGATAGAGATGGCCCGGCTGATAGGGCGCATCGGGAACGGGGTTGAGTACCGGGCTGCAGTCCGGTACGGCGTTTTGGAACGGGTCATTAACGATTTCGACGCCGTCGAAGGCGTCGTAGATACCGGTTGCGTTGACTCCAACGCCGATGCCAGACGTGGTATCCACCAGGTCGAATGCCTCATAAGGCGGCGTTGCTCCCTGCCCAGCGGTGAACCAAAGGGCAACGCCGCGGCAGACGGGTGAGTTGACGTCAGAGCCCGCCAGACCGAATGGCAGCCTGATCGTCGTCTCCTCGCTTGAGCTGAAGACGGGAATGAAAACGGTCCCGGTTGCTGGATCTGCACCATGGTAGAAGTAGTCAACGCCTTGGTACTCGTCGATTACCGTCGCCTGAGCACACGGAGAGGTGTCGTAGATAACCGTAAGGAGGGCTCCGTTGTTCTCGATGTTGCCAAGGGTGTCCCAGCCGCTGATGTCAAGCTGAGTAGTAGTTTCGCTTAGGAGATCCACCCCATCGGGCCCCAGACTCACCGACCACGTATACCAGTCCTCGCCACCGCGCGGCGCCCAGCCTGGGTCGCCTGGGGGCTGGGTGCCTTGCACGACTACGCCGTTGATTGTCAGCTCAGAGTCTGCTCGTCCACGGACAGTCGCAAGGTCGGGGGTGAGGTCGTCTCGGCCGGTCCAGGTCAAGGTGGCAACAGCCACAGGACCAGGAGCGGGTCGAAGTGCAATGGTGCCTGCCCCGTCACCCAGCAGGCCGACGCTGTACCAGTCGGCGGCCCAGCAACCGACCTCAGATGTAAAGGTGTTGACTACGCCGTCTGCGTCTGCTCGGCCAGGGCTCAAAGAGGCAGCGGCGGCTCCAAGCAAACCAACGAGCAGAGTCCAGCTAAGCAGAACCTTCGGAACACCAACGGTGTTCCGATTTGACCGCCCAGTTGGATCCTGCCGCCGCGCTGCGCGTTGTGCAAGCACAAACGCATGATATGCACATTCAGCACCTTAATGCGTGATGGTTGTCAAATCATGTGAGCGACCGGCTTCATCCGCCCCTACTCACCGACGTGTAACCAAACCTGAATCAAGGAAATTAGCGGAGTACATCCAGAGTGGGGGTGAACGCCAGGCCGAGCGCTTCTGCCACAGCTGGCTCAGTGATCTTGCCCCGGTACACGTTCAGCCCATTGCGAAGGTGGGGGTCAGCTCGCAGCGCGGCCTCAACGCCTTGATTGGCCAAATCGAGAGCAAACGGCAACGTGGAATTGTTGAGGGCGTAGGTTGAAGTGCGAGGAACCGCACCAGGCATGTTCGCAACGCAATAATGCACAACACCGTCCACCAGATAGGTGGGGTCGGCGTGAGTGGTTGGCCGCGCTGTTTCAAAACACCCTCCCTGATCGATGGCGACATCAACCAGCACTGACCCTGGCCGCATGCGTGCCACCATTTCAGCGCTGACCAACTTGGGGGCCCGAGCCCCTTTCACCAGAACCGCGCCAACCACTAGGTCGGCGTCAAGCACGAACTCCTCCAAGCTGGACCGGGTTGAATAGACCGCGCGAATGGCTGTGCCAAACCGGGCATCGAGTTCATCGAGAACATTCACGCTGCGGTCCAACACTGTGACGTCAGCCGCCAAACCGACCGCCATCTCAACCGCGTTTGCCCCAACCACACCGCCTCCAATCACCACAACCTTGGCTGGCGCAACTCCGGGAACACCCCCAAGCAGCAGCCCGGCTCCGCCTTGGGGCGCTTCGAGGGCATGGGCACCCGCCTGGATGGACATTCGGCCCGCCACCTTTGACATCGGGGCAAGCAAGGGAAGGCCGCCCTCAGAATCGGTAACGGTCTCGTACGCAATGCAGGTGGCGCCGCTGGCAACAAGGTCGTTTGTTTGATCTGGGTCGGGGGCCAGATGCAGGTAGGTGAACAGCGTTTGGCCGGGCCTAAGCATCGCCCGTTCCACGGCCTGCGGCTCCTTGACCTTGATCACCATCTCGGCCGTTTCGAAAATCTCCACCGCGGTGCCGACGATTCCTGCCCCAGCGGCTGCGTAATCTGCATCGGCGGCGCCAACGCCTGCGCCCGCACCAGACTGCACGATCACATCGTGGTTGTGCCCAACCAGTTCCCGAACGCTTTCGGGCGTCAACCCCACCCGACGCTCTAGCACCTTGATCTCTGTTGGAACTCCAATTCGCATTGCCTCAACCCTTCTGGCGATTGCCTAGGTACCAACGCTACGACACCGCAGCCAGAACACGCTTGCAGAATCTGCCCGCAGGAAGAGCATTCGCGCCTCGAAACAGCGTTTTTCCGACTATTCTTCGTTGATTATTGCGAATCAAGATCTAGACGCCGTCGATCGAGCCATCCTGCAAGTGCTTCAAACCGAGGGACGAGTGGGCAACAACGAGCTGGCAGACCGAATTGGGCTTTCTCCTTCGGCCTGTCTGCGACGGGTCAGGCGGCTCGAGGCAGACGGCGTGATCGACCACTACGCCGCCTTAGTGAATCCATCTGCCATAGGTCGAGGCACCACTGTGTTTGTTGAGATCTCGCTCGTCAGCCAGGAAGAGAGCAAGCTTGACGCGTTCGAGGCAGCAGTTGCTACTTCTCCAAGTGTGATGGCGTGCCATCTGATGGCGGGAAACGCCGACTACATCGTTCAGGTCGCTTGTGCCGACGTGGCCGACTACGAACGGATTCACCGCACCCACCTTGCCAAGTTGCCGGGCGTTACCCGAATCCGGTCAAGCTTTTCGCTGCGCACTGTTTGCAACCGAACTGCCCACGACGTTGGCTCATGACTCAGGCTTTGTGAGACTGGCCAGGCTGGCTATCCCAGTAGGCGGCGCACGGCCTGATACATCGAATCCACTGCCTGCTCGCGGGTGAGCTGTTGGCTGGTGCGCATGATGTCGTATGACTCAAAGCTACACAACGAATCAACGGCGGTGCGGATTGCGGTGGTCTCACTTCGGGTCAGCTTTTGCAGCTCTTCAGCAAAGTGCAGCTTGGTTTGCTCGCCAAAGGCTGAGCGCACTGCATCGAGCTGCTGGCTGATCTCGGGATGAACCGGCGCCCGCATCCGCGCTGCCCTGCCCAGCGGCCCCATCGCATCAAAGTACGCAACCCGGTGATCGACGTAGCTCGCCACCCGCTCATCAAATGCGCCGACTCCAACGTCCTCAAGAGTCGCTAGGTGGTCTGCTCTATCCCGCCAGCGTTCGGTGGCAACCGAGAACAGCTCGTTGATGTTCTCAAAGTATCGAAAGACGGATCGGTATGAGATTCCAGACCGCTCGGCAACCAATGCAATGGAGGGCTCAAGCTCGCCATCTGCCACCGTTTGCAGCCACGCTTCGACCAGCGCGTCGCGGTTTCGTTGTCGTCTAGCTCGGCGCCCGTCTATTGGAAGTGCGCTGCTCACGCCAGTTGACACGCCCAGGGATGATGTCATCGTCATGCCATAATCTTATAGGTGCTTGTTGGTCCATGACGAGAATCGTTGGTAAAAACTTCAAAGTTCCGCCTGCCTCGCCTCCTGGAGCGCCTGGGCGAGGCGCTTTTCGCCAGTAGAGTCCTTTCGTCCTTGGCGACTGTGAAGAACAGCCAGCCTGGCAAGGCTGGCGTGAACTCGATCGAAGTGCTTTCGCTGGGGCCGCGTGAGGCTGCGCCTCGTCGCCAGCGTCCGGCGCCAGTCGCTGAATATGTCCAGCTCTGCCGCGCTGAGGCCGTATCGCTGGACCAGCATCGGGGCCAGCCGGGCAAACTGCTGGCGTTCTTTCTGGCGGACCCTGATCAAACTAACCAATACAGTCCCGAACAAGATGACAAAAACGGCCGCAGCGACCAGCAGAATCACTCCGCCGCTCTCGGTTTCGGACAAGCTAAGAGATCCGTTCCAGGCAGCATGGGTTGCAACAGCAGCCACGTAACCGAACAACATGTAGCGACCCACCGAACGGCTCCGTTCCACAGCCAACCCGGCCGCCAGCCCAATCCAGAAGGTGAACAACGGGTGAGCGAACGGAGTGACAATACCCCTCACGATGAACACGGCCAGCAGTTGGTCTTCGGCGTCGGCTGTTGCGAAGTACTGGAAGTCCTCAACCACGGCGAATCCGAGCGCCACCCAACTGGCGTAGATCACGCCATCGACAACGCTGTCCAACTCCTTGCGCCGAACAATCCAGTAAACGCCAAGGCCCTTCGTTGCCTCTTCAATCAGCGGCGCTGAAACCACCGCAGCCACCGTTGTGCCTGCTATGCCGTCGACGATTCCGTTCACGACGCTGGAAATCAGGATCGCAACAGTTGCGCCCCAGAGCAGGGAGTGAACCAGGGAACCACGTGGCTCGGGCTCAACTCGGTCTAGCCACCAAAGTGCTGGCAGCACAATTACCAGGGGGACCAAGCCCAGCAGAACTGCCAGCGGCGCCCCCGCGAAGTAGACGGCGCTGGCAATCAGAACTGGCAGCGCGCAGATCAGAATTGGGGGGCTCAGCCAGCTTGGCAGCCGAGGTTTCCTTCCGGTTGAGCCGCCAACATGGGCGGTCCAAGCCTGGCCGTCCCACCAACGCCACGGAGCGGTGGCCCAAGGATCGACATACCAGCCCGGCGATTGCTGGCCAACTTGAGCGGGGGGACCGGTTGGTTGCATACCTGCTCCCCTCTCCAAAGCGAGCCTGAAACCTACCCGAAATTGCACCCGTGAAGATGCGACCACGCACCACTTGGATTTGACCTGGCAGCCTGACAGAACCATCTTGCCGGGAGGAAACCGAGCAAAAGGGGCCGCCCAGTGAAGACGCCAATAACTCAGATGTTCGGAATCGATGTTCCGATTCTGGCCTTCAGCCACTGTCGAGACGTGGTGGCAGCCGTCTCAAAGGCTGGCGGAATGGGCGTGCTCGGGGCGGTCGCCCACTCGGCCGAGGAGCTTGAAATTGATCTGAAGTGGATCGAGGACGAGATTGGCGACAAACCATACGGCGTTGACCTGATCGTCCCCGCCAGGTATGCGGGATCTGACGACGGCGGCCTGAACCTTGGCGCCATCCGTGAGCTGATCCCGCCCTCACACGTTGAATATGTTGACGACATTCTGCGCCGCTACGAAGTGCCGCCTCTCAGCGGCGACGAATCCGGCACTGGCCTCGGAGGAGGGCCTGGAGACCAGCCTGCCCCGATGTCGGCAGACAGCCAGGCACCAAACCTTGAGATCGCCCTTGCGAACAAGAGTGCGCTGATCGTGAACGCCTTGGGTCCGCCCCCCAACCACATGATCGAACTAACCAAGGAGCGGGGTCGGCTGGTTGGGGCACTGGCTGGCAAAGCTCAGCACGCCGAACGGCACGTGAACGCTGGTGTAGACGTGATCATTGCCCAGGGGTCTGAGGCGGGGGGCCACACCGGCGAAATCGGCACCATGGTTTTGATCCCCGAGATTGTTGACGCCGTTGGCACCACGCCGGTTTTAGGAGCAGGTGGCATCGGCCGGGGCAGGCAAATGGCTGCGGCAATGGCGCTGGGCGCTGCGGGGATCTGGTGCGGTTCGGTGTGGCTGACGACCGAGGAGGCCGAAACCAGCGACGTCGTCAAGAAGAAGTTCCTGGCCGCAACTTCGTCAGACACCATCCGCTCACGGTCACGAACCGGCAAGCCCGCCAGGCAACTGAAGTCTGCCTGGACCGAAGAGTGGGAAAATCCGGAAACGCCGATGCCACTCGGCATGCCGCTTCAGCCCGTTCTGATCGACGAGGCGATCCGTCGCATTAACAAAGCGGCCAACACCGAAGGGTCGGGGGCTGAGAAGCTTGCCAACTACTTCGTTGGCCAGATTGTGGGAGACATGAACCGCACGTTGCCCGCAGCGCAGGTGGTGTTCGACATCGTTGATGAGTTCATAGACGCCGTTCAAGGCCTGTCTCGTCAACTTGAGACCTGACTTGGACGACAGGGCGGCGGATCGTTACGCTCCAGCCAACGCCAACGCAAAGGGGTTTGGATGCCGCTCTCAAGTGCACCACTCGCAAAGCAGTACGCACAGGTCAACGGAAAGAAGATGGCCTACCACGATGTGGGTGAGGGCGATGCCGTGGTCTTCCTCCACGGCAACCCAACGTCGTCGTACTTGTGGCGCAACATCGTGCCTCACGTCTCCGGCACCCATCGGTGCGTTGTTCCCGACCTGATCGGCCAGGGAGATTCCGACAAGCTCGACAACGTGGATGCAGGCTCCTACCGCTTTGTTGAGCACCGCGAATACCTGAACGGTCTGCTTGACCAACTGGACCTGGGAGACAACATCACTTTCGTCGTTCACGATTGGGGCTCTGCCCTCGGTTTTGACTGGGCGTTCCGTAACCAGGAGCGCGTCGCTGGATTGGCTTACATGGAAGCGATCGTGCGGCCGATGACGTGGGACGCCTGGCCCGAGGCGATTCGCGGCCTGTTCGAGGGCCTACGGTCTGAGGCTGGCGAGGAGATGTGCTTAGAGAACAACTTGTTTGTTGAGGCGCTCCTGCCCGGCTCGATACTCCGCACCCTTACCGAAGACGAAATGGCGGAATACCGCCGCCCGTTCACCGAGGCGGGCGAGGACCGCAGACCAACACTGACCTGGCCGAGGGAGATTCCTTTGAGCGGCGAACCGGCAGACGTTGTTGAGATTGTGCAGGCCTACTCAGATTGGTTGACAACCTCCGACGTGCCCAAACTCTTCATCAACGCCGACCCTGGCGCCATCCTCACCGGAGAGCAGCGAGAGTTCTGCCGCACATGGCCAAACCAGACCGAGGTGACGGTGGCAGGAAGTCACTTCATCCAGGAAGACAGCCCCGACGAGATCGGGGAAGCCATCGCCGCCTGGATCTGAAGCCAGCGCCACCCCCACCAACAACACGGTCTTGACACAAGCTGGGAAACACCGCGGTTTCGTCGTTAAGACCTTCATTGAATGTTGCACATAAGCCACGCCATTCTGCTCCCTAATCAACCGACCCTAGCCACTAACGACAAAGGGGCACGTCCTCGACTGGGGTGGCGGTGTAGAGGATGCGGGCGTTGACGGTGTCGATCGAGAACTCCAGATCGCCTTCAGGAGACAGCTTGGCAAATCCAGGGATCGAGTCTCCGTCTGACACCCGATTCCCTGGCCTAAGAATCTGCCACGCGTCAGTGTGAATTACCCCCGGGTTGTAGTAGCGGATGCCAGGGGGGCGCTCTTCTTCGCCAGCGATGGAGATTGGACCACAGTGTCCAACCACAAGGGTGAGCCGATACCACACGTTGGTTTCTGGGTTGGCGGGCCATTCCTCGGTCGGTAGCACCGCAGGAGGGGGGGAGGGGGCAACGTGATCAACACCGGATTCAGCGCAGACACCGTGGTTGACGGACCAGTTTCTTCAGTTTCAGGTTCCTGTGCGACCTCAGACGACGACGCCTGGCCAGGAGGGTGGAGCTAGCCCCACCCGATTCTGGTTCTCTTCGAAGCTTCTCGATCAACCTCAATTGTCGATTCCTTCGGTCGTGATTCTCCTTGGACTACATACAGGGAGGCAAATCTTCGACGGGGGTGGCGGTATAGATGATGCGGCCATTGACTGTGTCCATCGAAAACTCCAGATCACCCTCTGGGGTGATCCGGCCGTAGCCAGGAACCGAATCCCTGTCCGACTCCCAAATCCCGGCCCTGATGAGCTTCCACTCATCGGTACCCAGAACGGCACGGTTGATGTAAAGAATACCGGGAGGTCGCTCTGGCACAGCGAACCGAATCGGGCCTTCACAGTGTCCAACCACAAGGGTGAGCCGATACCACACGTTGGTTTCTGGGTTGGCGGGCCATTCCTCGGTCGGTACAACGTGATCAACACCGGATTCAGCGCAGACACCGTGGTTGACGGACCAACTACTTCGGTATCAGGTTCCTGTGCGACTTCAGATGACGACGGTTGGCCACTCTCACCACTCTCCTGGTCATCGCTAACACAGCCAGCAGCCAACAACACGGCCCAGACACCCACCAGCAGAAACCGCGGTTTGGTCGAGAAGGCGTTCATAGAAGGTTGGACGTGGCGTCACCGATTCTGGTTCCCAACCAGACACCGGTCAGCATCCTGCCCCAACGCCCACCCGGTTGCGGTACTCGGCGCTGCCCCGGAAACCAGTGATCACATCAACATAAGGAGTTCCGCTGCTCAACAACCCCGACCAGAAGGCCAGACCACCAGCATCAGGGGCCCGATCCAGCATCCCGTAATAGATCATCGAAGCGTCTGTGGTGTCCAGCCAATAGTTCCTGGCCCCACCCAAACCGTTGAAATAGGCCAGCATCTGAGGCCGGCTCCAATTCCCGTTAGCTATCTGGCCAATCCACCACGAATGCTCCAAATAGAACCCGTGCGAACGCAGCCACACGTTCCCAACAAACTGGGCATCAGACATCGCCGCCCAGTTGGTGGAACCAACAGTCATCAACGCACCCGCCAACGCTTGACGGTTCGTATTGGTCACCGACCAGTAGTTAAGGCCGCCAACGTCAGCGATTCTGCCCTGCATCATCTGATACATCCGAATCACCTCACCAAAGGTGCCCTCGAACTCCGGACCGCGAACAAAGTTCATTATCGTGTCGCTGCCGGTGATCTCGCCATTCACCAACAAAGACTCCCAATAAGCCAACCCGTTACTATCCGGGGCCCTACCGAGGATGTCCCAATACTGCTGGGCAACAAGCCGGGCCGGGGCCGAAGCCAAACCCCCGGAAGCGAAACCGCTTGTACCGAACGGGCACACATCAGCCACCCGATACCTAGCAACATCCCAAGCGTCAATCTCGAAACGGGCCTCGTTATCAGTGCTCTGATTACCCACAATGTCGCTGCGGGCATCCACGATGCCAAGAGGAACATTGTTGGCGTAGGGGAAGGTGAGAATGGCCTCGGTGTAGGTATCGCCATCAAGGGTTGACCAGCGCGGAACACGAACATCGAACATCGTTGTCTGGTTGCAGGTTGGGCCCCGGTTGGAGTCTGTACCGGCCATTATGGTCCGGAGGTCGGCACCAATCGAAGGCATCACAAACCCGTGAGCAGTGGTGACGACCTCATTGTCGCACCAGTCGTGACGCATGCCGAACACGTGGCCGAACTCGTGAGCGACAGCGAGGTCGGCGGGGTCACGATTTTCTCCGATCGAGTTGGTTGATCTGACCACAGCCACAAAGTCGGTGTCTCTGGTCCCAGACCACACAAGCGCCGGAGGGTAGAGAGCTGCCCCAGTTATTGAGCCTCCCGATGATGCCTGAAGATTGCTCCTGACTACGACCAGCACAAGGTCTGCCGCCACCTGGTTTCGGGTAGCGGCGATATTGTCCCACACCCCATCCGCTGGGTTTGTGGCCCAGTTGAGGATGGTGAGAGCATTGGTGTTACCTGCTCCTGGCCAGTCGACCGACATGGTGCCAACCACCTGATACCGGAAATTCAGGCCCTGTATCTGGGACCCAGTCTGAACATCGGCCATTTCGGCCGCAATGCCGCTGTCGTCAGCAGAATCAACCCGAACAACCAGAACATCAATATCGGGATCAATTCCGCCATGCTGACCACTAGACGACGCGAAACCGTCGCCCGGTACGGGATCAACAATCTCGATACCAATAAACGGATCCGGATCAACCCGCTCACCCCGACCCTCATCACCAGGCTCGCCAACAATGGCATCAGGCTGAAGCTGGCGGGCTTCCCTTGAAACCACACACGCCCGACCATCCCCGGCCCGATCCGGCTTGCCTGGCTGGCAGGGCCCAATAACAGTAACCCGGCCCAGTTCCGTCACATAAAGCGTTGGCGGCTCGCTGCCATCAGTCGGCTCGGTCAACACCACACGAACGGGCACAGAATCCAGCCACGCCCGCTCAGTAGCAATCGCCCGCAACGGCGAACGCTGGGCCGGAGGGTCAAAACGTTGAATAGGCCAAGGAGCCAAATCGAGCGGATCCACCAGAGGCTCAAACACAGCAACAACCACACCCAAACCCACCACATCCAACCGGACGGTTTCAGTACGTTCTGCTGCCAGACCAGACAATCGGCTCAAATCGAAGCCCGACTCGAAACCCAACACCTTCGGCTCCGGCAGGTCACGAATCAACTCGTGATCAGCAGCCAACTCACCCTCGTTGGTGACCAACCCCAAATCCCGGTCAAATCGGACTGGCCGGTCGGGAGGAACAGGCCGCACCGGCTCATCCGCCACAACCGGTGCAGTTACATCCGGATCTTCTGAATCAGGGTCTTCCGGCTGTGAGGCCGCAGGCATAACAGCACCCGCTAGCAACCCCAGAACACACACACACCCGCAACGGTTCGCCGCATCCGACTCCGCCTCTCAATAGTTGGATCTCCGACGCTACCAGAACCATCCAGTAGCGCCACCCACATCCTCTTCTTGGACATCACAATCAATGCTTGAGGCTGCGACGACCCCGCTGGCACTGGCGAGGACTTCCTAACCGCCTCCACACCACCCGTCCCAAGCCCTCACGGCATCTACTCACACCTCAGAACTAGATAATTGCTTCCTCGGTGAAGGGGGCGCCGCGGCCAATCCGGTCATATCCAAGCTCGGCGAGATCGAGAGTGCGGTACTGGCCAAACACAACCAGTTCGCTGACCCCACGCCCAACGCCTGCCGATTGCTGCATTCCATGGCCGCTGAATCCGTTGGCGAAGATGAAGTTTGGCACCTCTTCGGCGGGCCCGATCACCGCATTCTGATCCAGGGTGTTATACGCATAGTGGCCGGCCCAGCAGTTCTTCAACCCGATTTCTTGAAACATCGGCACCCGGTTCGCAACCGATGGCCAAACCTGCTCTTCGAACTCTTCGCGACGAACCGCGAAATCATCGCCATCAACAGCCACGTCTTCTCGCGGAACGCCGCCTGCCAGAAAGTAGGGAGGCTCACGGCGCAGATGAACACCGGTGACGTCAATCGTCAAGGGCATCTCCTGGGCAATCTGGGCCCGGCAGTCAAACACAAAGATTGACCGAACGCGAGGCTCGACGGGAAGCTCCAAGCCTGCCATGGCAGCCACTCCGGCCGCGGCGGGGCCTGCGCAGTTGATCAACCAGTCACAACCCACCTGCCCGCCACCGGCGAGGCGGGCGGCCTGCACCTTCCCACCCTCAACCTCAAGGCCAACAACTCTGTCCTTGACGTATTCGGCCCCATTGTGCCTGGCCCGTTGCCGGTAGCCCTGCATGAAGCTGTTGGCATCCAGGGTGCCTTCGTGTTTCAGGCCAAGGCTGCCGCCTGCTAACCCGTCGGTGTTCATGTACTGAAACCGGCGACCAATCTCGTCCGGCGAGAGCAGAGCAACTTCAGCCCCTGCCGCCCGCTGCACCTTATGGGTCCTGCGCAGCGCTGGCATGCCAGCTTCGGTGGCCAAGAACAGATAGCCGGTGTCTCGGAAACCAAGCGCTGGAGCCTCACCGTTCACCTCAACCAGTTCGTGGAACGACTGGATGAATTCTGTGCCAGCCTGGGAAAGGGCGATGTTTATAGGGTTCGAGAATTGGTGGCGAATGCTGGCAGCAGAAAGCGTGGTTGAGGCTCGTGCATAGGTGGGGTCGGGCTCAACCACCAGGACCCGTCCGTCGAAGCTCGGGCTCTCGGTAAGGAAGTAGGCCGTGGCGCTACCCATGATTGCGCCTCCGACGATTACAACGCTGTAGTGGCTATTGGCTGGCCCGCTCACACCGGGGTTGGTGCAGAAGACGTTACGTAACCCTGCTTAAGATCGTTGGATGTGGCCTCGTCAGAGCGCTGGTTGGGATCTCCAAAACCGCCGCCGCCCGGCAGGTCGAGGGTTAGCCGAGTACCGGCGGGAACCAACTGTTTCCCCTTGGCATTGAAGGGGCCACCATTGCTTAGTTGCACCGCGCCCTTGGCCCCTGGCCCGCCTCCGTGCCTGCCCCGGGCCGGGTTTTCAACCCGGTCGAACATGGCGCTGAAATAGAACTGATATCCGTCGGTTGGCGAAAGCTCGATGCGTTGGCCAAGGCCGCCGCGGTGTTCGCCAGCACCGCCAGAGTCTGCCAACAGCTCTTTGCGCCATATCACAATGGGGCCAACTTGCTCGGTGGCCTCAACCGACATTGTGCGCACTCCGCTTGGGAAAGCGGTGGCGCTTAGTCCGTCGAGGCTGGGCCGGGCCCCGGTGCCGCCACTGTTGAACATCAGTATCTCCGCAGGCGGTTTTGACTGATCGGTAGGGTCTACCGCTCTGGCACTGACATGGAAATTCCAAAGAGCTCCGGCTCCTTCGGCTGGCACCACATCTGGCAACTGATCAGCAACAGCCCCCAGGCACAGGTCGGTAACGAAGTGGCCGATCACGTGGCGCAGGGCAACCGCGTCGGGTTTCTTGGCGTTCAGGATCACCCCGTCTGGCGCACTGACCGTGAATGGCTCAAGCGAGGCAAAGTTATTTGGCAGTTCGGGGGCAAGCGCCACCAACAGCCCGTAGGTCATGTAAGCCTGGCTGTACACCAATGGCACGTTGATGCCCTTGGTGCTGACCGGCGATGTGCCGCTGAAGTCGGCGTGAATTGTGTGCTTTTCAACGGTGAGGGTTACCGCCAGGGTGATGCTGTTGTTGTATCCGTCAACCACCATTTCGTTCTTGTAAACGCCGTTTGCCAGGCTGGCAATTCGGGCCTGTGTGGCGGCGCGGGTGCGATCGAAGATGAAGGCGGCCAGGTCTTGCAGGTGATCAAGCTCGAACTCGTCCATCATGTCGATCAGCCGCCGCAGCCCTGTCTCGTTGCAGGCCGCAAGCGAATGGCAGTCTCCAACGGTTTCGCCAGGCACTCTGACGTTGTGACGAATGATGTTGACAAGGTCTGAGTTCAGCCTTCCCCGATCGGCCCACTTCATTATCGGGATGTAGAGCCCCTCTTCGAAAACGTCGTTGGCATCAGGGCCGAACCCTCGGCCCCCGATGTCGACAACGTGAGCGGTGCAAGCAAAGTAGCCAACGCAAACTTCGTTGCGGAACACGGGTGTGCACACCGTGATGTCGTGCAGGTGGCCGGTGCCCTTCCACGGGTCGTTTGTGATGTAGACGTCGCCCTCGAAGATTGCCTCGGGGCCAATGTCGTTGATGAAATGGTTCACGGCCACTGCCATGGTGTTCACATGGCCGGGGGTTCCGGTGACCGCCTGGGCCATCATCTGACCCTGTTGGTCAAAGATCCCGGCCGAAAGGTCGCCAGCTTCTCGAACGCTGGTGCTGAACGCTGTGCGGACCAAAGTGAGGGCCTGCTCTTCAACCACTGAGATCAGCCGGTTCCACATCACCTGGTAGCGCAGGTCGTCAGAACTCATTGGACCGTGCTCCGTTCTTTGCTTGCCGCTGTGATCAGCAGACAGCCGTCTGGTTGAAGAACCGCAACTTGCCCCACGCCAAGAACCGTTGTTGTTTGGGGCTCTACAACCACGGCTGGCCCCTCAACGCAGTCTCCCTGGTTCAACGATGAGCGTTCAACTATGCCCGCCTGCACAACAGAGCCGGTTGCGATGTCAAACATTGGCCGGCTGGCCGCAGCGGTAACAGCCTGGCCCCGCCGAGCCCATTCGGTGCGCTTCACTGGGGGCTTGGGCGAGGCAACACGCACAGACCAACTGACTGCTTCTATGGCCAAGCCTTCAATGGCCCGACCGAAGAATTCTTCGTACGCCTTTTCGAAACGCACAGCCAACTGTTCGTTTCCGAAGGAATCGAATCGGCCCTCGACCAGTTCGACTGGGATCTCCCAGCCCTGCCCGGCGTAGCGCATGTAGACCACACGCTCAATCTCGGGAACGGCTGTGGCCCCTGCATGGTCCAAGGCTTCGGCAACAAATGAGCGGGCCTCGTCTGTCAGCTCCTCAAGGAGACTGTTAACGCTGTCGTGATCAAAGTCGTCGAGCCGTACGAAGAAGGACCGAACGGCTTCGTATGCAAACGGGGCCTTTAGGAAACCAATGGCCGAGCCAACCCCGGCACCAGGTGGGATCAACAGCTCGGTCAGACCAAGTTTGGCGCACAGCCGGCCAGCGTGAAGCGGGGCCGCGCCCCCGAAAGCAATCATGGTGAAACCATCCAGGTCTTTACCGTTCTCAACCGCATGCACCCGGGCCGCGTTTGCCATGTTCTCATCAACAACTTCAGAGATCCCAACCGCGCCTGCCTGAGAGTCGATCCCAAGTTCTTTGCCAACAGAGCGCACCACCGCATCGGCCGCGGCTTGTGGTGACAACTTGATTGTTTTGGCTCCGAAGGTCTCGGGCGAAAGCCTGCCAAGGGCCAGGTCGGCGTCGGTAACGGTTGCCTCGGTGCCCCCCAATTGATAACAGGCGGGTCCAGGCTCAGAACCAGCAGACCGGGGGCCAATTCGGATTTGGCCAAGCAAGTCGACCGAGGCAATAGAGCCGCCACCCGCTCCGATCTCGATCATCTCGATCACCGGAATTGAGATTGGCATTCCGCTGCCCTTGGTGAACCGGTGCGTGCGCGCCACCTCAAACGTCTTGGCGGTTCTTGGGGTGTGGCCTTCAATCAGACAGATCTTGGCGGTTGTTCCGCCCATGTCGTAACTGAGCACTTTGTCCAGCCCGTATCTGGCCGCTATGTCAGCAGCGAAGATGGCCCCTCCTGCCGGGCCCGACTCAACCAGCCGCACCGGGAAACGGATTGCGTTGTCCAGGCTCATCAGGCCGCCACCGGAGTGGATCAGGTAGACCGGACAGGCCGCGCCTCGAGCCCCAAGATCGTCTTGGAGGCGCTGCAAGTACGTTGCCATTAACGGCTGCACAAAGGCGTTGGCACATACCGTGTTGAATCTTTCGAACTCTCGCATTTGCGGCGAAACCTCGGACGAAAGCGAAACAGCCAGGCCCGGAATTTCGGCCAACAGCAGATCTCGGAACCGAAGCTCGTGGCTGTTGTTTTGGTAGCCGTGTATGAATCCAACGGCCACAGACTGATAGCCGCCGCTGGCCAGCTCTTTCACAAGAGCGCCCGCCTCGGCATCGCTGAACGGCAACAGCACTTGGCCCTGCGCTCCCATTCGTTCGGCCAACGTGAAACGATCTTTCCTCTCAACAAGGGGTGGGGGGAGAACGAGGTTGAGGTCGTACTGCTCGAACCGACTCTCGGTTCTAGTTTCGATCACGTCGCGGAAGCCCTCAGTTGTTACAAAGGCCGTGTTGGCTCCCCGTCGCTCGATAAGGGCGTTAGTTGCCAGGGTGGTGCCGTGGATCAGGAGATCCACATCTTCAAGCGCCGCCTTTGCCTCTTTTAGCACGGTGGCGATGCCGTCCAGCACGCCCTGTTGGGGACCCTCAGTGGTGGTGAGAATCTTGGTTGAGACCAGGGACTGGTCTGCCCTTTCCAGTACAACGTCGGTGAAAGTGCCGCCAACGTCAACTCCGAGGCGAAGCCCGCCCATCAGAGGTCCTCGACCTTCGGGAAGTCTTCGGGCGGCATGATGTCGACCGTTGCCGACCGCTGCTGGGCTGTCATTCCGCCGTCTACCTTGATGATGTCTCCTGTGATGTAAGAGGCATCATCGGAGGCCAGGAACAGGGCGGCACCGGTCATGTCGTACGGGTCTCCGATCCGACCAAGTGGGATGTTCACGCCTCGATGTTCCCGCTCTTCGTCGCTTAGCCCGCTGGTGTCGATCGAGCCGGGCATCAATGCGTTAACCCGAATTCCGTAGGGCCCAAGATCCAGCGCCATGGCCCTGGTGAGCGCATCGATGCCGCCCTTGGTTGCGTCGTAGGCGGTAAACGCACGGTGGGCCTGAGTGGCACCGCCGCTGCTCATGTTGATGATCGACCCGCTGCCTTGTTTGGCCATGATGCGGGCCGCTCGGTGAGAGCAGAGAAAATG
>QIKW01000053.1 GCA_003231975.1 Acidimicrobiia bacterium
TGTGATCGGCGACCGGTTGGTTGTGCGATCCACCTGCGCCTGATCCATGGCTCAGAACATTAGGCCGACGAAGCCCCAAAGCGGGCTTGGGTGACCGACTGCACAGACAGCGCCGCGGCCCAAAACCGGCAACGATGTTGCAATGCGCATCGCCATTCTGGGAGCTGGGAACCGTGGCACCACCTATGCCGGCTACGCCATCGACCATCCCGACGCCGTTTCGGTTGTTGCCGTTGTTGACCCCCAACCCCAGTGGCGCCTCCGCCTGGCATCACGCCACGGCTTGGGGCCAGCCAATCAGTTCCAAAGTTGGGAGGACCTTCTCGCTTCCAAGGTATTCGGCCAGGTTGACGCTGTGGTGAATGCCACCCCAGATCGGGTCCACGCCAAAACGGCGGCCGCAGTGATGGAAGCCGGCCCCCGATGCTTCTCGAAAAACCTATTGCCCCCGTCCGTGAAGAGGTTCTTGACCTGGCAGATCTTGCCGCTCGGCCCGGCGCACCCCCTGTGGTTGTAGCCCACGTGCTGCGCTACACCGCGTTCTACCAGGCCCTTCGGGACGTGTTGAGAACCGGGGTAGTTGGCCGGGTGCTACGGGTCGATCATCAGGAGAACCTTTGGTTCAACCACTTCGCCCATTCATACGTAAGGGGCAACTGGGCGGTGGAAGCCAACTCTTCGCCATTCATTCTGGCCAAGTGCTGCCACGATCTGGATCTGTTTGCGTGGCTGTTCGACGATCAGTTCGTGGCCGCCACCTCGGTTGGAGGGCTAGATCACTTCCGAGCTCAGAATCGCCCGCCCGCGGCGCCGGATCGTTGCACCGACGGCTGCGAGGTGAGCTGTCTGTACGACGCCCGGGCGCTCTACTTGAACAAGAGGGATGCCTGGCCCGCCAACACCATTGCACCCGAACCAAGCCAGGCCGCCAGGCAGGTGGCTCTTGAGACCGGCCGCTACGGCCGCTGTGTCTACGCCTGCGACAACGACGTGCCAGATCGCCAAACAGCAGCATTTGAAATGCGCTCTGGCGCCATCATGACCCTCGGGATTTCTGGCCATCATCACGAGGAGACCAGGATCACAACGATCGACGGCACCAACGGAACCATCTGGGCCCGTTTCGGATCCAAACCTCGAATTGAGGTGTTTGGTCACGGCAAAGGATTGGTTGAGTCGATCGACCCTTCCAAGCGGGCCGACCGGGGCGGTCACGGCGGGGGCGACACCGGGCTAATGCGAGACTTCGTGAAGGTGGTTACCGAGCCCGGCCACAAGTCGGCGTCGGGTCTTGCCACCGCCATTCCCAGCCACATGGCGGCCCTTGCTGCCGAAGAGGCCAGGCGAACGGGCTGTCGCGTGCTGGTGGAACGGCGCTGAGTTCTGACGCCTGAGTCTGACGCCTCGAACTATTCAAATTTGATCAGGCTTGGCTGGTAGTCAGCCGGGGCCTCGAACCCAAGCAGATTGAACACGGTGGCGGCCACGTTGGCCAAGCCGGCGTCAGCCGGGGGCGACATCTGGTATTCACCGTCGTAGTTGGGATCGTGGATGGCGAACGGAACCCCGTTGAGAGTGTGAGAGGTCTTTGGAGATCGGACACCGTCGGCTTCTGTGTACATGACGTCGGCGTTGCCATGATCTGCTGTGTAGATCAGAACCCCGTCAAGCTCAGTGATCACCTGAACCAACTCGGCCACACAATCGTTCAGCACCTTCATAGCGGCAATCGTCGCTTTCAGGTTGCCAGTGTGGCCAACCATGTCGCCGTTCGGAAAGTTGAGCCTGCCGAACTGGTATTCGCCGCTGCGCAACAGATCGATGGTTTCGTCTGTGATTTCCCGCAGCTTCATTCCCGGTGTGGTGTCGAACTCCACATTGTCGGACGGGATCTCTTTGTAGGTCTCAAGGGATTCGTCGATGTAGCCAGACCGGTTGCCGTTCCAGAAGTAGGTGACGTGACCGAACTTCTGGGTTTCACTGATGGCAAAACTCCGGACCCGCGCCGCGCACAGGAACTCTCCCATCGTCCGGTCAATGGCAGGCGGTTCAACCAGGTAGTTCTTGGGGATCAGCGCATCCCCGTCGTATTGCAGCATCCCGGCGTAGAACACATCGGGATGGGCTCCTCGGTTGAACTTGGTGAACTCAGCCTCTTCGTAAGCTCGGGAGATCTCAATGGCGCGGTCACCTCGGTAGTTGTAGAGCAGCACCGAATCCCCGTCTGTGATTGGGCCAACGGGTAGGCCGCTGCTGTCGACAACAACGAAATGGTCTAAGTACTGATCTCCGGTGTTGGCGCCCGTTTGGTCGGCTTCGGCATACATGGTTGTGACGGCCTCGGTTGCCGACGAGAAGCCGCGGCCAACGCCATGGGTATGGCAGTGATAGCCGCGCTCTACCATTGGCCAGTCGGCCTCGTAGCGGTCCATCGTGATGCTCATGCGGCCACCACCAGACGCAATCCTGAAATTGCAGCCGTGGTCGACGTTGATAGCGGCCAGTACTTCCTCGGTGCGCTCGATGTAGCGGAGCGCAGACCTTGCTAGCACGTCTCGACCGTCTAGCAAAATGTGAACGGCCGCACTGGTTACGCCCTCCTCGGCCGCTCTGGCCGCCAGTTGGTACAGGTGGTCGTTGTGAGAGTGAACGTTGCCGTCAGAATGAAGCCCAATGAAATGGAGCGTGCCTGTTTTGGCTGCCCGAATGGCCTCGGTCCACACCGGTGACTGGAAAATGGCGCCGCTGGCCAGCGCCCGGTTTACTAGCTTGGCCCCTTGGTCGAAAATACGGCCCGCCCCAAGGGCGTTGTGGCCAACCTCGCTGTTGCCCATGTCATCCACCGACGGCAAGCCAACCGCGGGGCCGTGAGCCAACAGCTCGGTGGCCAACTCACTAGCTGTCAACGCGTCAAGTGTTGGGGTGGCCGCCTCGGTTACGGCGTTGCTGGGGTGAGGGGGTGCCACGCCAACGCCGTCGGCCACTATTAGCAGTAAGGGCCCAGGCCTGCCTGCGAACGATGGGTGGCTTCCGAGCTGCAATGACATGCGGTCAAGTCTAGGGAGGGTCTTGGAAAGGGTTAATACACATGTTAAACAGTTGGGCGAAGCCCATCCCCCTTTGCAGCTGTTGAACGGCCAACCATGCCCCATCTGGTAATTGAGTACTCAGGCAATCTGGAAGGCCCTCTTGATGTGCAGGAAATGGTTGACCGGGTTCATACCGCCGCGCTGGCGCATCCCGTGATCCCGCTTCCCGGTTTACGCACAAGGGCGATCCCGTTCAGCAGCTACCGCATCGCCGATGGCGACCCAACGAACGGTTTGATCGCCCTAACGGCCAGGCTGGCCCCCGGTCGCAGCGCCGAAGACAAGGCCAGCTTGCTTGAGTCGTTGATGGCCGCTTTGGAAACCACTGTTAGCCCGATTGGGCACACGTACGCGGTCGCCCTCAGCGTTGAGATCCAAGAAATGAACACTCAGTTCCGAATCAATCACAACCACGTCCGCACCCGCATCGAGACGCAGGCAACCAAGGGAGCGCCGCGTGGCTGACTCAAACTCAACCTTTGACCAGAACCTGGATTTGGCCAGCCGCCACCTTGACCGTTTCGCCAACAACCCAACCCTGCATCTCATCAACGGCGCTCAGCAGCCGAGTGCTTCGGCAGCCACCTTTGCCAACTACTCACCAATTGACGGAGGCCATCTTGGTGAGGTTGCCTCTGGTGATGGCCCAGAGGTTGACCTGGCGGCCCGCGCCGCGACAGACGCATTCGAGGCATGGGCGACCACCCCTGGCGAAGAGCGGCGCCGGATCCTGCACAATGTGGCAGACCTAATTGTCGACCGGGCCAAACAGATAGCCGTTGTTGAGTCTGTCGACACCGGCCAGGCCATTCGGTTCATGAACGCGGCTGCGGTTCGAGGGGCTGCCAATTTTCGCTACTTTGCCGACCAGGCTCCGGCGGCAGCAGATGGCAAGGCACTTCCAACCCCGGATCATCTGAACTACACCAGCCGGCGGGCCATTGGCCCCGTGGCTGTGATAACGCCGTGGAACACACCGTTCATGTTGAGTACGTGGAAGATTGCGCCAGCGCTGGCCGCAGGCTGCACGGTTGTTCACAAGCCTGCCGAGTGGAGCCCGTTCACCGCTCAACTTCTGGCCGAGATTGCGTTGGACGCTGGCCTCCCGCCAGGTGTGTTGAACGTGGTGCACGGCATGGGCGAAACCGCAGGCAAAACTCTTACCGAGCATCCGGCCATAAAGGCGGTGGCCTTCGTTGGCGAGTCTCAAACGGGGTCGCTGATTCAAGCCCAGGGCGCCCCAACCCTGAAACGAGTTCATTTTGAACTAGGCGGCAAGAACCCGGTCATCGTGTTTGCCGACGCGGATCTAGAGCGCGCCCTGGATGCCACGATCTTCATGATCTACAGCCTCAACGGAGAACGCTGCACCAGCTCCAGTCGGGTCCTTGTGCAGCAGTCCGTTCATGATGAGTTCACCGAGAAACTAGCCAAGCGGATTCGTACTATTCCTGTTGGCCACCCGCTGGATCCCAGCACCGTTGTTGGCCCCCTGATCCACCGCAACCATGTTCAAAAAGTGTGCAGCTACTTCGCAACGGCGGCTGAAGAGGGAGCGATCGTGCACCGCGGCACTGACTACGCAGGTCAGCCGGGGGAAGACTCTCACTATGTTGCCCCGGCTCTGTTCACAGGAGCCAGCAGGGGCATGCGTATTGCCAAGGAAGAGATCTTTGGGCCGGTGCTAACCGCCATCCCGTTTGCAGACGAAGACGAAGCGGTTGCCGTTGCCAACGACGTTGAATATGGCCTGGCCGGATACCTCTGGACAAACGATCTAACCCGCGCTCATCGGGTTTCAGACAGGTTGGATGTTGGCATGGTTTGGGTCAACTCTCAGAACGTTCGTCACCTGCCAACCCCGTTCGGCGGAGTGAAGCGCAGCGGTATCGGGCGTGACGGGGGAGACTGGAGCTTTGACTTCTATATGGACACCAAGAACGTTGCCATCGCCACGGGCACCCACCGGATCCCAAAGCTCTACCAGTAAATCGAATTCACCTAGATCAAACCGATGCAGGAGGTGCGCTGATGAAGACCCAGTTGCTGATTGACGGCACATGGCGCGATGGGGCCGATGGCGACCAGATCTCGGTGCTGAACCCGGCCACCGGCGACGAGGTTGCGTCGATAGCAGCAGGCACTCCGGCCGACGCGGTCGCTGCGTGTGATGCCGCGGCGGCGGCTCAGCGGGGCTGGGCCGCAACGGCCCCTCGGGTTCGGGCCGAGGTTCTGCGCAACTGCTTTCAGATTCTGATTGACCACACAGACGAGCTGGCAGAACTGATCACCCTCGAGCACGGCAAGCCGCTGGCCGACGCCAAGGGCGAGATTGCGTACGCGGCTGAATTCTTCCGCTGGAACTCTGAGGAAGCTGTGCGGATTCGGGGCTCAATCAGCACCGCTCCGGGAGGGGCCAACAAAATCATTGTGCGCCATCCGCCGGTTGGTGTTGTTGTGATCGTGACGCCATGGAATTTCCCAGCAGCCATGATCACCCGAAAGCTTGCCCCTGCCTTGGCTGCTGGCAACGCGGTTGTGATCAAACCGCCAAGGGAAGCTCCGCTTACTGCTTTGCGAATCGGTGAGTTGCTGGAACAAGCAGGGGTGCCGACCGGGCTGGTCAACCTGGTGCCAACAAAGGACTCGGGCGCCTGGTTCGGAGCTGCTGTAGACCACAAGGCAACCAGAATGGTTAGTTTCACCGGCTCAACCGAGGTGGGCCGCGTGTTGCTGGCCCGTGCTGCGCAGCGGGTGTTGAAAGTGTGTATGGAACTTGGCGGCAACGCCCCGTTCATCGTGTTCGACGACGCCGATGTTGAGGCCGCGGTTGAGGGCGCGTTGGTGGCGAAGATGCGCCACTCGGCCGAGACTTGCACCGCGGCGAATCGCTTCTTTGCCCAGGCTGGTGTTGCTGATGAGTTCACCGAGAAGCTGGCCACAGCCATGGGGGCGATGAAAGTTGGAAGTGGCATGGAGCCAGGCGTTCAGTGCGGCCCGATGATCAACGCTGGTGCAGTTGACAGCATTGATGGCCTGGTCAAGGCGGCAGTTGGGGCTGGGGCAACCACAGCTCTTGGTGGCGGGCCGGTGAGCGGACCTGGCTTCTTCTATGAGCCAACGGTGCTTGGAAACGTCTCTCCCCAGTCGCCAATTACCGAAGCTGAGATATTCGGCCCGGTTGCGCCGGTGATTCCGTTCACAGACACAGACCTGATGATCAGCCAGGCGAACAACACCGAGATGGGCCTTGCCGCCTATGTCTACACCCAGAACATTGGGCTTGGGTTGAGCGTTAGCGAGCGCCTGGAGTCTGGGATGGTTGGGTTGAATCGAGGGGCGATGTCTGACCCGGCTGCCCCGTTTGGCGGGATGAAGCAGAGCGGCCTCGGCCGCGAGGGTGCCAGCGAGGGCATCTATGAGTTCTGCGAGACACAATACATCGCAGCCAGCTGGTAGACCGAGGGCAGAGTCGGTAGGCCAGGTATGTCGGCCTGCCGGAATGACACGATGAGTAGCCTGTCACCCCAGCAGGATCCGACGGAGCAGGCGGGGAACGTCTGCTCCTTTCCCAGGAGGGATCTGTGCCACCACCGGTGATCGGGCCGACACCCCTCCGTGTCGACCCGATCCGCCACCCAAACGCCGGCTATGGGCACGAAATCGCAAGTTTTTAGGCTGCGGTTGATCCCCTCGTGCTGGTTAACCCTCCGAATTGGCCAGGTGACGCGGGTGCAGCAACACCATGACCTGACACGATTGTGCTATTGCTCGGCCATTTGTTCTGTGTCCTCGGTCACTCAACGGCTGTGTCATTTGGCACGTCAGCAGCGCTTCCCATCAGCGCTGTTGCCATTGCTGCCGCTACCGCCCCGATCACAATTCCCCACCACCGGTTGCCAGTCAGGTCGGCTAGGACGCCAACCGCGGCCGGGCCCGCCGCAGTTGACAGCCCGAAGATCATGCTGATCATTCCCATAGAACTGCCAAGTCGTTCCGGACGAAACAACTGACTGGCATAGATGCCCTGAAGGGGAGATGTGGCCCCGATTCCAAAGCCCGCAATGACCACAAACACCAGCCCAATCGCAATGCCTGAGGTTGCTGCAAGCAGCAGCACCCCAACTCCAACCGCGGCGAACGCGAGCTGAAGCGATGCTCTTGCGCCAAGTCGATCAACCATCCACGTCAACGGCACCCGACCGCCAAGTTGGGCCATCCCGCGGGCCCCAGCCAATGCAGCGGCCGTGGTCAGCGGCAATCCGGCTGCGGTCATCAGGGGCACCTGGTAAACCAGAATCACGCCGCTGGCCACGCCAACACCGGCGGTGGCTATGGCGTAGCGACGCACTGCCGTTCTGGCCAAAGACTGGCGGAAACTGTCGCCCCGCTGCTTTGGTGTTCGGTCAACGTTCTCCTTGACCACCACCGTGGCAAGTAGCAGAACCAGCGTGGTGGCCACCACTAGGATGCGCAGCGTTGTTCTCCAGTCGGTGGCCTGCACCAGCGCAGCAGCAACGGGCAGGTAGATCGTGGAGGCGAAGGCCCCGTAGATGGTGAGGACGGCGATTGCCCTGGTTGTGGCGTGTGGCGCCACTCGAACCGCCGTGGTTTGGGTTACGTGGTAGAAACCGAAGGCCGACAGGCTGGCTCCGCCAACAACGCCTCCCAATACGAACAGCGGAAGCGTTGTGGCTGCCGATGCCAGAAGCAGGCCGCTGCTGCTCAGTAGCGCGGCTGCCAGGAAGAGAACGCGGCTGCGGTACCGGTCAAGCAGACGCCCGGCCAATGGGGCCAGTAGCCCCCCGCCAGCGGCCGAAAGGGCAAATGCGCCACTAACCCAGCGCTCGGGCCACCCTGTGTCCTCCAGGATCGGGTCCAACAGCACCCCGAAGGTGTAGAACCAAGTGCCGTAGGCGGCGATGGTTACAACGCCAAGCATCGAGATCTGGCCAAACGGAAACTTCTGCATAGCTTGATCAGGGCTGGTTGGGGCGATAACTGAACATAGCCAGCAGGGCCTACCCACTACCAACTCGCTTGCAACCAAGCCCGAACCTTCCGAGCCAGCAACTCCCCACTGTGTGGGCCAAAGAACTGATCTTGACGTCTCTTCTGAGCGCGTCCCTCCTCACTAAACGCGTCCGCGGACGTGGACACAGCCGAACTGGCATGGAATAGTGACGAAAACGCACCTAATCCGTTCCAGTTCGAAATCTGGTAAGGCGGAGTTATAGGCCCCGTTGCTATCGTCGGCTCCGGAGAGATGGCAGAGTGGACGATCGCGTCGGTCTTGAAAACCGTTGAGCCCGCAAGGGTTCCGGGGGTTCGAATCCCCCTCTCTCCGCCAAAAAGCACCGTTACGTTGGACGGGGGGCGTCGTCGACGTTTGCCTCGTAGTCCGTGCGCCAAAGATTGCGGCTGGTCTGGATGGTCAACATTGCCAACGCGGCGACGTTGAGTGCCACGATGAGGGGTACGCCCCAACTGAAGATCTCGGTGCCTGCGAAGAACACCAGCGTGTTGAGAGCCACGTACCCGATGCGAATCTCGGTGGGTCCAATGCCGTAGTAGGCGATCTGAAACTGGTTGGTGGCGGCGAAGGACAGGAAAGACACCGCCATCGTTGCGGTTGTGACCAGCAAGAGAATCAAGAACAGGAACTCGAGCCAGCCGGATTCAACTAGAAACGAATAGCCAATCACAATCGACCCTGCGAACAGCAGGTCAAGCAAGTGGTCCATGAAGAAGCCCCACTTCACCAGGCCCTGTTTGCGGTACTTGCCGAGTGAACCGTCGAACGAGTCTGTCAGCCACTGGCCAACAACCATTGCCGACATGGCATGCAGCCAGGCCCGGTTGTCGGTGGCCAACCAACCGAACAAGATGGTGCCAGCCGACCACGCCAGCGTGACCATTGTGAGGTGCTGACTCAAGATCGGTTTTGGCACCTTGGGGATGCCCCAGTCGATGAACCGTCGCTCCAACGGCCCGAGGATCGACTGCCCAGTCTTCTTGTCGCCCGCAAATGGCTCATTCATTGCTTACCCCACATTGTCGTCCTGGGCTCGCTCCCAGTCCGGCTCGCTTCGTGTTCTGACAATAGACTACAGTGTAGTCATGCCAGTCGTTTCGATCAGATTCTCAGACGAGCCGGTGCATCGACGTCTCAAGGCCAGTGCCCACCGGCACCACATTGGGGTCTCCACCCGAGCCGAGCGCCTGATCGACGAGGGGCTTCGCATGGAAGCCCACCCCATGGTGGTGTTTCGTGACGGGTCGTCTGGTCGTCGACCGGTGCTGATCGGCGGCCCCGAAGTAGCGGATGTGATCGGAGCAGTCGTTGGTGGGGACGTTCCGGTAGATCAGCGCCGGTCCCGAGCGGCGGAGTTGCTGGAGGTTCCCGAAACTCTGGTTGACGTAGCGCTGGTCTACTACGCCGACCACACCGACGAGATAGATGGGTTGCTCGCCGCTCGTGCCAGCCTCGCTGAAGAGGCTGAAGCATCGTGGCGCCGCCAGCGCGAACTGCTCGGGAAGTGAAGCTCCTACTTGATGAGATGCACGCTCCCAGGATCGCCGGTGTCCTTACAGAGGACTCATTCGATGTGGTAGCAGTAGCAGCAACGCAGGACCTCCGCGGTATGGCTGATGAGGATCTCCTTGTCTATGCCGGTGCGGCAGAACGGGCTGTCGTCACAGAGAACGTGGCCGACTTCATGTCTCTCGCGACCCAATGGGCTGGCGATGGAAGGACACACGCGGGATTGATCTTGACCAGCCCCAAGCGATTCAATCGAGCAGCGCTTGCCTACCCTGGAAACCTCATCGTCGCCCTATCTGACTTTCTGAACGAGCCACCCACCGATGGCGAATCATGGATTTGGTGGTTGTGAACGAGTCGGGGTTAGCCATTGGCCAGCGTGAGCTGGCGGTAGCCACAGCGGGGTGCGGTCGTAGTTGTTGAAGCTGATCTGGCTGAACCGTCCTAAATGGTCGAACCTCAGCGCATGGGGCGATAACTGAACATAGCCAGCAGGGCCTACCCACTACCAACTCGCTTGCAACCAAGCCCCAAACTGCTCTGGCCGATCCAGCAACTCCCCACACGGGTCTTTCCAGCACTGTCGTACGCCACTGCTCGCTTCCCCTGACTGCGGAGGTCACCGCTCCGAGACCAACCTGCGAACGATGGTCCCAACTCGGCCACGTCGGCCCACCCGCAAACCCTCCCACTCCAACAGACGCGTCCGCACCGCCCTCAGTGACCGAACGACCACCTCACGTAGCAAAGGCGCGTCCGCGGAAGTGGATACAGTCGAACTGGCATGGAATAGTGAAGAAAACGCACCTAATCCGTTCCAGTTCGAAATCTGGAAAGAGCGATCTTGACCGGCCTCAAGTCTAGCGGGGCGGCCTTTCCGATTCAGGCTCGCAGGTTCAGCCGGCCTTGGCGCGCCCCAGGGTGAGCCGGCGGCTTTGCACGTCTTCCTGGTTTAGGTAGCCGCCTTGGAATCGGCGTTCGCCGGTGAAGGCTGTTCGGCCGTGAAGTAGCCGCCAGTTGTCAAAGATTAGTGCCTCGCCCTCGTCAAGCCGGCGGACGAACCTGTTGCTCGGTTGCATGACCAGCTCATGTAACGCTAGATAGGCCTCATAGAAGGCGTCCATCTCTGCTGGAGGCAGCCACAGCGGGGTGCGGTCGTAGTTGTTGAAGCTGATCTGGCTGAACCGTCCTAAATGGTTGAATCTCAGCGCAGGCCGCCGGGCCACAAGCTCAACTCCTGGCTCGACGTAGCGAGCGGGCACCTCCACCGTGGCCAGCGTCTTGACGTAGGCCGGGTTCAGTTCGCGCAGCTGCTGACAGACGGCCATTCCGTCAACCAGTTCGCTCTCGCCTCCGCTGTCTCCGGTTTGGGTGAAGTGCAGCACCTGAAAACCAGGGCCCTCGTAGCTGTATGTGCCGTCGGTGTGAGGTTCCAAACCGATGGACGCATAAGCGCTGTCTGCGTGCTGGCCAGAGCCAGAAACTACCGACCAGATGTCGCCGAACACCGAGTTCCTCACTCCTCCCAATCGGTCAATTAAGGCCCGGGTACTGTCGAGGTCGTTTGGCAATCCGTCAACAACCGTGAACCCGTCACGCAGTAGATGCCCCAGGGCCTGACCCAGCGTTTCGTCAGAGCGTGCAAGCTCGGCGAACGCCACTGGCACCGGGTCTGGCGCGGTGACAGCGGTCCAAAGTTGCCGTTCGTCTGGGGCGGTGAAAACCCCCGAAGCCTGGGCCAAGGTGTCAATCGCAACCGAAGTGGCCGGCGCGCCGTCGGCCCACTCAACCACCAGGTTTGCCCCCTCCACTCTCGCGTCTGAGGCTTGCAGATTCGGGTGAATGGCGAAGGTGTCAACCAGCCGCTGCCCGGTTTCACGGTCAACACTCTGGGGATCTTCGCCGTGATCTTTGATCCAACGCCACGTGAATTCTCGCTCACCCTCGGTCCCGAACTTCACCGTCAGGCCGCCTGGGCCCTCGCTAAGCGTGATCTCCACAGGCCCATCATGGCGGGCAACCACCGAGTTGGGGCACCTCAATATTGCAGAGTCTTCCCGGCACCTGGCCAGGGTTGGTTTCGGCGGGCTAGCCTGCCGCTCCACAGTCACCTTTAGGAGAAGAAACAATGGCAACGCCTCAGCCCGCGATCTTCAACGAAATGGGTCGGAACCAGTGGTACGTGCACCTCAGCCGTACAGACGGTGCAGACCTTGGCCACATCAAAGGTGTTCTCAGAGACGCCATCAACGCCGCCGCTGGTCACGACATCAATCTCTGCATTGGGATGGGCCCCACTTTGTTGGCCGACCTCGGCGGCCCAGCTGTTGGCGACTTCCAGCCCTATGAAACCTTTGTGGCAGGCGACGGCAGCGGCCGTGAAGCCAAGGGCACTCAGGAAGAACTTCTCCTTTGGTACAACGGCACAGACAAAGACATGATCTGGGAGCTTCAGTTCCTGGCCCGCACCGAACTGGAGGGCCACATGTCGGTGGCCCGTGAAACCCCAACGTTCATTTGGCGTGACTCTTGGGATCTCACCGGCTTTGTCGACGGCACCGGCAACCCCGAAGGCCACCGCCAGCCCGAGGTGGCTTTGATCGCCGACGGAGATGTCGGCGCCGGTGGCAGCTTCTCAATCGCCCAACGCTGGATCCACGATCTCAAGAGCTTCAACGCAATGTCGGTTGAAGATCAAGAGAAGGTGTTCGGTCGTAAGAAGGCCCCGGAAACAGCAAAGCTGGCCACCCTGCCAGCCACCTCGCACGTGGCCCATGTGGAGCTTCGCGAAGATGGCAACCACGGCAGTGAAGGCAGCCCAAAGCGAGACGAGATCGCCCGCCGGTCAACGCCTTACGCCTTCCACGACGGCTCCCTTGGCCTCTATTTCATGGGCTTCTGCAAGGCTCAAGCCCCTCTGCGGGAGCGCATGGACGCCATGTACAACACCGACGGCAGCGGCATTCGAGACCAGCTAACCGACTTCTCAAACCCGGCGTCTGGCTCGTTCTACTTCCACCCGTCGGTGGAAGACATGAACGCAATGCTGGCCTAGACGTCACCGGCCGCACCTGAGATCGGCGTGCGCGGATGAGCCATTGATTCTCTTCGTCGACACAGAGCACCAGTCTGGATACGAAAAGCCGCATGGCCAGTGGCTGATGGCGGCGCGCACCCGCATCAAGTACCGGTTGGAAGACGTCACCGGCGACGAGGTCTACCTTGTTCGCTACAACCTGCTAACCGATCGGCTGCTTGGCCGTCTCTCGATCCGCGCCATTTTCTTCTCCGGCAGCAGCTCAACCCCAGCCGACTTCGGCCAGGGTGGCCAGGACGCAATGTTCGAAGTGATCCGCGAAGCGGCTGTCCCAATGTTCGGTTTCTGTGGGGGCATGCAGGTAATCGGAGCCGCCTTTGGTGTGCCGCCTGGCGAGATCGGCACCATCCCAGACGGCGAAGAGGATCCAAATCCCGAACAGAACCCGGGGATGCAGAAGGAGTACGGCTACTTCGCTATGCCGCTCACCGGCTCGCACCCGGTTCTTGAGGGGCTTGGGCCTGCGCCGATAATGCGCAACGCCCACAGCTGGGAACTGAAAGCGGTGCCTGAGGGATTCAGAGTATTGGCAGCAACCAGCATCACGCCGATCCAGATGATCGTGAACGAGCAGCGTCGGGTAGTTGGCACCCAATTTCACCCCGAGTACTGGACCGAGGAACACCCGGCCGGAAAACGCATGATCCAGAACTTCTGCGCCTGGGCGGGGCTGGCCACAGCGAGCGGTCAGCCCGAGCCACCCCAGAATCCGTAGGATGATCGAACCGGCTCGGAACTAGCCGATGTGGCTTTAGCGAAACTGTTTTCCAAGCTCAGTGGGCGGGGTCGGCGTCAAGCAGTTGCTCGTCGAACACAGCATCCACTTGCAGGACCATCTGTATCTGGTCGAGCGCTTCTTCGAATGACTGTGTCGGCCGAAGGTTGCCGTTGATGAAGTCTGGCAAGAGGTTGGTGATCACGCCCTTCACATCGGGGCGCACCGCGGCGTTACGGCAGTCCAACAGGTAGTCGACGCAGTCTGCCACCGCGATGTACTGCGTGCCTGCGATCTGGTTTCTGGCGGCAGCGATTGTGCCAGCAACAGTGGTGGTTGGAGTAGCTGGGTTTGGGGACGGGTTTGGGGATGCAGTGTTCGCAGCGGCTGTATCTGAACTCATGTCGGTTAACCCCTTTCAGGCGATCTGTATTGATGAGTTGAACACATTGACGACCAAAAGAACTCCCGGGGTTACCGAAGTCACACACCTGACCCTGAGCCGTCACCACCTTGGCAGGATCGGCGGGCCTGCTGTAAAGAATCAGCGGGGCTTCAAAGACGCTTGACTATCCAGAATTGCGACCCTTGGTCAACACCTCCCGTCCGTGCCTTGAGATCACATGATCAAGCTTCGCTATTCTGCAACAAAGTTGAAAGAAACCGCTTAAGATTGTGGCGCTCATGTGTCGATACGGTTACAGCGCCCAAAACCCGCCTGGGCTCAGAGAGAGAGATTTGATGCATCGCCGCACACAAGTGGCCGTGGTTGTCCTAACCGCGGTCCTGGCCCTTCTCAGCCTCAATCCGGTTCCGGTTGACGCCTCATCCCGGATAGCTTCGCCTGCCCCAAGCACCGCGGCAGAACAACGAGTGGGCTCCGACGTGGTCTGGTGGATCAACAAAGAACGTGCCGCTCGAGGGCTGTCGCCCCTGCGAGTCATTAACGACGCCAACTTGTCAACCTTGGCGGCCCAGCGAATGCGAGACAACGGCCAGGTTCGGTCCTATGCCTTTGACGAAATCAGAGCTTGGCTGCGGGCTGGCAAGGCCAATCCGTCTCTTGGCAGACCCGATTCGATCAGTGGCGAGGCCAAGGCCCGAGCGACAACCCCCTTTGATGCCGTTGCTGCCATGATGTTGTCTGACTTCGCCCGCCAGTCCCTGCTTTCTGAAAACGCAGATGTAGTTGCTGTCGGCCTGGCCTGCACCTCCACCGGCACTTTCTATGTGTCGGTGAACCCCTACCGGTCAACGGCCACAGTTAAGGCCCAGGGCCGCGGTCAGACATGGTCTGGCGCCACTCCTCGGGTCTCAACGTCTCTTCAGGGAGTAACCAGTACAGAACTGGCGGCCCACAAAGATGGCTGCATTGCAACCCCTCCAGCCGCCCAGCCGGTGCGGCCTCCTCCTCCGGTCTTTCTCCCAATTGCGGTGCCTGTTCCCGCGGAGCCGATCCCTTCACCGCCGGTCCCTTCACCGCCGATCCCTTCAGCTCCGGCCCCCTCATCGACGGTGCCGTCCCGGCCGGTCGCTCCCATCACCACCAGAGACGCCTGCGCGGCCTGGCCCTGGCTCGACGCCGACCGGCCCTTGGATGACTCGGTCACGCGGCTTTACCGGGCGGGCTTTGGCCGGTCTCCAGACCCGTCAGGGCTTTCGTATTGGATCAGCCAGGCGGCGGGCGGCATGGGCCAGGCCACAATGGCCGCCACGTTCTTGGACTCCTCAGAAGGCCGGGGCCGCTACGGCTCGGCGATCGCCGCTGGAGATTGGCCTTTGTTTGTCAACAGCGTGTACACCAACGTGCTGGACCGGGCCCCCGAGGCAGGCGGCCTGAGCTACTGGAGCCAGGAGATCTGGTCCGGCAGGCTTGCGCCGAATGAAGTGTTGGCGCTCATTGCCGCCTCTCCTGAGAACGTGGCCAGAACATCCACCTCGGCTCCGCAGGGACCCGATGCTGGTCTGCTGGCCCGATTGTACGAAGCCACCTATTCGGCCCAGCCGGACTGTGCTGGGGCTCAGTTCTGGCTGACATCTGGTTCTAGCCGCGAGGCAATGGTCGCCGCGTTTGTGGAGTCGCCAGACTTCAAGGCTCGCTATGGAGGCACCGACACTCAGTTCGTGACGGCACTGTTCATCGAAATGATCGGCAGGGTGCCAGACGTTTCCGGTGGCAGCTACTGGATCAGCCAGCTGAGCTCTGGGGCGATGACCAGATCCGATCTGGTTGCTGTGTTCATCCAGAACCCCGCATACATTGCCAGCACCGGCACGACGTCCTAATTGGGTCTGCTTTCGCAGACCGGGCTTCGCCGATCTGAGTCGTTTCCTTCTCGCTGGTCGCCGATGGCGACTACGCGTTGTTGTTTTGGGTCTGCTGTCGCAGACCGGGCTTCGCCGATCTGGGTCGTTTCCGTTTCGCGCAAACCCGAACGTGCTACCCCAGCGACGCTGCCGGTCAAGGCACTAGATTCGAACC